>JAPLKS010000005.1 GCA_026387915.1 Gemmatimonadota bacterium
GCCATTGGTCCGCACGCCGCTGCACACATCCACGCCGAACGGCCGCACCACGTCCACCGCCTCGGCCACGTTCTCCGCCCGCAGGCCGCCGGCGAGGTACACGGGGATGCCGACGGCCTGCACGATGGCGCGGCTCACCGCCCAATCGTGCGTGCGGCCGGTGCCGCCGAGCTCTTTGATTTTCGCCGCGGGATTGCCGGAGTCGAGGAGAATGGCGTCCACCTCGGCGGCGATGGATTCCGCCTCGCGAATGCTTCCCTCCCCCGTCACGTGGATCACCTGCACGAGTTGTACGTGCGGAATCAGATCGCGGAGCCGCGCGTGCGAACCCGGCACGAGCGCGTCAACGATCTGCACCGTGTTGGTGCCGGCGCGCATCACCTGTTGCGCGATGTCGTCGGCGTCGAGCCGTGAGGTGAGCAGAAACTTCTGCAGATGCGTCGGCGCAGCCGCGGCGATCTCGGCAATCAGCTCATCGGGGATCGGCCCGGGCCCGCTCGGCATCGCCGACACCAGCCCGATAGCATAGGCGCCGAGAGACGACGCGAGTTCAGCTTCGTCGAGCGACGCGATGCAGCACACTTTCATCACAGGCATTTGAACACGCTGGCGGCGCTCCCTTTGGTGAGCGAATACGTGCCGATCGTGATCGCCGAATCGGTCCGGGTGACGGTCAGCGACATGCTCGTGCCGGTAATGCGGCCGTCGTAGAGCGCGGGGAACGACGGGAGCACCTCGCCATCGCGCACGGGGCCGCCGTGTTCACGCACCCATACGCCCGACGCGCTGAAGAGGCCGTCGGACGACGGGGTGAGCGCGCCCGTGAACGCGCCGTGTGCACAGTCGAACTCGGCGGTACCGCCCTGCGCCGTGACCGTGAGCGCGATGTGCTGGCCGCCCCAGCTACCGACCGGGTCGGCGGGCGCGGTGGTGTCGCTGCAGGCGGCCGCGCCGAGGAATGCGGTGCACAGCACGGTGCGGCGGATCACCCTGTCGCGCGCTCCAGCGCCGCGGTCATCGGCCGCAGTTCGCTGCCCACGTAGCAGTGCATGCCGACGCTGGTGAGCCCCGCGCGGCGGAACGCGCTGCGATACTCGGCCGGCGACCGATGGTGCCACGCCTTGCGATCACCCTCGATCTCGTCAGCCGTGGTGTACGCCTCTAGATATGTCACGCCTCCGAGGAGCTCGGCGATGGCGCGCAGTCCGCGGGTAAGCTCGCGGGGCGGCACGTACTGTAGCACGTCGCAACACACGATAAGATCGAACGGGCCCTCGAGTCCGAGTTCATCGAGCGTGCCGAAGGTACCTGCGCGGATGTTGCGCGTGCGGCCGAAGCGCTGACGCACATACTCGCTCGAGTCAACGCCGGTGTACTGAAGCCCTCGGTGACCCGCGAGCAGCGGCGCGCGCCAGGTGCCTTCGCCGCAGCCTACATCGAGAACGGTCTTCACGGGCCGCTGGAGGAGCGCTTCGGCGATTCCGACGACCATGGCCGCCTTCCGCTTGACCGCTGCGCGCGTGGCCACGCGCGCTTTAGGGTCGCGGTACCAGCGATCGAAGTACGCTTGGTCGTAGGCTTTACCGGCTTTACCGGCTTTACCGGCTTTACCGGCTTTACCGGCTTTACCGGCTTTACCGCTCATGCGACACGCACTCCCGTGTCTGCGTGCCGCACGAGGCCCACCGACTCACGTGGCGCGAATGAAGTGGCAGCCGGCTTCCTGCGCGCGCGCCACGGCAAAGATCCCCGAGGGCTGGCGAATGACGCCTGGCACGAGCGAGGCAGCAATGAGCGTGCGCGCTTCTTCCACTGGCATATTCGCTTCTTTGGCGAGAATGCCGGCGTTGCGCATCAAGGCGAGGTTGCAGGCGAGCACAATCACGCCGCGCGCCATCAGCGCATCCAGCGCACCTTCGCGGAGGACGCTCGCGTGCTTGTCGTCGGCCTTGATGTTGATGAACGGGTTCCGCGAGGAGGTCTCCCCCGTGGTGGGGTCCTTCATTTTGCCCTTTTCGCCGAGCTTCATTTTGTCCCACATGTTGTCGTTGAGCACGACGCTCATGGCGCCGTGTCGCACGACAATCACCACAGCCATGTCGGCGTCGGTGGTCTTGTAGACGTCCGCATAACCGCGCAGATACGTGAGCGCGTTGTTCTCGGCGAGGCCGTCCGTCACCTCGGGTTGGTCGAACACCATTTTGTGCTTGGCTTTTTCCACGCGATCGACCCACGCCAAGTCCCATCCACCCTGCGGGGCCGGGTAGTCGGGAAACGAGCGCGCCTGCGCAAAGAGTTCGCCGGCCGTGAGTGTGGCGGCCAGCGCCGCAGTACCGCCGGCGACCGTGGCAATGAAGCCGCGACGATTGGTGGGGGAATCGGCGTTCGACACGACGACCTCTGGGTGGTGGGGCGCAGCGGGACCGCTCTCTCTACGAAACGAACGGCTGGATTGCTGGACGAGTGGTACGGCTTACTTATTCTGGCGGCCGAGGCTGGCGCCACATGAGGAGCGCGAGCAGCGCGGCGCCCACGGTGACACCCATGTCCGCCACGTTGAACGTCCAAAAACGCCAGCCGGACGTTCCCACATCAATAAAGTCCACGACGCCGCGGGCCGAGCGCAGACGGTCGAGCAGATTGCCAAGCGCGCCGGCGGCGATCAGCGCCAGCGCCGCGGCCTGCCAGCCGTCACGATCATCGGTTTCGCGGTACATGCGGAAAATCACGAACAGCATGACCGCGGCGATCACCGTAAAGGCGACCCGCGACGACTGGCCCAGCGAGAAATTCATCGCCGCGCCGGTGTTATACGTGAGGGTAAAGCGGAAAAACTCGCCCAGCACGGAACGTGGCACGTGCAGCGCCAAGGAGTCCTCGGCGATGCGCTTGGTCACGAAATCGGCCGCCACCCAACTGACAAACAACGGCCAGAAGGTGCGCACTCGGATGGGAAAGCGGGGAGAGTAGCTGGAGCCAGTCATGGAAGGAGTTGGCCGTACGCCGTAGCGCCGACGTTAAGTTTCGATCGTGTTCCCGACGCCATTGCCCATCGACGCGGTGCTTGCCGCCCTCAGCGAGACGCTGGTGGCCGGCACCCGTGCCGTACTCCAGGCGCCTCCGGGTGCTGGGAAAACTACTCGGGTGCCGCTCGCTCTGCTCAAGTCGCCGTGGCTGGGGGCGCAAAAGATTGTCATGCTTGAGCCCCGGCGGCTGGCAGCCCGTGCCGCCGCGCGCTTTATGGCAGCCTCGCTCGGCGAGGAGGTGGGGGGCACTGTTGGCTACCGCGTGCGCGGGGACAGCCGCGTGAGCCGTCGCACGCGCATTGAGGTGGTGACGGAGGGGGTGCTCACGCGGCTGATTCAGGACGACCCGTCGCTCGAGGGGATTGGGCTCGTGGTGTTCGATGAGTTTCACGAGCGGAATCTCGTGGCGGATCTTGGGTTGGCGCTTGCGTTGCAATCCGCAGAGTTGCTACGCCCCGACCTGCGGTTGCTCGCCATGTCGGCCACGCTCGACGGAGAAGCGGTGGCGCGACTTCTCGGCGGTGCGCCGGTGATTACGAGTCAGGGGCGTGCGTACCCCGTGGAAACGGTGTATGTGCCGCGTCGCGCGGATGTGTGGATTGAGCCAGCAATTGCGACGGTGGTGGAACGCGCGCTTGCAGCTCACGAGGGAGATGTGCTGGTATTTCTTCCGGGTGCGGCAGAAATACGTCGTACCGCCTCGGCACTCGCGGGGCGCTTACTCCCGCCGCGCACGAGCATCTACACGCTCCACGGCACCCTGCCGCTCGAGGAACAAGACCGCGCGATTGCGCCGAGCCCGCCCGGCTGCCGCAAAGTTGTGCTCGCAACGTCGGTAGCGGAAACGAGTTTGACCATCGAGGGAGTCCGCGTGGTGGTGGATAGCGGGCTCGCGCGAGTGCCACGTTTTTCGGCGCGGTCGGGCATGCAACGACTCGAGACGGTGCGCGTCTCGCAGGACTCGGCGGAACAGCGACGCGGCCGAGCCGGACGCCTGGCTGCAGGCTACTGCTATCGTCTGTGGAGCGAAGGGGAACATGCCTCGTTGCCCGAGCGGCGACCGCCTGAAATTCTCGAAGCGGACCTCGCGCCGCTCGCGCTGGAGCTTGCTGCGGCAGGAATCGACGACCCCGCGACACTCGCCTGGATAGACGCGCCGCCGGCGGGAACGTATGCACAGGCCCGCGCGCTTCTCGCGTCGCTCGGTGCGCTCGATGCCGGGTTGCGGATCACGCCGCACGGGCGGCGCATGGCGGGTGTGGGGATTCATCCGCGGCTGGCGCATCTCGTGATTCGCGGCATGGAGATGCAGTGCGGTGCCCTCGCGTGCGATGTGGCGGCACTCCTCGCCGAACGCGATCTGTTGCGCGGCGACGCGGCGCGCGGTGATCCGGACTTACGCACGCGAGTGGAACTGCTCCGCGCGCCCGGCGCGGAGCACGACGCGCGCGTGGACCGTGGCCGACTCTTTCAGATTCGTGACGAAGCGCGGCGACTGCGCGGCGAACTCGGCGTGCGCGGCGACGCAGAGGATGTCGATCGCGACGCGCGGTGCGGTGACCTCGTGGCGCTGGCGTACCCGGACCGCGTGGCGCTCTCGCGCGGCGGGCGCACGCGGTTTGTGATGCGCAATGGCCGCGGCGCCAAGGTGGACGACGCCTCACCGCTCGCGGGCGCGCCTTGCCTCGCTATTGGCGATACCGACGGCGACGGAGGTGAAGCCAAGGTGTACCGCGCGGTGCCGTTGACGCGCGAGCAACTCGAGACGCTGTTTGCCTCAGACATTGAGCGCGAAGATGTGGTGGAGATTGACGACGCCACGGGTGCCGTGCGGGCCATCACGCGCGAGCGTCTTGGCGCCCTCGTGCTGCGCGAACGCCCGCAGCGCGAACCGAATGCCGATGCGATGCGCCGCGCGATGCTGGACGCGGTGCGCCGCGCTGGCGTGGCCGCGTTGCCGTGGAGCGACGGTGCGCAACGTACGCGCGAGCGCATGGCCTTCGTGCGTACGATCCATGCGGATTGGCCAGACGTCTCCGACGACTCGCTGCTCGCCGACCTCGACCAGTGGCTCGGCACGCACCTCAACGGCGTGCGCAAGCGCGCCGACCTCGCCAAGCTCGACCTCGGTACCTTTCTGCTCGACCTCCTCGACTGGAAGCAACGGGCCGCGCTCGATTCGCTGGCGCCCACGCATCTCACGGTGCCGAGCGGGTCGCGGATTCCGGTGGATTACGCCGATCCGGAGAGCCCTGCCCTGTCTGTGCGATTGCAGGAAATGTTTGGGGCGTCGGACACGCCGCGTGTCGGGGGCGAGCGAGTGGCCGTCACACTCCATCTGCTTTCCCCTGCCCATCGGCCGGTGCAGGTGACACGGGATCTCGCTGGGTTTTGGCGCAGTTCGTATTTCGACGTGCGGAAGGATATGCGGGGGCGGTACCCGCGGCACTATTGGCCCGACGACCCGCTGCAGGCCGAGCCGACGAAGCGCGCCAAGCCGCGGTAACGGCCGCCGTTTCGCTCGTTGGCGCGCCGCCAAACCGGCGCCCGAGCGGCACCGTGCTAGATCGGTGCCGCAGGGGTGCGGGAGCCGTGTTGGAGCCGTGTCGGCAGGGCGCGTGGTGGGGTATTTTTACTCTATGGTATTCGCGCGCCCCCGGCTCCGCCTCGTATTGGCAGCGATGCTGCTCGCCAGCGCATGGCCGCAGACGGTGCGCGCGCAGCGGATTGCGTGCACCGCGCGCCATCCGATGGTGGACGCGGTGGCCATCACCGGCAATGCGCGCATTTCGACGAGCGACCTTGAGCCGGTCATCCGCACCGAGCGTACGGGGCTTTGGCGGCGCTGGTTTGGATGGAACACGGGCACCCTCACCTGCCTCGACACTATTGAGTTGCGCTCCGATGCGGCGAATATCGCCGCGTTCTATGATTCGCGCGGCTACGCCGGCACTCGGGTCCAGAGCGCCGTCACCCGACGCGGCGACAAACGCGCGCAGGTGACGTTTGTGGTGCGCGAGGGGAATGCGGTTCGTATTGACTCTGTCGTCGTGGCAGGATTGCCGGTTGAGGCGGCCGATGCCCGCGCGATTCAGCAACGCTTGCTACGGACGGTGTACGACGATTCGGTATTGAAGTTTGTGCGCGACTCGGTGCAGCAGTTGGTGAAGGAGGCGGGCTTCGCGCATGCGCGAGAGCCGCTCGACTCAAGCCGGCGCGACACGACGGCGCACCGCGGCACCGTGCACTTCGTGTTCCGCCCAGGACCGGTGACGCGCATTGGAACGATTGCCATTCGCTTCTCCGATTCCACGCGTGCCCCTGCGCTCTCGGCAGACGCTGTGCGCGCGTTGCTGCGGGTGCATAGTGGTGATCGCCTCGACTCGCGTGAAGTCGCCACGAGTCAGCGCGACCTCTACGCCACGGAGCTGTACCGCACGGTGCGTATTGACAACGTGCCTGTGGACAGCACGCACGATTCGCTGGTGGTGCAACTGGCTGAAGGAGACCGACGTCGCCTGCGCACCACGGTGGGATGGGCCACCCTCGATTGTTTTCGCGCCTCAGCACGACTGGTGGAACAGAATCTCGCCAACACGGGCAACCGTCTTGAAGTCACGGCGAAGCTGTCGAAGATCGGTATGGCGCATCCGTTCGGCGGATTCTCCGGATTGTGCGCGTCGGAAACGCGCGACGACCCGTTCAGCCGCAACCTGAACTACTACGCGGGTGCGACGCTGAATCTGCGCGGCGTGCTGGGCGCACAGTTGCGCCCGAGCCTCACGCTGTTCACGGAACGGCGCTCCGAACCCTTTGCGTATCAGCAGCAGACAGACGTCGGTGTGATTGCTGCCGTGACGCGCGAACTCGGCACGCGGCTCGTTGGCACAGCGCAGTACCAATACGTGGACGGCAAAACGGTGGCGGACCGGTCGGTGAGCTGCACGACCTTCGGGTTCTGCCGTCTCGAAGATCTCACGAGCTTTGTGCTCCCGAGTCCCGTGCATACGATTGGCGGCTCACTCGCGCGAAATCCGTTGTTGCCCACGAGCGACCCCGACCACGGGTATCGCTGGCAAGTGGAGCTGCGCTACGGGCACACGCAGATTTCGCGCATCCTTCCCCTCGACTTTGCGCACATTCAGGGCGAGGCCGCGTCATACCGAGCCCTCGGCGACAATCTCGTGCTGGCCACTCGCGTACAGGCTGGGTTTGTCTTTGCGCCGAGTGATCGTTCGGTATTGTTGCCGCCACAGGAGCGGTTTTATGCCGGCGGGCAGAACACGGTGCGCGGCTTCGGGCAGAATCAACTTGGCCCCGGTTCATACATCGTTGATTCGTATGTGACGCGCACGCTCGCCGATGGCACGGTCGTGGGTGAGGCTGGTGCAGCAAGTTCGGTGTTGCGCATTGCCCCCAGCGGCGGCAACGCCATGTGGGTGGCGAATATTGAACTGCGCGCACGGCGCGGCTGGCCCGCCGACTTGTTGCACTGGGCCGCGTTCGTCGATGCTGGGCAAGTATGGAATTCCAACGATGTGTTTAGCGTGCTCAATGCGAAGCCGCGCGTCACACCAGGACTCGGCGTGCGACTCGTGACGCCCATCGGGCCATTCCGTGTGGACGTGGGATACAATCCGTATCCGCTGGCCTCAGGTCCCGCGTTTTACGTGGTGGGTGGTGATCTCGCGAAAGGAGTACTCGGCACGGTCACCTGCGTGAGCCCCGGCACCACTGATCCGCTCCCCGGGAGCACGCATGCGGCCGCGCTGAGCTGCCCCGTGACATTTACGCCGCTCAAGCGCGGCGGACTGCTCCCGCGCCTCGCGTTCCACTTCAGCATTGGGAATGCGTTTTGACGCGCCGCGCGCGATTCCTGAAGATTGGGTTCGCTACGGCGGCATGCGTGGTCGCGTTGGCTGTTGCGATTCCACTGTTCGTGGTACGCACCACGACCGGGCGTGATTGGCTGCGTCGCACGTTGGTCGCGCAGGTCAATGCATCGCTTCAGGGGCGTGGCACCCTGCGACTGGCCCATCTCGACGGTGGGTTCGGCAGTCCGGTGGTGGCCGACTCGCTGACACTGCTCGATGCGAAGGGCGCGCTGGTGATGAAGGCGGCGCGCATTACGGTGGACGTGGATCTGTGGCGCGCTAACCTCGGAGATGCGCGCATTCGCTGGCTGTTGATTGATCATCCCGAAGCGCGGCTGGTACAGGATCGTGAAGGGCGCTGGAATATTGACCGCATTTTCGCATCGGGGCGCCCGGCAAGCACGAGTCCGTCTGCGATGCGCGTGACGCTCGACAGCGCCGAAGTGCGCGACGGTCGAGTGGAACTGGTGCAGCCCGACAGCAGCACGACGCGTGACACGCACCGTGTGTTTAGCGGGCTCTCGGTAGCGCTTGGGAGCACGCGCATCATGGATCCTGCCGTCGCGGGAGGGGATGCGCTCCTCAAACGACTGGCCGTGGTTATTGACGCCCCGCCCGTGACGCTCCCACGCGTCGCTGGGCGCGTGCGCTGGTGGAAGGACTCCCTTGCGCTCGACCTCCCTGAGTTACGCCTTGGTGTTACGCACGGCCGAATGACCGGCCGGGTGTCGTGGGCGGGCAAAGGGGACGCCCGCATTGACCTGCAGGCCACGCTCGACACGGTCGCCGTGAAGGAACTCGCGTGGATTTCTGCGTTGCTCCCAAAATCCGGTACCGGGAGCACGGAGCTACGCGTGCGGAATGCTGCGGAACGAGGCGCGCTTTCCTACGAACTCACGAAGCTCGACCTTCGCGCGTCGCAGTCGCGCCTCACCGGCGCGCTCACCGCCGTGGTGGGACGCACCGTGAGCATTCGCGATCTCGCGCTCACCGCGCAGCCGATTGACGTGGCGCTGTTGCATGAGTTGTTTGGCGAGTCGATGCCCAAGAAGCCGTGGGACGGCTTTATGGAAGGGACCGTGCGTGCGCGCGGCGGGCCGCTGAGCGCGATGGTGTTCGACACGATCGCCCTCACCTGGCATGATCGGCACGCCAAGGGCGCGATGGCGCGCATGACCATCGGCGGCGTGGTGGATGCATCGGGGCCACAGACGGTGCTCCACGATTTTACGGTGCGCTTTGCTGACATGGACACGCGCGTCGCCGGTGGGGTGACGCCCGCGGCGGACTCGCTACACGGGACGTTACGCGGCTCGTTGGTGCTCGAGGGACCGACGAACAATCTGCGTTTTCATGATCTCGTGGCGTGGCACACCGATGGCCTGCTGCAACCCTCGCGCGTGCGTGGTGCGGGACGTATTGCCTCGGACGTCACGACCCAGTGGCTCGAAGCCACGCTGAGCCTCGACACGATTGCGCCGGCAACGCTTCTCCGCGGACGCACCGAGGTTCCGCTCCGTGGCGTGCTCATGGGTACGCTCGACGTACGCGCCACGGGCGACACGGTGCAGTTAGAGAGTGCGTTGCGCGCCGGCCAGGGGCGCGCACGATTCACCGGGCGCACCGTACTCGACAGCACGCAGTTGATCCTTACCGGCAGCGTGCAGCTCTCGAACGTAGATCCGCGCGTATTGTTCGCTCGGCGCGACATCCCCGCGCTTCGCCTCGACGGCTCCGCCGCTGTGAATGTGGACGGGCCTGCGACGATGCCCGATGCCCACATCCTGCTCCACCTCGACACCACGAGCATCATTGGCGCCTCTCGCGTCCGCATGGGTACCGTGCGCGCTGGGTTCGATTCCACCGGTTTTCACGTGGACACCGCCGAGCTGCACGCTGCCGATTGGCGAGTGAGTGCACGCGGCCACCTCGCGAGACGCGGGGAGAGCGCGGACAGCATGACGCTGCGCCTCGAGTTTGCCGCCGCCGATTCCCTGCGCTCCCTCTTGCTCGACAGCCTTGGCCACGCGGTTATGGACTCGCTGCACGGCGCGCTCACGGCGGAGGGAGCGCTTGTGGGTTCGATGGAGCGCTTTCGCGTGCGCGGGACGATTGGCGTGCGTGACGCGCGGCGCGGAGAGATGGGTGTGCGCAACGTCATTGGGCGCGTATCGCTCGACCGACTCCCATCGAATGCCACGGGCGGTATCTCTCTTCTCGCTGATGTTGTCACCGTTGGCAACTTTGCGACAAACGACGTCGGACTTACCGCGACCATTGACGACGGTCGCACCGCGGCGTTTGCGGCACATGCACGCTCCGGCGACACCCTCTCCCTGGCCGTGCGCGGCACCGGCGTCCGCGACGGCGACGACACCCGTTTCACGCTCGACTCGCTCACGCTGGGGCTCGGTGACGGCCGCTGGGCGCTCGAGCGCGCGGTGCACGGCACGGTGACGCCATCGCTCTTTGCCTTGGACTCCGTAGCGCTTGCGAGCACTGCGGGGGCTCATGTGCGCGGCACGTTGCGCCTTCCTGACGCCGGCGAGGTGGCAGGATCGCTGCAACTCGCGGGAGTGGGGCTCTCGGAACTCGCCTTCACGGGTTTGATTGTGCCCGACTTAGCAGGCAGCGTGCGCGGATCGCTCCAACTCAGTGGCACGCGCGATGCGCCAAAAATGGAGTTGGTGGCGTCACTCGATTCGATCTCCGTGAACGAGCACACCGCGCCGTCTATTCGCGCGACCGTGCGGTACGCCGATCGGATGGCGCGCGTGTCCGTCAACGCGAGCACCGCCGCACACAATGCGCTCACGATTGACGGCACCGTGCCCGTCAATCTCTCCCTGCGCGCCGTGGACGACCGGCGCCCCAACGACCCATTTTCGCTACGCGTGCGTGCCGATTCACTGGCCCTCGCCGACTTTGAAGGGCTGGTGCCGCGCGCGAGTGGATTGGGCGGTGTGCTGCGAACCAACGTCGAACTGCGCGGCACCTGGAAGCAACTCAACGCCGTCGGGCCGCTCCGCATTGAGAACGGAGCCTTCGACCTCCCCCGTGTGGGGTTTGTTGCGCGCCGCCTCTCGCTCGACGCAGAGTTACAGCCGGACAGCATCACCCTCCGCCGCCTGCAGTTTGCCGACGACGATGATGGCCGCAACACCATCACCGCCGAAGGGACGCTCGTGCGCCGCAATGACCGGTGGATGGTGCGCGCCACGAGTACCGCGAGCAACTTCACCGTCGTGGACGATCCGCGCCTTGCCACTGCGGTCGCCAACTGGACGCTCTCACTCAGTGGACCGGTGCGCGAACCGACGCTCGGCGGCAACGTCTCACTCCCCCACGCGTTGTTTTTTATAGACAATCAGCGGCGCGCCCGCGTGGTGAACACTGCCGCCAGCGAAGACGCCGAGCTCGCCGTCGGCATGCCGATCATGTCAGGGTTGCGCGTGCAACTCGGCAATGACGTGCGGCTCAAGTCGCGCGAGGCGAACGTGCAACTGAGCGGCACGGTTGAGTTGGCTGGGCAGGCCAACAATCCGTACATCCTCGGTGAGATTGACGCGAGCCGCGGCACCTACCGACTCGACCTCTCGATCCTCAAGCGTACCTTCCGCGTGGACAGCGGACTCGTGCGCATTGCCGGCACCAAGGACCAGCCGGCCGCGCTCAATATTTGGACGTCGTACCTCGTGCGCTCCAACGACGAAAACGACGCGCGCGATGTGCATATCACCGCGCATCTCTCGGGTCTCTCGTCGGCGCCGCGACTCGACCTCTCGAGCGACCTCGGCAACGCCGTGGCGCAGAGCGAGATCATCAGCTATCTGGTGTTCGGCAGTCCGAGCTTCGCGCTCGACGGTCAGCAGAGCAACGCGGTTAAGACGGCAACGGCGGCACTCGTTCCCTCGCTCGGCGGTCTGCTCGAGGGCGTACTCGGCACGGTCTTCCCGTTCTTCAGCAGCCTGCAAGTGACAACGGTAGCCGGCAGTGGACCGCAAAACATTGTCACGAGCCCGCTCGATGGCTTGCTCAATAGTTTCGCGATCACCGGCGGCCGGCAGATTGGGACCGACGCATTCCTGAATCTTTCAGGCGGCGTCTGCCGCGGGAGTCGGCTCGCGTCTACGCAGAGCCCGTCGGGGTGGTTTGGCGTGGCCGCCGAATATCGGCCGCGCCTCGGACTCGGCGCGGCCGCCAGCATGGAGCCCGGCTCGAGCCCGTGCAGCGGCGTCGGGCGCTTCTCGCGAACGTATCAGGTGGGCTTTGATCTGTTCCGCGAGTTCCGCTGGAAGTAGCGGGCGCCTCGACGTCCGCTACTTCTTGGCGACCTGCTCTTCGCGCAGCAGGAACTTGGCGATCGCCCACACGAGGAAGGCGACGATCAGAAAGTCCACGGTCGCGCCGAGCACTTTGCCCATTTCGAACTTGATGCCAACCAGCTCTGGCTTCCACTCGCGCCAGTCACCGCCGGCCGCTGAGCTCGCGCGCCCGACGATTGGCATCAGCACGCCGCTCACCACGGCGGTGACGAGATCGTTGAGTTTTCCACCGATGATCACGGCAATCGCGAGACCGACCACGCCGTAGTGCTTGAGAAAACTCGTGAATTCCTTGAGCATCGTGTCCGCCTGTTTTCGAGTGTAGGGGAAGCGCAGACATAGCATCGCGAGCGGACGTTGCTGGAGCAAGGGGGGTGAACGCGCCTAGAGCGGCCAAGGCGCGCGGCTTCACCGGGTGGACCGTTAGTGGACAGGCATAGGACGCGCTGTTGTGGAGCGGCCCGTGGTAGCGTAGGTTCGCGGTATGGCGTCGCTCATTGCACTCGCGCAGTCACTCGGTCTCGCCTATGCGGGCGGCATCAGTCTGTACGCGACGATCGCGCTGCTCGGCATCTTTGAGCGCTGGGGGTGGATTGCCGCAGTGGATGGCCCTCTGGCGGCGGCACGGTCGCCGTGGGTGATTGGCGTGGCGTTCACGCTTACCGTGGTGGAGTTCGGGGCGACGTTGGTCCCTGGGATCGCGTCGGCGTGGGAGGCGGTGCACAGTCTCATTCGTCCGCCCGCCGCTGCGGCACTCGCGGTGTTGCTCGCCTGGCACGGGGACGCCACGCTCGTGCTCACCGCAGGGTTGCTTGGCGGTGCCGTTGGTCTGGCAACGCACGCCACCAAGCTTGGCGTGCGCGTGGCGATCGATACATCACCCGAGCCGGTCACGAATTTTGGTGCGTCGGTCGCCGAACTCGGGATGGTGGCGGGGATTGTGCTTTTTCTCTGGACGCATCCGTTTCTCACCTTCGCGGTGGCCGTCGCGCTGATGGTCGCGCTTCTGTTCGCGGTGCGATCGGTGTGGCGAACGATCCGGCGCGCGCTGACGGCCTGAGCCGCGCCGCCGTTAGGAGCCGAGTCCGAAGACTTCGACGAAGGTGATTTCGTTTCCGTCGGGGTCCATCACAGAAAACTCGGTAGTGCCCCACGGCTTCGCGGTCACATCGTGATCTGGTGTGATGAGCGACCGTTCGCGGTAGGCGCTGTAGAGATTCCGAATTTCCGTGACTTCGATGCGGCAAATCGCTGGGATGAGCGCGTCGGGCGACTCGGGGGTAAAGAAATGCACTTCGATCGCATCCCGGCGCACCCCGCCGTAGGAGCCCGCGTTGAAACCGAACTTGAAGTCCAGCGTATCCACGTAGAAATCGATGGCGGCCCGCACGTTGGCGACGGGAAGCATCGGGATACCGCGGGCGAAGTAGGAGGCAACGGACATAGCGGGACCGATTAGCGGGATGCGCGGAGTGACTTGGTAAGAAAGTACTGTCGGGACCCCGGCGGGAAGCCCTCGAGGGTGCCAAAGACGCGGTACCCGAGCTTCTCGTAGAAGGGGCGCGCCTGATCCCCGAAGGTGTCGAGGGAGGCGTCGGTGGCGCCGTGCTCGATGGCAAAGGCCTCGGCGGCGGCCATGAGGCAGCGTCCTGCCCCGCTCCCCCGGAGCGGCTCGCTCACCCACAACTTGGCCACGTACAGCCATTTCCACTTTACATGCCCCGACAGCCCAGCCACGACGGCCCCCGAGCCGTCTCGAAGAAAGACGTGCACCGGCTGCTCGTCCGGCTCCCCAACTTGAGAGACATTGTAGGCTCTTAGTCCGGTGAAAACCGCCTGAATATCCGCTGCGGAGGCCGATGGCTCTACCGAGAGGGTGGGCTCCTGTGGCTGGCTGGGTGACATATCTACAAAGTTCGCCTTTCGCTCCGCCGTGGCAAGCGGCAATTTCTTAGGGATCCAACCCCCGACCTCTACGGAGCATCGATGTTTTCGAGCCGCTACCGCCTCACGCCCCTCGCCCTGCTGATGTCCTTGGCCCTGTCCGCTGCGGGCGCGCAAGCCGCCGCCAAGCCCGCCGCCAAGCCCGCCGGCAAGCCCGCTGGCAAGCCCGCTGGCCAGCGTGCGCCAGGAGCCAAGGCGGCGGCCCAAAGTGAATGGAAGTCGCTGTTTAACGGGACCAGCACCGACGCCTGGCGCGGCTTCAAGATGGACAAGCTTCCTGAAGGGTGGAGCATTGCCGACGGCACGCTCACCAAGAGCAAACCCGTGGAAGACATCATCAGCAAAGAGGAGTTCGGCAACTTCGAACTCGAGTTCGAATGGAAGCTTGGCAAGGGTGGCAACAGCGGCGCCTTCTACCGAGCCACCGAAGAAGAAACCAAGGTGTATTGGAGCGCCACCGAGTACCAGCTGCTCGATGACGCCGGACATCCAGACGGCAAGAACGCCCTGACGTCGGCAGCGTCGAACTACGGGCTGTATGCACCGCCGCGCGGCGTGGTGAAAGCCGCGGACGAATGGAACAGCACGCGCATCGTGGTGCGCGGCACGCACGCCGAACACTGGCTCAATGGGCAGAAGGTGGTTGAATACGACTACGGGAGCCCCGATTGGACCGCCAAGGTGAAGGCGAGCAAGTTCAACGAGCACCCGATCTATGGCAAAGCCACCAAGGGCCACGTCGCGTTTCAGGGCGATCACACCGGCGTGCTCGCGCTACGCAACATTCGCATTCGTGAACTCACACTGAAGGAGCCCAAATGAACACGGTCAAGGCGAAGCTCTCGGTGATGATGTTCCTCCAGTATTTCGTGTGGGGGAGTTGGTTCGTCACGATGGGAACGTACCTCGGGCAGACGCGTCATTTTGCCGACACGCAGATTGGCGACGCCTACGGCGCGATGGCGATCGCCGCCATTGTGTCACCGTTCTTCATGGGGATCATCGCCGACCGGTTCTTTGCGAGCGAGAAGTTGCTGGCCTTTTTGCACGTGGTGGGTGGGCTGATCATGTGGTTCGTGAGTCGGCAGACGCAGTGGGCGAATTTCTATCCCCTGCTCATCATGTACGCGCTCTGCTACATGCCGACGCTCTCGCTCACTAACTCGATCTCGTTTCACCAGATCAAAGATCCGGCGAAAGACTTTCCGCTCATTCGCGTACTGGGCACCATCGGATGGATTGTTGCCGGCATCACTGTGGGCAAAGTGCTGCACGCCGACGCCCTCGCGTTGCCGATGCAACTCGCGGCGGGCGCTTCCGTGGTGCTTGGGTTGTTTTCGCTGACACTCCCCAACACGCCCCCCAAGGCGGCGGGTGCTCCGTTCAGTGTGCGTGACGCCCTCGGGCTCGACGCGCTCCAGCTGCTCAAGAGCCGCGACTTTCTGATCTTTGTGCTCGGCTCGTTTCTGCTCTGCGTGCCACTCCAGTTCTATTACACGTTTGCCAATCCCTTCCTGAATGAAATCAAGGCGCCGGAGCCGGCGTTCATTCAGACGTTTGGGCAGATGTCGGAGATTGGCTTCATGTTGCTGCTGCCGTTCTTCCTGCGGCGGTTTGGCATCAAGACCATCATGCTCGTGGGAATGGCGGCGTGGGGCGCGCGATACTTCGCCTTTGGCAACGGGAATGCCACCACGGGGATGTGGCTCATCTATGCCGGCATTCTGCTGCACGGCGTGTGCTACGACTTCTTCTTTGTGGCCGGGCAGATCTACACCGACGAAACGGCGGGCGCCAAAGTGCGCGGTGCGGCACAAGGTTTCATTAACCTTGTCACCAATGGTCTCGGCTATTTCGTAGGCGCTGCAATTAGCGGGCGCGTCGTGAATGCCTACGCCACAAACAATGGCACGATGACCGTCCACGACTGGACCAAGATCTGGCCGGTGCCGGCGTATATGGCGTTGGTGGTCTGTCTGATCTTCCTCGTGCTGTTCCGTCCCAAGGCTACCGCACCGGCGAGCAGCTGATGGCGATTCTCGTCGAAGCCGCCGTTGACACCTTTGCCGATGCGCTCGCGGCGCAGGGCGAGGGGTGCCACCGCATCGAACTGTGCGGACCACTCCATGACGGGGGCACGACGCCGAGCGCTGGGTTGATTGCGCGGTGCTCAGACCGCTTGCTGGTGAGTGTGCATGTGCTGGTGCGGCCGCGCACTGGGAATTTTGTGTATACCGACGACGAAATCGCGGTGATGGCACGCGACATCGTGGTCGCGAAAGAATTCGGCGTCGACGGCGTCGTGATCGGTGCGCTGACGCCCGAAGGTGACGTGGACTCCGAGCGGCTCGCGGAGCTGATAGCCGTGGCCAGCCCGATGCGCGTGGGTTTTCACCGCGCGTTCGACCAGGTGCGCGATCAGGACGAAGCGCTCGAACTGCTCGTCGCGCTACAGGTGGACCACATTCTGACGAGTGGCAAGGGCGCGACAGCGGCTGAGGGCGCAGCGCGCCTCAAGTCGCTCGTGGAGCGCGCTGGAGACCGCATCTGTGTGATGGCGGGCGGTTCCATCACACCGGCCAATGCACCGGCTCTGGTGAAGGAGACCGGCGTAAAGATTGTGCACGGGCGGACGTTTCGCGGACTCCCGCAGTCGCTGGGTAACGCGTAGTCACTCTCTCACGCCCGGGCTCACCGATGATTCGCCACGCACTGCTGCGACTCGGCCAACGTCATCCGACGTTCGCGCTGTCCGCGCTGGTGCTCGTGCTGGCCTGTCACAGCAGCGCACCGACCGCAACAAAGAGCACGACGCCCCCCACTACGCCGTCGGTGTATCCGGGCTTTGACATCTCTGTGTATCCGGGCGACGCGCTGATGAACGCGTGGAAGCAGCCCGCGTCACCGTACTATTGGTCGTCGTACTACCTCTCCGCGCCGTGCCACAAGCCGCAGACCTCGTGGCTCGGCAAACGCGCCACGCTCGAGGGGATGGGCTGGGGGCTCGCCGTGATCTACGTCGGACAACAGTACTGGACGAGCGCCGATGTGCGCGGATCCGCCTTGCTCAAGCGGAGCGCGTCCATCGTTTCCACCACGAGCTGCACCAACGGATTGTTGAGCGCCGCACAGGGCGCGCTGGACGCCGATGAGGCGATTGCCAGCACGCAGCAGGAAGGATTCCCCGCGGGGTCCACGATATTCCTTGACCTCGAACACATGACGACCATCCCCGCCATCATGCAGGATTATTACAAGGCGTGGGTGGAGCGGGTGTTGCGCGCGCCGACACAGTACCGACCGGGCATCTACTGCCACACGGCGAACGCCGCAGCCATTCAGAGTGTAGTGCAGGCGTCGTACACCGCGCTGGGGAGAACGGACACGCCGCGCTTCTGGCTCGTCGGCTCGGGCACGGGCTTTGCGCTCACCAAAAGCCCGACGGCATCGGGGTTCACCTTCGCGAACGTCTGGCAGAACCCCAACTTCGAGCGAACGGAATCGTACGGGGGATACACCGCGACGATTGACCAAGATGTGTCGTCCGTGCGATCGCCGTCCGCTCCGTCTGGAACGAGCGTGTTCAGCGCGACCGCACGGACTGTGGCGCCCTAGCCCACCATCGACTTCATCACGAACCAGACGTTGGCCGGACGCTCTGCCAATCGGCGCATGTACCACGGAAACCAGCTCGCGCCGTAACTGATGAGCGTGCGCACCGTGCGACCATCTTTGCGCAGCCGCTGCTGATCGGCGTCGCGAATGCCGTAGAGCATGTGAATCTCATAGGCGCCATCGCTCACCGACATATCGCGCGCACGTTCGACAATGCGGTTGAGCAACGGGATGTCGTGCGTGCCGAGGATCGGGCGGCACTGATCGCGTCCCGCGGCCTCGAGCATGCGCACCGACAAATCGAAAAATGCTTGATCGGTATCGGCCTTGGCCGGAAACGCAATTGCAGCCGGCTCGGCGTACGCGCCCTTCACGAGACGGATCGTGGGCGAAATAGGAATCAGTGCTTCGAGATCCGCTGGCGTGCGACGCAGATAGGCCTGTAAGCAGATGCCCACTTTCTCGTGCTTGGCACGCAGGCCGCGATAGAGCGCCAAGGTGCGGTCGACGTAGGTGGAATCTTCCATGTCGAGCCAGAACGTGGTGCCTATGGAGTCCGCCTTGGCCGCAAGCACATCCAGTGCGGCCGCGCACGCCGACTCGGAAAGATCGAGCCCAAGCTGCGTGGGTTTGACCGAGACATGCGCCGGAACGCGACGCGCCGCGAGTTGATCGAAGAACCAGAGGTAATGCTCGCGCACCGCGTCGGCATCAGCGAGTGACGTGAGGTTCTCGCCGAGCTTGGTGAAAACAGTGCCGCGTCCTTCGGCGGCGAGACGCAGGGCGGCGTCGAGCGCTTCGTCCGGCGACTCACCTGGCATGAAGCGCTTGACCGCACGCTTCACAAACGCACGATGCGACGCCTGATGATTCAGGAACGGGCTCTTGGACGCGCGGAGGAGGAGATTTCTGGCGATGCCCATGTTACGGTTTCCAGGTTCCCTTGGCCACCTGCGGCACGAACGTGTCGTTGCCGCGCGGTGGGAAGTTGAGAGTTTTGCCTTGTTCGGCGCTCTGATACGCCGCCATCAATACCTTGACCACTTCAACACCGTCATCCCACGTGAGCAGCGGCTTTTCGCGGCCAAGGAACACGTTCACAAAGTGGCGGTCTTCGTTGGTGTAGCCGTACGCCGCATACTCCTCCGGCACCACCGGCATCACGCCCTGCTCGGCGTTCTGCTTCTCCACGAGATCCTCGCCAGCGCGCCCCGTGACTTCTCGACTGAAAAAGAGTTGCAACCCACTGTCGAGCGAGTTCCACTTCATGGAATACTCGGGGCCGAGGAGCTCGGCGGAGAGGCGGAGCCCCGCGCCCACAAAGCTCCAACTCGTGCTCGCCTCGCCGATGGCAATGCCGCTGGGCGTTTCGAACTCGATGGTGACGCTGGCAAAATCTTCAGAGGGCCGTTTGGTGTAATCCGCCTGCATCGTCTGCTTGAGACGCTTGGCGTACTTGGGTTGTGACCACTTGAGCGAGGCGATGTGCCCCGTGACGCGCACTGGCTTGACCGTGGAGAGCGCATCACCCGGCTTGGTGAGCAGGTGTCGCACCACAAGCGCGGAGTGGCACATCATGTCGTTGAGCACGCCGCCGCCCTGCAACGCGCCATTCCAGAACCAGGGCATGTGCGGCCCGCTGTGTTCTTCGGCCGCGCGTGCAAGATACGGACGGCCGGTGGTGGCGGCGCCACGCGCCCAGAGCAATGCGCGACCCGTTTCGATGTGCGGCGCGAACAGCTGGTTTTCGAGATACCCGGTGGCGAGCCCGACGCCCTTCACGAGTTTACGGATGTATTGGGCCTCGGCGACATTGCGCGCGAGTGGTTTTTCGCAGGCGATGCCGCGCAGCGTGCCCTTCCCCGACTTTACGGCATGCACAATCTCTTCGACATTCTCGACCCGCGCCTGATTGGGCCCCGTGAGCCAGAGCGCGTCGATGGTCGGGTCCGCGACCATCGCCGTGATGGACTTGTAGGCTTTGGCTTCGCCAACACCGAGCGAGCGGCTGAGCGCCGCGGCCGAGGCCGCGTTCTTGGCATTCGGGCTCCAGACGCCGAGGATGTCGGCGTCGCGCACGCCGCGCCATCCCTGCATATGGAAGCGCGCATTGAAACCGGAACCAATGAATCCAACGCCGAGTCGCGGGGAGGCCATACGGTGAAGGTGTTGAGGAAAAGGATTGAGTTGTTCACCACGGTCGAACGACTGTTTTGCGAATGGAACGGTTCGCCCAACAGGCGAGCAGTCTCACCTCAAACTTAACTCAATGGACGAGACGGAGGACCTTTTTGCATAAACACCGCTTCACTGCGCGGTGATGCTCGCTCGACCGCCGCGCAACACGTACTTCTGAATTTTTCCCGTCGCCGTTTTGGGCAACTCCGCCACGACTGTCATCCCTTTTGGCACCTTGAAGCCCGCAAGGCGCTCGCGCGCGAAGGTGCGCAGCTCCTCCTCGGTGAGCGTGGCATCAGGTTTGAGCACCACAAAGGCGTGCGGCGCCTCCCCCCATTTGTCGTGCGGGAGCCCGACCACGGCCACTTCCTGAATGGCGCTATGCCGCAGGAGAACGCCTTCGACTTCCACCGACGAAATATTCTCGCCACCGCTGATAATGACGTCCTTGAGCCGGTCGCGGATGTCCATATAGCCGTCTGGGTGTACCACGGCGGCGTCCCCGGAGTGGAAGAAGCCACCCTCGAACGCCCGCGCCGTCGCGTCGGGATCGCGGTAGTAACCCTCCATCACGACATTCCCACGCACGACGATTTCGCCGACGGTGACGCCGTCGCGGGGCACATCGCGCCCCGCTTCGTCCACCACGCGTAGCTCCCCGGAGGTAATCAACTCCACCCCCTGCCTCGCTTTGATCTTGGCGCGCTCCGCCACGGGGAGCCCGGCATGCGCGGCTCGCGGCTCGCACACGCTGATGAGCGGCGCGGTTTCGGTGAGGCCATACACGTGCGTAATGGTCCATCCCAGCTCTTCTTCAATGCGCTCAATGGTGTGCGCCGCAGGGGGAGCGCCGGCCGTCAGGACGCGAATCCCTCGCGGCGCGCTCGCGCGCAACGCATCGGGAGCGCTCGCAATCATGATCAGTACCGTGGGCGCCGCGCAGAGCATCGTCGTGCGCTCCGCCTGCATGAGACGGTACACGGTGGGCGCGTCCACTTTGCGCACGCAAACGTGCGCGGCACCCGCCGCCGTCGCAATCCACACGAACGTCCACCCATTGGCGTGAAACATCGGCAACGTCCACAAATAGCGGTCGTCGCAAGTCATCGAGTGGTGCACCAGCGTCCCCACCGCGTTCATCCACGCATTGCGATGCGTGATCATCACGCCCTTGGGCTTGGAGGTCGTACCGCTGGTGTAGTTGATCGTGAGCAACTCATGCTCGGAGACGTCGTGCCGTGCGTACTCAACAGTCGCCTCGGCCAGCAGCTGCTCGTACTGGAGCCAACCGGGGGCGTTGCCCTCGAGTGCCACAAAATGTTCGACCGCTGGCATCTCGTGCCGCACGGCGTTCACGAGGTCGAGAAACTCCGCATGCACACAGAGCACGCGGCTTCCCGAGTGATTGACCATGTACACCCAGTCGGCCGGTAACAGGCGGAAATTGAGTGGCACCACGACCGCCCCTACCTGCGGCACGCCGTAAAACCCTTCGAGCTGCGCGTGCGTGTTGGGGGCGATGTACGCGACTCGGTCTCCGGGAGCAACATCCAAGCGCTGCAGCGCGCTCGACCATCGGTCGCACCGGTCAAAGAACTGGGCGTAGGTCCAACGCTGATCGCCATCGACCACGGCCTCGCGGTCGCCGTAGAGCGAGCGGGCGCGCCGTGCAAACTCCAGCGGGGTGAGAGCGGTCTGCATATGAGTCAGTGCTCGAATTTTATCTGGCGAGAATACCGCGGGGCGTCAGGCGCCGCGCTTGGGAACGCGCGCTTTGTCGATCTTCACCATGACTGTGTATTCGGGATCTACGAGCTGCACGATCGGCGCCTTTGCCGACTGCGATACAAACTGATAGGCGTCCATTTCCGTCATGCCAGACGTTTCGCGCACCCAGCCCACCATCGCCTTGAAAGCCTGGCGCGCTGCATCCTCCAGTGGTCGCCCGCTTCCCACGAACATCACCTCATTCGCGTTTTCGATGCGCGGCACCGGCGTCGCCTTCTTCTTGATGAGGTCAATAATGACTTCCACATTCATCGCGCCCTCAATAGCGGCGCCCATGATCTCGCCGTCGCCCATGGCGTAGTGGCCGTCACCGAAGGAGACGAGCGCGCCGGTCACATTCACACCGAGGAACACCGTGTTCCCTGCGCGTACTTCGGGGCAATCCATGTTTCCACCGAACACGCCAGGCACAATCGTCGAACGTGCCTCCTGCATCGACGGTGCGAGTCCGAGGCAGCCAAGGAATGGCGCGAGCGGCACCTCCCACGTGAACTTGCCGTCGCGCGACTGCGAGCGCGCCACATTCTTCTTGGCATCCACCTCATAGCGCCACGTCATTTCTGGCAGGTCAGCGCCGAGCATCGCGGTGCGATCGGTGCCCACGATAGCACCGAATCCCGGGCTGAAGCTCGACACGGCGTACGGACGCGCTGGTTCGAGCTTCACAATATGAATGGCGAGTGTGTCGCCTGGCTCGGCGCCTTCCACAAAGAAAGGTCCCGTCTGCGGATTGTCGTGCCCCGGCGGCATAACCTTCGACGGCAAATCGGCGGCGGTCTTCACGGCCCCGTCAAAGCAGTCTTCGGTCCAGGTGATGATGCGCGTGCCAGGCACAATGCGCTGACGTGGCGCGGCGCCGCCAAAGGTGTAGACGAGCTCCTCGTGCTTGGGAATCCAGTTGAGCACGGGGCCGTTGGCGGTCGCGCCGGGGAGTGGCGTAGGAGCGCCCGCTACCGTCGCACTGGCGACAGTCGCGCCAGCACTCGCCTCACCCGCCACGGAACTCGCGGCCACACCGCTCGTGCGATCGCCGCACGCCACGAGCGCGCCTAGCAGCCCGAGCGGGGCCTGCACCATGAACTCTCTACGGCTGTTCGCCATCACCACTCCGGATTGTGCATCGAGGGTTCGGGCGCGAGCGCGCCCACTTCGCACGCGGAACTACTTGGTGCTGCCGAGTACCGACTTGGCAATCATCATGTGCACACCCACGTTTCCGTCCACGAGCTGCGTGATGTGCAGATCCGCCGCCATCGACGCCGCCTGATAGGCCTGCGTCTGCGTAATGCCTTTCGCTTCCATCAGAAACTTCACCATCTGCTTCACGGCAACTTGCGTGGCCACAGTGAGATCTTTATCCGTGCCCATCACAATCCAATGCGTGGTGGTCTCAATGCGCGGCCAGTCGAGCTTGAGGTCTTTGCGCACCGTCACCTGAATGCGGCCGGTGAGATTTGTTTCGATGGCGGTTTGGTCTACCTCGCCATCACCCTGCGCGGCGTGGCCGTCGCCGAGCTCAAGCAGTGCGCCCTTCACAAATACCGGCACGTACAGCGTGGTGCCGGCGACGAGTTCCTTGTTGTCCATGTTGCCTGCGTGCGGCCCGGGCGGATTGCTGCTCACGCGCCCGAGCGCGGCCGCCGGCGCCACACCAATCGATCCAAAGAACGGTCGCAGCGGAACCACAATCCCTGGCGCGATCTCAGCGGTCATCTTCTGACGGTCCATCATGATGAGCCGCGTGGCGCGCGGCTCACACAGTTCTTTTAGAAAGCCGCTGCAGCCGTTGTAGCCGTATGCCACCGGCAACCCAATCGAGAGCATGCGCACTTCCAGCACGTCGCCGGAGTCCGCACCCTCTACATAGATGGGGCCGGTGAGAATGTGCCCACCAGGGCCTTTGAGCGATCCGGTGTCCTGCGCCACAATATCGCGGAGGTGTTGCGACACATCTTCTGGCTTCACCCCCATCCGCTCCAACCCCACGGGCGAGTTGGTGAGCATCGTCTCAACTTCAACAATGTCGCCCGACTTCACGCGAATGGCAGGTTTGGCCTCAGCCCAGTAGTAGCCGTACGCGACCGTCGTGGGCGTGGCGGGAAGCTGATGCACCGTTGGCGTCTGCGCCGCAGCAACCTGCCACGACGCCGATGTCACGCTCACCGCGAGCAGGAGCGCGGCGGCCGTCGTGCGCGACCACGCTTCGGCGCCGAATGAGCCGCCGCTACGAGAGTTCTTCACGCGCTTATACACCGCACACCGCACTGCCGCGGCCGCCGCGACCACCTGCTGCGGCTTCCGGCGCCGCGCCTTGGGCGCGAGGCCAGACGTTGTCCGACGCGTCCTTGTCGGGAAAACGGCAGAAGGGGTCGAGCGTAATCTTTTCAATGGCGCGGCCGCCAAAGTCGAGCACCGCGTTGTAACTGCGGTTGCCACCGAACCACACATCCACCGGCCAGGTCACCAGCGCCGTGTGATCGTCGAGCATCGTGGCGTTCTTCATGGGCTTGATGGCAGCGCCCGTCGGAGCGAACTGCACCTTGAGCACCACCGGCGCGGGCATCTGCCCAGCGTGACGAACGGTGACCGTGGTGGTCGCGCCGCTCGTCTTCACCGTCTCAATGCTCCCTTCCACCGCGTCCGTGGTAAACAACCAGCTGTTCCAGAACCAGCCGAGTTCCGCCGCGTGGTTCTTGAGCGCGTTGCTCATAAAGAACACGTAGTCCCACGGCGACGGATGTTTGAACATCCACGCCTTGCCCCACTCGGCGTGCGCACGCTGTACGGCGCTGTCGCCGACAACGCCACCGAGCATCGAGAGCATCATCGGCGTTTTGCTATACGTGGTGAAGCTGTAGTACTGCTGGCCACCGTAGTTGGCGTTCCACATCATCGGCGACTCGGCTTCGTCACCGCTCGTCCGGCCATAGCCCTGCCCCACGCCATCCAGATTGGCGGGACGCGCGGCGCGGTCGGCGTTGGAGAGGATGTTCATGTACTGATTGAATCCTTCGTCCATCCAACCGTACCACGTTTCGTTGTTGCTCACCGTCATTGGCCACCACTCGTGGCCCGTTTCGTGATCGGCAGCGCCCTGATTGGAGTTGATCACCATCGGGTACTCCATGCCAGAGCTCGGCCCATCCTGCAGCGTGAGCTGCGGGAACTGGTACGGGAACCACTGCTTGGAGTAGAACTCCAGCGCGTGACGCGCAATGGGGCCCGCGTTGGTGTAGAGCGCGGAGTCACCGGGCAGGAAGAGCAGATGCACGGGCACCGCGCGCTTGGTAGGAATGGTGGCGCGCGTGGCTTTCCAGACAAACTTTTTGGCGGTGGCCCACGCAAAGTCGTTGACCGTGTCGGCCACGAAGTGCCAGGTGAGTCGATCGCCGGCGGCGGTGGCTTTACCCGGGCCTATTTCGTCAGGGCCGACAATCGTGCGCACGTCGTCGGACTCGAGCACGTGTGAGAGCCGCTCGCGCGCGGTGGCGGTGAGCACTTCGTTGGGATTTTGCAAAATGCCGGTGCCGCTCACAATCCAACCGGCGGGGACGTCAATCGACACGTCGAAGCGGCCGAAGTTGTTGTAGAACTCCGACGGCCCGAGATAAAGCTCTGGGTCCCAACCACGGAGATCGTCGTACACAGCAACACGCGGATACCATTGCGTGGGCTGATAGAGCGTGTCGGCCCAGCGCTGCGTCATGCGGTGCGACTGTCCCGGACCGCCCGGCACTTTGTGACTCCACTCAATATCGAGCGTCGCTTTGCCGTGGGCGGGAATCGCCTTGAGCAGATTGATCGTGGCGCGCGTGCTGTTGAGTCCGCTCGCGCTGTTCTGCGTGGCTGCAGGCGCTGCGGCCCCACGTCCACCGCGGCCTGCCGGTGCGTTGAGGTTCACCGGTTCGCCATCCACGCTCATGCGCGAAATCGCGAAACCGTCGGTGAGTTCCGCTGGCACCCAGGGTGCGGCGCGCGGCACGTTGAACAAGAACATGTTCATGTCGAGCCGGAGGACAATGCTACGCAGCGAGTCCGGGCTGTTGTTCTGCAGCGTGATGGACTCGCGGCCGCTGATGCGTGACGTGGCGGGGTCGAGACGCGCGCGGATGGTGTAGTCGGTGCGGAGCTGCCAGTAGTTGCGCCCCGGGCGTCCGGTGGAATCGCGCGTACCAGCCGCCAAGGCGCGGCGAATGGTGTTGGTGATCGGCACATCGCGGCGTACGGCTCGCGGTGGCGCCTGCGCCACGCTGACGGCGGGGAGCAGCGCCACGGCCAGCAAGAATCGCGTCGAGAGGTTCATTTGCTCTTTGGAGTGTGGTGAACGCGCCAAGGGGGTGGGCGCGCTTCGACAACGGAGCACTCTATAGATGTACGCGCAGTGCCCGCCGAACGATGATTCGCTCAGCGCGCCCCTCCGACGAGTGCTTGATAGACCAGATTCGAGAACTTGGTGGCGATTCCCGAAGTGTTCGGCAGCTGGTTCACCATCAGCACGATCACCAGCCCCTCAGCGGGGTCCACCTTGTAGTTGGAGCCGTAGGCGCCGCCCCAGCCAAAGGTGCCGACCGACGCGGAGCCCGAGGCGCCGTAGCGCTCTGTGATCTGAAAACCGAGCCCCCACCCCATGCCGTCGCCGGCGAGGGTGCCCACCTGATTGGTGGTCATCAGCCCCACGGTGTGCGGCGCGAGAATGCGTTTACCGTCGAGCGTGCCGCGACGGCGGATCATTTCTAAGAAGCGCGCGTAGTCGTGCGCAGTTGAAAGGAGTCCGGCACCACCGGCAAAGCTCCGGCGCGGGCCGTCCACGTAGTCGCCCTGCCCACGCGGCCCTTCGGGCGCACGCACGGCATGCCCCGTATTGTCGCTGCCGTACACCACGGCGAGTCGGTCACGCTTGGCCGGCGGCAAATAGAAATGCGTGTCGGTCATGCCGAGCGGCCCTGTGATGCGCTCGCGAATGAATTCGTCGAGCGGCTTGCCACTCGCACGCTCTACCACGCAGCCGAGGATGTCGGTGTTGTAGCCATAGACCCACGCGGCGCCAGGCTGCGACACGAAGGGCAAGGTGCCGAGCCGCTCCATCGATTCGCAGATCGGCTCGTTTTTGTCGGCTGTGTACCAACCAAAGCCTGCGGCGGGGCCGAGGCCTTTGGCTTCGTAGAGCGGCGCGACGAGAGCGTCCGTACCATACGACACGCCCGATGTGTGCGTGAGCAGATCCTTGATGGTGATGGCCCGCTTGGCCGGCACAATCGCGCGGCCGGTGTCGGTGCGCACGGCGACCGTGGTTTTCGCGAAGGTTGGAATCCAGTTGCTCACCGGGTCTTCGAGCGTGAGC
Source organism: Gemmatimonadota bacterium (assembly GCA_026387915.1). NCBI lineage: Bacteria > Pseudomonadati > Gemmatimonadota > Gemmatimonadota bacterium. The sequence continues at coordinate 27,092 of JAPLKS010000005.1, forward strand.
TTCCCTTCTTCCATCAAGATGAGTGCGGCGACACTTGTAATGGCTTTGGTTTGCGACGCGATGCGGAAGATGCCGTCGGCCGTCATTTTGCGAGTGGCTTCACGATCGCTCCACCCCACCGCGTGCTCGTATTCCACCTTGCCGTCGTGAAGCACGAGGGCCACCACACCGCCGACGCGGCGCTCGGTGACATAGTTGTCGAGCACGGCGTCGATGCGTGCGAGTCGGTCCTTGGCGAAGACAGGTGCGGCAGCGGAAGGTGCTTTTGCGGCAGGCTGCTGTGCGCCGAGCGCGAGCGGGGCCAAGAGCGCGGACAACAGCACGCGTTGCACCGACGCACGGATGTTCCAGATCATCGCATTCTCCGTAAAGCAGACGGCGTGTGCCGCCCGCGGTAGCTACTCGCCCTGCACGGGCACGCGCGACTTCATCACATCGTAGGTGACACCCAGTTTGTCGAGCGCTGGCTTGGGACACCCCGGCCATTCGGGAATCGCCTGATTACCGATGTACTGCAAATCGTCCACACCCATTTTACTGGAGTAGAATCCACTCGCCGTGAAGTCGCGCAGGCGATTGAAGTGCGCCACCCCTTCGGCGAGTTCCTTGGTGGCCTTGCGCGGCCATGCAATCTGATCGAGAAGAGCGCGCCGTTCAGCTGGCGTGCATTTAACAAAGTTCTTGTGATACGTGTTGAAGGCAAAGCCGTCGATCCACCGCAGTCCTTCGCGCATCCAGTTGTACGACGGCGCGTAGTCCTTGCAGATGAAGTCCATGAACTCTGGGACGCCGGCATCGGTGGCGCTCCCCGAGCGGGCGTCCTTGGGGATGATCAAGTCGACGAGCACGCGCACTTGCTTCCATTCGTCGGCGTGGAACCATTGCGGCGTGTACGCGGAACCGGCGGCTTGGTCGTCGAGCGCGCGCATGGCGTGTTCGGCGGCGCGCATGGCGTCGGCGGGCGCAATGGGAGTGAACACCAGCGGCGCGACTGCGGCCGCCTTGAGGAGATCGCGGCGCGTGGTCACAGGCTACGCTCCTTCACCGCTTTGGCAATGAAGTCCGACGTTTTCCAGGACAGCGCAAGAATGGTCCACGTGGGGTTCTTATCAGCCTGCGTAACAAAGGGCGCGCCGTCCGTCACAAACAAATTCTTGCATTCCCACGCCTGACAATTCGCATTGAGCGCCGACGTTTTGGGATCGTTGCCCATGCGCACACCACCCACCTCGTGAATGATCGAGCCGCCATTGCCAATGCCGTAGCCGCGATCCTTGCCAGGCATCGGCGAAAACACTTCGCCGCCCATTTCGGCAATGAGCGCACGGAAAGTTTCCTGCATGTGCTTGGCTTGGTTCAGCTCGTAATCCGTCCACTCCCAGTGGAATTTGAGCACCGGAATGCCATAGCGATCCTTTTTGCTCGGATCGATTTCGCAGAACGATTTCTCGTTGGGGATCATCTCGCCACGGCCATCAAAGCCGACGGTCGCACCATAGTAGTGGCGATAGTCGGCCTTGAGGTCGGCGCCGTAGCCACCGCCGTTGGGATAACGATGAATGCCACCCATGAACCCAGCGCCCGGCACGCTGCGCCCGCCCCACACTTCAATGTGATAGCCGCGTGGGAAGTCGAGTTTTTTATTGTCGAGCCACCAAGGCATATACACGTGCATACCGCCCACGCCGTCGCAGTTGTGCGAGGGGGAATCCATCATCTTCGGAATGAAGCCTCCCACGCCAGCGCCCACGGTGTCGGTGATGTATTTGCCCACCACACCGCTGCTATTGGCGAGTCCGTTGGGATGCTTGGCCGACTTGGAGTTGAGCAACAACCGCGCCGACTCGCAGGCACTTGCTGCGAGCACCACGATTTTGGCGTTGACGTGCCGGTCTTCACCTGTGTGCTTGTCGACGTAGCTGACACCGGTGGCCTGCCCTTGGTCATCCGTCGTGATTTCGCGCGCCATCGCGTTGGTGAGCAACGTCAGGCGCCCCGTTTTGAGCGCAGGCGCAATCAACACGTTGGTCGACGTGAAGTTCGCATTCACCGCGCAGCCACGATTGCACTGGCCGCAGTAGTGGCAGGCCATGCGTCCATTCACTGGCTTGGTGAGAATGGACAGGCGCGAGGGAATGCAGGTGACGTTGAGTTTATCCGACGCCTTCTTTACCAGCAGTTCGCGACACCGCGCCTTGGGCGCCGGCAGAAAATGTCCGTCGGGATGATTGCGCAGCCCTTCGTTGGAACCGAACACGCCAACGTACTTGTCGACTTTGTCGTACCAGGGCGCAATCTCGTCGTACGAGATGGGCCAGTCGTCGCCTAATCCATCCACGCTCTTGTGGCGGAAGTCGTCGGGGCCAAAGCGGAGCGAAATACGCCCCCAGTGATTGGTGCGGCCACCCACCATTCGCGCGCGCCACCAATCGAACTTGGTGCCCTCAGCTTTGGTGTACGGTTCTCCGTCGAGTTCCCAGCCGCCAATGCAGGCGTCGAACTCACCGAAGGGGCGCTCCTTGGTGGAGCCGCCACGCCGCGGCGTTTGCCAGGGCCAGGTGAGCATTTTGGAATCTTTGGTGTTGTCCCACGGTCCGCCGGCTTCGAGGAGCACCACATTGGCGCCGGCTTTGGTGAGGACGTGCGCGGCCATGCCGCCACCGGCTCCCGAGCCGATGATGGCCACATCATACATGAGGCGTTTAGGGGCAGTTTGCATGGCCAAGAAATTGGGCGCGGGGCGGCTAGAAAGACAGCTGTTTGAGATACTTCGCGCTCGCCTGAATGCTGGCCAGCGCGTCCTTGGGCTGATCGTGCTCCACAAAGTAGTGCTCGATGCCGGCCTGTTTGTGTTTGGCAAGGATCCGGGGCCAGTCGATAATGCCCGACCCGACGTCGCGCATAGCAAACTCAGGACGTGGGCTGCCGTCCTTTACGTGCACGCAGCGGAAGCGCCCGGGGTACTTGGCGAAGTAGTCGAGCGGCTCCACCCCCGCCGAGATGGCCCAGTACAGATCCATCTCAAAATCGACCAATGACGGGTCGGTTTCGCCTAGGAGGATGTCGAGCGGGCGGGCGCCATCAGCGAGGGGCTTGAGCTCCACATTGTGATTGTGGTAGCCAAACCGGAGCCCGTCGCCCACGGCGCGCTTCCCTACGGCCGCAAAACGGCCAGCGAGCGCTTTCCACTCGGCGGTTGAGGGAAGTTTGCTGGTATCGACCGAGGCCACAATCAGCCAGCGGTGCCCCAGCGCCTTGGCCGCGGCGGCCTGCCCTGGCCAGTCGCGCTCGAGGGCATCGAGGCTCACGTGGGCGCTCGGCGCCGTGAGTTTGAGGGCGTCGAGCTGGGCGCGCAATGCGGCCGGTTCTCGGGAGAAATAGCCCGCGAACTCCACTTCGCGGTACCCCGCCTCGGCCACCGCCGCGAGGGTATTTTCGACACTCTTCTGCATCTCGGTGCGCACCGTATAAAGCTGCACGCCAAAACGGTCGAGGCGTTCGCGTATGAGCGGTGCACCCGGCAGGGCGTGCAGGGCGCGAGGGAGCGCGGCCAGAGCCGCGGCGGCGGACACCGATTCGAGAAAACGGCGGCGGGTTGTCATCCTTTTACGTTGCGACACGGCGGCAGGATGCGCAATTGCGCCGACGGTTATGCCTTTGGCTCCACCCGATAGCGTCGGAACCGGCGCATCTGCTTGAGGCCGATTTTCGCGAGGCGACCCGGCGCGAAGCGGCTCAAGAAGTACGCAATGCGCCCGGCACGCGGGAGCACCACCAGCTCCTCGTTCCGTTCCACGCCGAGGAGCATTTCGGCCACCCCAGCGTCGAGGGGATGAATGGCCATCGGCACGGGGTTCCGCACGGTATCGGTCGTCTGGCCAGCCCGGATGGCGGACGCATAGATATTGGTGTCGAGAAAGCCTGGGCAGAGCGCCGTCACCTTGACCCCCAACTCGGCGCCCTCCACTCGCAGCGCGCGCGAGAGCCCCACCACGGCGTGCTTACTCGCCGAATAGGGTGCGAGTGCTGGCGACACGATAAGCCCCGAGAGCGAGGCCGTATTCACGATATGCCCGCTCCGCTGCTGCACCATATATGGATACACGGCATGAATGCCGTAGATGACGCCCATCAGGTTGACGTCGAGCACCTGCTTCCACTGCGCGAGCGTGGCGTCGCGCACTTCGCCGCGAAAACCAATGCCGGCATTGTTGAAGAAGTAGTCAATGCGTCCGTGCTCGGCGATCACGCCATCCACCATGGCCTGCATGGCGGCGGCATCCGTCACATCGAGAGCCGACGCCGAGGCCTTGCCGCCCCGTTCACGAATTGCTGCGGCAACCAGCTCGGCGCCTGCACCGTCACGGTCCGTGGCGATGACGGTGGCGCCCTGCTTTGCCACCGATTCGGCGATGCCGCGTCCGATGCCAGAAGCGGCGCCGGTGATGCACACAATTTTGCCTAAAAAAACAGACACCGTGACTCCAGATGTGGGTGCAAGGACAATGCGAAGGTGCGGCCAGCGGCACAAGGCTTGTCGCCGAGGTGGGCGTGTGTTTCGTTTGACGGATGTCGTATCTCTGGTTCAAAGCCGCGCACCTGCTCGCCGTCATCACCTGGATGTCGGGGAGCTCGTACATCTTCCGGCTCTTCGGCTTTCACGTGGAGCGACGTGCCTCCGCCGATGCGTCGGCGCTGCTCGTGGTGATGGAGCGCCGGTTGCTGCGGATTGTGATGCTGCCCGGCGCGCTCGCCACAGTAGGGCTTGGGCTCACGATGCTGACGGTGCATCCCGAGCTGATGCACGAGCGTTGGATGCAGCTCAAGCTCGGTTCCGTGGCGGTGATGCTGTTGTACGACGGTTACGCGCATTGGGTGGCTACGCGCTTCGCGCGTGGCGACTACGTGCTCACGGCGCCGCAATGTCGCTGGCTGCATTCCGTGCCAACGACATTGCTGCTCGTGATCGTCGCCATGGTGATCGTGCGTCCCTTCTGAGGTGCGCCGCCTGAGTTACGGCTTGGCGGCGGGGCGCAGCACCAGATCTTGAAAGTCAAAGCTGAAGTCGACCCCTGGCGTGGGGGTCATTTTCATTTCCGTGACTTTGCCATCCTGCACCACAAACTGCACAAAGGCATCGGCGCGAAGCGAACGATCGTTCCAGCGTGCAATAAAGGCGTCGCCCTTTTGGTGCTCCAGCGTGCCGGACAACTCAGGGGAATGGCTGAAGCGGATGGCAAGGCGCGCGCCTTCCTGCGTGACCGACACGTCGCCGTACCAGACGTCGGTGTAGGTGGTGGCGTAGCGCGCGAGCGGAAGCGTTGGGCGCACGGTCGTGTCGCGCGTGGTCTGCGTTGTGGTGGCTTTTGCGAGCTCGGCCATCTCGCTCGCTTCCAGCTTTTTGTAACCGCCCAACCAATCCACGGTCGGCGCACCAAGGTAGTAATCGAGTACGCGGTGTGTAATCGACTGGAACGCAGCGCTCGATTCCTGATTGGTGAATACCGCCACCCCGAGGCGTTTGTCGGGGATCATCAAGATTTGACTGACGTACCCCGGCAGTCCTCCGGTGTGACTGAGCATTTTGTAGCCGCGGTAATCGCGCGTGCCAAAGCCAAGCGCGTAGAGGCCGAAGTTGGCGCGGAGCGGCTCCATGCCCGGCGGTGCGCTGCCGATGGGCGTGGGGGTCACGCCGGTCCAGAGTTCGCGCGCGGAAGCCGGTGACCAGAGTCGTTTGCCATCGGGCGTGCGGCCGGAGTCGAGCTGCGTGATCATCCAGCGGGCGATGTCGGTGGCGCCGCTGTTGATGCCGCCGGCGGGGTTTGTGTTGTCGCTCACCATGGGCGGTACGGCGACCACTTTGCCGTTCACATCGGCGTGCGTCGTGGCGACATTACCACCAGCGGCGGCATCGGCGTGGCGCACGGTGCTGTGCGTCATGCCGAGCGGCGTGAGGAGTTCCTTGGCCACAAACGCTTCCCACGTCATGCCGCTCACCTTCTCGATAAGTTCACCCGCCACGAGATAGAGCACATTGTCGTACGCATACGCACTGCGGAATGAGGTGGCGGGTTTGATGTAGCGCAGGCGCTGCGAGATTTCCTTGCGCGAGTACGTTGATGCGGGCCACCAGAGCAGATCGCCAGCGCCGAGGCCGAGGCCGCTGCGATGCACGAGCAGATCGCGCACGGTGATTTCGCGGGTGACAAAGGGATCGTACATCGCGAAGTCGGGGAGATAGCGCGTGACGGGCGCATCCCATTCCACTTTGCCGCGTTCCACGAGAATAGCGAGCGCCGTGGCGGTGAAGGCCTTGGTGTTGGATGCGATGCCAAATCGCGTTTCAGCGTTGACCTTGGCTGGCTCACCGAGTTTACGGACGCCAAAGCCCTGCGCGACAATGACCTTGCCGTCCTTCACAATGGCAACAGCAACCCCAGGCACGCGGAATGCCTTGAGGACGGAGGCGACGTACGCGTCGAAGTTGGGCGGCGCTGTGGGGGCTTGGGCGTGGAGTGCCGGAGTCGCGGAGAGAGCGACAATCGCGAGGAGAGTGCAGAGTGGGCGCATGGGCTCGGTAAATTCAGGAGGACGATCAATGGAATACTGAAACTGAAAACGGTAAACGGCCTACGGTAAACGGTTGTTCGTCTGCGGTTGTTCGTTGTCGGTTCACGCTGATCCGCGCCACGCTACCCCAACGGCTTTTCCTGCATAAACGCCATCAGGTTGCCTTCGGTATCGCGCCAGAAACTCATCCAGAGCTCGTGGTCGGGCATCCGCGCCACGAGATGCGGCTCGCGTTCCACCGTCGCTCCCTGTGCGACGAGCGCCGAGGTGGAGGCGTCGAGATCGGATGTCTTGAAGTACAGTACAGAACCGGGCGGCGCGAGCTCCGCCTGCTCGGTGGTTGAGAGCATGAGGCGGGTCTCGCCGCAGCGGAAAAAGGCGAGGCCGGTGGTCTCGAACAAGAAAGGCAGCCCGACGGCGTCGCGATAAAACGCCGTGGCGCGCGGCACATCGTGGCACACCACGGCAATCTGACCAATACTCGACACCCCGGACATAGGTACCCCGTGAAAGAGTCGCTGCGAACATAGCGCCTCAGCGTGGACTCTCGCTACGGCGCGCGATGCACGGTGAGCGGCACGCGGACGAGAAGCTGAGGCGGCAACAGTTGTGCGCGCGCGTTCGGCGAGTGCGTGCCGCCGGCGGCCGGCGCAGCATACAGTTGCACCACCCTCTCTCGCGGCACACCACACACGCGCCAGCGGCCTGCGGCGTCGGCGGTCACTTCGGCCCCGAGCGATTTGACGGCCACTTTTCCGTCCGCGCGCGCGTCGATACTCGCCAACCAAGACAGGGTCACGACCGCGCCGCGTATTGGGGCACCGGTCTCGTCCGTGACCGTGCCATACAGCAACCCCGTTCGCGAGGCGCCGCGGCCCTTTGGCGCACCGCAGGCGCGCGCGAGCAGTTCCTCCCCCGTCGGCAAACTCACCGTGTCCACCGGCATGCCGTCGCGAATCTCCACGAGCCGTTCGAAGGGAGGAATGTCCGCTTCACGCATCACGGCTGTTGACCACTGCAGCTTATAGCGCCCAGCAAGCACGTGCGTGAGTCGCACCCGAGCGGCGCTGTCTGCCGTGAGCGTGTAGTCGCTGCCTTCTAATGCGATATTCGTCCCCGCGACGGCCAGCAACGAGTCCCGTTGCACAAGCCTCAGCTCATACGACGCGCCACCGCCGGCGTACAGCACCGTGCCCCCGAAGGCCACCTCGGAGACTTCGCCGCCAGAGAGTTGCATGGCCACGGGAACCAGGAACGACGCGGCGCGAAGTCCGCGCACGGTGACGGACGATCGCACGGTCATGTGCGGCATCCGAATGGACCACCGATTCACGAACCAATGCCCAGTAGAGATGCGCCGGAACTCCACGCGTCCGCCCGTCCCCGCGTCAGCGTACTCGGGCGCCAGCCCCGTATAGGAAAACTCGAGCGACCTCAGTTCGGCGGTGGCGCGGTCGAGCCAGAATGTCCCCTCAATGTCTTTCACATTATTGCGCGCCGCCGATGGGCTAAACCCAACGCCAATGCGGTCAAGCGACCCACTCGTAGGAAGTACAATCGAGAAACAGTGCGAGCTTGCGAACTGATCGGACAGCAGCGCCCGTTCATCGGGCGCACGGAACACCATATCGCTCCCCACATTGATCACGTAACCCAGTTGATCGAGCGATTCCGGAGAATCGCTGACGAACGGCCGCGAGGTGTTGCCGCTTCGCACCCCAACCGTCTGTTTGCGCACCACCCGCCCCGCACTGTCGAGCGTGCGCACATACGTGAGCCAACGCGTGGTGAGCCGGTGCTCGTTGACCGCGAGTTGCGATGCCGTGAGTGCCTTCCGAGCTTCCTCCCAAAGCTGCGCCACCATCTGTCCCGAATCGTCGCGAATGCGGCAGACGCTTTTACTCTGCACCGTCACCGTGGCGAGGTTCACTGCCTCGGCGCCGAGCACAATGCGCTGCTCCACCAGCTCGCCGGCCGCAACCGTTATTGGAGGGAGCACGGTGGGGCGGTACCCCACACGTAGAGCCCGCAACACGAACACGCCCCCCGCGGGCAGCGCGAGCGTGTAGTCGCCACGTTCGCCCGAAAGCGTACGCCCCGCCACGCGCTGAAGCGAGTCGGTGGCCACCACGATAATGCCGGTGGCTGGGGTCGAGCTGTCGGGGAGCGTCACTGTGCCACGCACGCGTTGCGCCAACGCCCCATGCGTGGCACACGAGAGGAGCAATCCGACAGTGACCACCACGCGCATCGCACCCCTCCTCGGCGCGTTCGCGCCAGTGATGCCACTTAGTATACAATACGTGTGCCGCAGGAATCCGGCGAAGGGCCGGCGCGGCCGCACTCACCTACGAGGATTACAAGCTATGCGTGCCTTTGCACTCTTATTGTTGGCCGCGACTTCCGCGCTTGCGCAGGGCGGACGCGGTGCCGGACGCGGTGCCGGAGCGGCCGCTGCCGCCACTCCCCGCCCCGACTCAACCGTGCGCTCGGCTGCGCCCACCGCAGCGCCCGCGCGTCGAACGGAAGAGGACGCGCCCTCCATCACGCACCACACGCTCCGCGGCAACACCGATTTCCGTTACACCGCGACCACCGCGATGATGCCGATGCGCAACGAGCAGAGCGGCGAGCTGGAAGGGAGCATCTTCTACGTGGCGTATACGAAGGACGGCGCTGACCCTGCCACGCGGCCGATTGCCTTCATCTTTAATGGCGGCCCTGGCTCTGCGACGGTGTGGCTGCACATGGGCGCCTTTGGGCCCAAGATTGTGAAGCTCAATGCCGACGGCACCAATCCGCCGCCGCCGTACGCGTATGGCGACAACCCCAACACGCTCCTCGACCAAGCCGATCTCGTCTTTCTTGATCCGGTTGGCACCGGCTATAGCCGCGCTTCCACACCGGCCAACGGCCCCAAGTTCTGGGGACTCGAAGAAGACATGCGCTCTGTTGCCGAGTTCATTCGCCTGTACCTCACGCGCAATGAACGGTGGCCGAGCCCGAAGTTCATTGCGGGCGAGAGCTATGGCACCACACGCGCCGCGCACCTCTCGGGGTACCTCACCGACAACGGCATTGCCCTCAATGGCGTAGTGCTCCTCAGCGCGGTGCTCAATTTTGAGAACTCGCGCCCGAGCCGCGGCAACGACATCGCGTACGTGGGATTCTTCCCGAGCTTCGCGATGACGGCGTACTACCACAAGCGGCTCGCCGCTGATTTACAGAAACTCTCGGTTGAAGATTTTGCGAAGAGTGTGGAACAGTTCGCGTCAGGCGAATATGCGGCCGCGCTTATGAAAGGCGACGCGATGTCCGCTGCCGAACGCAAAACCATTGTCGCGAAGATTGCGCGGTTCATTGGCGTGGGCGAACAGTTCGTGACCGACTCCGACCTCCGCATTGACCTCGGCCGCTTTTCCACTGAACTGCTGCGCGACAAACGCCTGCAGAGCGGCCGCCTCGACAGCCGACTCACGTCGTATATGCAGGATCCGCTCGCGGGCCGCACCAGCTTTGACCCAAGCGATGCGAGCATCCGCAACTCGTTCACCCCGGTGCTCAACGACTACGTGCGCCGCGAGTTGGGCTACAAGAACGACAACCTCTACTACATCCTCGGCGGCGGCATTGGCCGCTGGCGCTACGAGGAAGCCACATTCCCCAATGTGGTGCCGAGTCTCGAGCGCGCCTTTGCCAAGAACCCGGACATGCACCTGTTCGTGGCGATGGGCTACTACGACATGGCCACGCCGTACTGGGCGGTGCAGTACACCCTCGACCATATGACCGTGGAGCCGAAGGTGCGGGCGTCACGCATTCACACCGATCACTTTACGGCGGGGCACATGATGTACATCGACGCGGTGTCGATGAAGAAGCTCAGGGAAGATTTGCGGAAGTTTATTGACGAGGCGCTACCGAAGCGGTAGTCGCCTCTACTGAAGACCGGCAACGGAAAACAGACAACGGTTAACGCATAACCGTTGTCTGTTTTCCGTTTGGTTCTACGACTGCCTTCACCACTGCCCGACTCTCCACCGCCGCCAACCCCTCCGCCGCGCGCTCCAGCGAGTAGGTCGCCGTCACCGCATTCGCCCACGGCAGCTTGGCACCCTGATGCGCGAGCACCTGCAGTGCACGATGCACGTGTGAATAGTCGCAGCCCCAGCAGCCGCGAATCTCCACATGCTTGCGATTGATCTGCCGGTGCGGGTTGTAGGTGGTGTCGCCACCGTCGGTGTACTGACCCGCCACCACCACGCGACCGCCGTCGCGCACGAGGTCGAGCGCTTCGCCCACCGCGCGGGGATCGCCCGCAGCCTCAATCACCACGTCCACGCCACGCCCAGCCGTGAGCGCGCGCACCTGCTCCACACGCTCGGCGTGCGGCATGTCGAGGGGTAGCACGTGCGTGGCGCCCATCGTCAGCGCAAAGTCGAGCCGCGCGGCCGGTGCGCCAATCATGACCACGGGATGGGCACCACTGAGCGCCGCGAGCGCGGCAGCGGCCTGCCCCACCGGACCTGCGCCGAGGACCGCCACCGACATGCCAAGCCGTAACTCGGCGCGTTCGGCCGCGTGCACGGAGGTCACGAGTCCACAACCGCCGGCAATGAAACTCAGCGGATCGACACCCTCAGGAATCCGGAGCAACTTCACCCCCGGCTTCATCCAAATGTGATCCGCCCATCCGCCGAGTGGCCCGTCGTTGAGGCCGTAGGTGATGCCGTACACTTTGCGATGCGGGCAGCGCGTGCTCTGCTTGGTGACCAAGCACTCACGACAGGCGCCACAAGTTTCGTGCACATCGAGAAAGGTGACGAGATCGCCTTCGCGAAATGGTACGCCGTCAATGTCGCGAACCGTGCCGCGAATCTCGGCGAGGTGCCCGATGCTCACATGCCCTGGGATGATCGGATACGGCACGCCCGAGAGTTTGCCGTGGTGGAGGTGCACGTCGGTGCCGCACACTTCGGAGTAGAGCGTGCGCAACATCGCCGCGCCCGGCGCGAGGACGGGCCACGGCACGTCTCGTAGCTCAATCGGCAAATTGGGCGCCGGCATCACGGCGGCACGAATGGTCTTCATTGAGCCACGTCTCCCAGTGCGGGCTTCTGCCCAGTCCCGGGCCCCGCGTTCAATACCAGAGGAATGTTCGGTGTCTTACGTCGGAAAATACGCCGACACGGCGCTACACGATAGCCGAGCGCGTCTGCATATTTCACCCATGCAGACGGTGACGACGCCGGCCCACGCCCGGCACAACGCGCAACGCATCGGCCGGTGGCTCCTCCTCTGGGCCGCCTCGCTCTTCCTGCTCGTGCTCATCGGTGGCGGAACGCGACTCACCGAGAGCGGCCTTTCCATTACCGAGTGGAAGCCGGTGACCGGTGTCCTCCCGCCGCTCACGGCGGCCGACTGGAACGACGCGTTCGTCAAATACCAACAGATTCCGCAGTACACGCAGATGAACGCGGGAATGACGCTCTCGCAGTTCAAAGGAATTTTCCTCTGGGAGTTCATGCACCGCTTCTGGGCGCGGTTTGTGGGCGTGATCTTTGCGCTCCCGCTCCTCTGGTTCTGGATGCGTGGCGCCGTGCCCGCGCAGGTGCGCACGCGCTTGCTCACCCTGCTCGTGCTGATGGGGCTCCAGGGCGCGATGGGCTGGTACATGGTGAAGAGCGGACTCACCGCACGCGTCAATGTGAGTCAGTATCGGCTGGCGGCGCATCTCTCGCTCGCACTGGTGATCTACTTGCTCACCTGGTGGACCGCGCTCGACTTACTGTCGCCATCGAATGACCGCGGCGCCGATACGCGCCAGATCACCGCTCGACTCCGCAACACGCTTGGAGCGCTGACCACCTTCGCCTTTGGCGTAGTGGTGAGCGGCGCCTTTGTGGCGGGCCTGCGCGCAGGGCGCATCTACAACACCTTTCCGATGATGGGCGACCGCTGGATTCCTGCCGAGTACGGGCAGCTCTCGCCCGCGTGGCTCAATGTGTTTGAGAATCCGTCGGCGGTGCAGTTCGATCACCGACTGCTCGCCATCACGCTTCTCGTGGCGGGACTCGCGACGTGGTGGGTTGGTGCGCGCGCCGCGGCCGGTACGCTTACGGCGAGACGGCTGATGTGGGTCGCCGTTGCCGTGTCTGTGCAGGCGGCGCTCGGCATATCCACCGTGCTGCTCTCGGTGCCTGTGTGGCTCGGCGTCGCGCATCAAGCAGGCGCGGTGCTCGTCCTGACGGCATTGCTCGCGGCGTGGCACGCGGCGGCAAACAGACGATAGCGCGAGCAACCAAAACGCAGCAGCCTCACTGCAGCGTGCCCTAGGCGCCGGCGCTACAAATCAGCGCGAGAGTTTGTCGAAAAACTTCTTGCGCGCCTTTGCGACTTTCGGCGCTACCACGACCGCGCAATAACCGTTGCCAGGATTCCGCTCAAAATAATTGTCGTGGTACGCCTCAGCGGGCCAGAACTGCTCGAGCGGCACCACCTCGGTGACAATCGCGTCCGCCCAGAGCGCTTCGTTAGAGAGACGCGCGATGGTTTCGCGCGCGGCGCGTGCTTGCTCCGCGGAGTGAAAATAGATCGCCGAGCGATACTGCGTGCCGACGTCGTTCCCTTGGCGATTGAGCGTGGTCGGGTCGTGGATGGTGAAGAACACGTCGAGGAGCTCGCCGTAGCTGATGACAGCGGGATCGAACGTGAGCTGCACCACTTCTGCGTGACCCGTCACCCCAGCGCACACCTGCTCGTACGTCGGGTTCGGCCGTCGGCCACCGGCATAGCCACTCTTCGCGTGCTGCACACCACGGAGTTGCAGGTAGACAGCCTCAAGGCACCAGAAACAGCCGCCAGCGAGGGTCGCCAACTCGGTCCGCGCGCCCTGAGGCGTGCCCTGAGGCGCATCAGCGGCAGACGCCCCCTGCTCACCGATGGATGGGGCTTTTCCGTCCGTCACGACGCCGAACCATCGGGCGCATTGTCGCGCCTCACCTGCGCGATGTACCGCGCATACCCTTCGCCGTCCATGCGATTAAGCGGAATGAAGCGCAGCGACGCCGAGTTGATGCAGTAGCGGAGCCCATCCGGCCCAGGGCCATCTGGAAAGACATGCCCGAGGTGCGAGTCGGCGTTCGCGGAGCGCACTTCTACGCGGCGCATACCATAGGCGTGGTCTTCCACTTCCACCACGTGCGCCGGCTCAAGCGGACGCACAAAGCTCGGCCAACCGGTGCCGGAGTCGAACTTGTCGCTGCTGGAGAAGAGGGCTTCGCCGCTCACAATGTCGACGTAAATACCCGCTTCGTGGTGATCCCAGAACGCGTTGCGAAACGGCGGCTCGGTGGCGCTGCATTGCGTCACCTGATATTCGATCGGCGAGAGCGCTTTTTGCAGGTCGGGGTTTTCGGGCTTGATCTTGGTCATCGGAGGGAGTCGGTGTCACGCACGGATGAGCGGGCGGTTACCGGATGAACGGCCGCGAGGTGGGAGATGTTTCCGCTACGGCCGCAACGCGGGAGATCTGTGTCAGCTACGGCCGCGAGAGCCGCTGCCGGGTCCACATCACGATCGTCGCGCAATTCTTGCCTGGAATCAGAAACTCACCGGGCGTTTCAGCGGCCGAGCCGTAGCTCTCGACGGCGCCGACCGTCGCGGACGAGAAGGCCGCGTCAATGTCGCCCGGTTGGTAGGCGTCGAACCGGGCATTGTCGACAATAAAGTTCACGCAACCGCCGGCCCGCGTGGATTCGATCGTCCGCCCCGGCCCCTGATTGGAGATGTGAATTCCCGGCATCTGCCGCAGGAGGTCAGTAAACAGTTGCGGCTTGCGCCGGTCGATTTCTTCCGGCGTCACGAACCGGCCGGCGCTATGCGTCTGCCGATTGGTAAATCCCACGCGCCCCAAACCGTCGTCGAGTTTGCCCGTGACTTTCACCGCCAACAACGTCTGCGCTTCGCTCACCACAATATCGAGGCGCCGCGGCTCGCGCACCGTGAGCATCGCGGTCTCGGTCGTGGCGGCGTAGCCAATGCGTCGCGCCACGACTTCGAGCGTGCCCGACGGGAGAGACTCTAACCGATAGCGCCCCGCGCTGTCGGTCAACGCCATGACCGGCGTGCCCGCGACCACCACCTGCACGCCCGCCACTCCCGCACCGCTTCGCTGGACGACGCGGCCCATCAACACGGCCGTGTGTGCGGCCACCGTGCCGATCGTCACACCCACGGTCGTAAATGGAAAACTCTTGGAGTCCACACGCACTTCTGCGGTGGTAAATCCGCTCCGCCCGATCTGCACCGTGCCCTTGTACGCCATGGGCAACCCGCAAATGATGAACCGTCCATCTGGCCCGACGCGCGCCGTGCGGACGCGTTCCACGTTCTCAATGGCGTCCGGATCCTTATACACGAGCGACGCGGTACCACCGGTGAGCGCGCTGTCGGCGTCGGCGTCGCGCAGGATGCCAAGCAACACACCAGGGCCTCGCGACGCGCCGCCACGCGGGCACTGTTGCAGCCGAAACTCGTCGAGCGACATCGTTCGCACGCTCATGACCGCGTGCTGACCGATCACCAACTGAAAGGGGTGCGACGCCAGCGAGATGCCGAGCGTGTCGAGAAGAGGATGTTGCACATCGAGGGACATCTCGCCGGCCGGCAGTCCCTCAATTGTATACATCCCGCGCTCGTCCGTTCGTGCGCGATGTTGGGTGCCCACCACCTGCACCGTCGCGCCCGCCATGCCGACGCCACGCAAGCTATCGAACACCACACCAGTGATCGCGCCCGTTCCCTGGGCCGAGGCACGCGCGGGGGTGCTCGTCAGCGCGACGGCCACCAGCGCACCCCACAGGATCCTTCCGGCCCTACTCGCCACGAGAGTCATAAGCGAATTATCTGCTCGGGGACGCCCTACGTCGAGTGTCTCGAGGCAGAATCATTGGAAACCGCGTGGAATGCCCCCAAAACGCACGAACGCCGACGCGTGAGCGCCGGCGTTCGTCTGGCGGTCGGCGGGGTGCACGCCGCCCGTCAGCCCTGCGGGGCTAGAACTCCTCAAACGGGATCGCGGCGTGCGGATCTGCGGACGCCTGGCTCGCGAGCGCCGTGGACACACGATTGTGGCCATTGCTCTTGCTGAGTCCCTTCACCCGATTGGGCACAGCGCTCCGTGCCGCCGACGGCTGCGCACGTGCCGCGCTCGGCCGCGCCGACGACGCGCTGCTCTTGGAGGAGCCCGACACAATAAACTGCGCCGTCACCCCCTGCATCATCTGCGCCTGTCCCGACAGCTCCTCAGCGGCGGCGGCCGATTCTTCCGCGTTGGCCGCAGCGCCCTGCGTGCCGGCGCTCATCTGCGACACCGCCACGTTCACCTGCGCGATCCCGGCCTTCTGCTGATCGCTTGCCGCCACGATCTCATTCATGACCGTGGTGACCTTACTGGTGCGTGCCGAAATGTCGGCCAGCGCAGCGGACACGCGGTTGGACGCCCCGACGCCAGCCACGGCGTTCGACGCACCCTCCTCAATCAGCGTGGCAGTCGACTTTGCCGCTTCTGCCGCGCGCAACGCCAGCGACCGCACTTCTTCTGCCACGACGGCAAAGCCACGCCCTGCGTCGCCCGCCCGCGCGGCTTCCACCGCCGCATTGAGCGCCAGCAAGTTTGTTTGGAACGCGATTTCGTCGATGGTCTTCACGATCTTGGTGGTCGCGTCCGACGACTGTTTGATACGTCCCATCGCATCCGACAGCTCGCGCACGCCGGCGTCGCCCGTCTCGACGGCTTCCTGTGCGCCTTCCGAGAGCGCCTTGGCGCTCACCGCCGATTGCGTGGACTGCAGCACCATGGCTTCGATTTCTTGCAGCGAGCTCGAGATCTCTTCGATACTCGCGGCCTGCTCACTCGTGCCCTGTGCGAGCGACTGACTGCCATCGGCAATGGCACTTGCCGCACCGGCCACTTGGTCGGTGGAAGCCGAAATGCCTGAGAGCGCATCTTCGAGATTGGCCACGGCGGTATTGATCGAGTCCTTAATCTTGGCGTGATCGCCCGCGTAGTCTCCCTTCACACGGGCCGTCAGGTCGCGCTGCGCCACCAGTTCGAGCACGTCGGCCGCTTCGTTGATGGGCATAATCACGGCGTCGAGAAGCTCGTTGACCCCCTTCACAATCTCCCGATAGCCGCCCTGGAACTGCTCGGCGTTCCCACGCGTGTTCAGGCGGCCTTCCACGGCGGCCGTCGAGAGCATCTTCGCTTCTTCAACGAGGCCGCGCACCGCGTGAATGGTCTTCGCGAGCGCCGGCGAGATTTCGTCTTGGCTGTCCTTTGGCGTGACATTCGCGCTCAGGTCGCCAGCCGCGATCTGCTGCATCGTGCCGACAACGGTGTGCTGCAAATCGTCGGCGAACGCGTCGAGCGTTTGCGCCATCACGCCGATCTCGTCTGAACGCTGCAAACGTAGCCGCGTGCCCAAGTGCCCTTTCCCTAACTCCTTGAGCGCGTCGACACCGGCCAACAACGGCACCACGATGCTTCTGGACAATGACAGGCCAAGCCCGAGCGCCAGCACGATTCCAATGAACATCGCCGCAAAGAGCGTGAGGCGGGCGCTCGACGCCGCTTGCTCGCCAGCCACCTGCGCCTCGTTCCCCAGTTTCACATTGAGATCGGAGATTTTCGTGAGCAGCGCTTCGGATTCTGAGAACGAGACGCCCATCGTCACCAACGCGTATTTACTCATCGCGTTGTAGTTGGCGGGCGACCGGTTCTTTTCCCAGGTGCGCACCAGCGCCACGTATTCGTCGTGGTCCTTCAGCCACGTGTTCCATTTGGGCACGAACTGCTTCCACAGCACTTCTTCTTCCTTCGTCTGCGGGAGCGGCTCGTAGAGTTTCCAGTTCGCGTCAATCGCCTTCTTCTTGGCGTCAAAACGCTGATAGGCACTCTGCCGTTCGGCGTCGTTGGCAGTGGTGGAGAGCAGCGCATTCTCCGAGCCGTCGATTGCCGACTGCGCCTCGCTCAAGTTGAGCAACGCCTCAACACTCGGCAGCCGATTCTTGGACACCTCAGACAGCATGCCATTGAGGTTGTTCAGCTGGGTGACGCCGACGATGCCAATCACGGCGGCGATGGCGGCGACTGCAACGAAGCCGCCAATCAGCTTTGTTCCCACTTTCACGTTATTTAGCACGGCGCACTCCTGCGTGACTTCACGGTGAGGTCCTGCGAGTCCCATCCGCTCGCAGTTCGGGGGGTATTCGAGAGGTATCGGCCCCACAGTCCCGATTGGGGGCATGACTCAAGAACTGTCCGATAATCGGACACTTTCCGTGGATTCGCTGCGGTGAGCGCAGGGGGGACGATACCGCCTGTATCCGGATGTTCGTTCGCTCATCCTTATATCCCGCGTTCCATGCGCCCTCCACACACCGCTCGTTACGCCGCCCGCTGCCTCGCCGCACTCGTCGTGTTTGGTGCCGCCGAGTTGCCGGCACAGATCACCGTCACCGCTGACTTGGCGTCGAACTCCGCCTACATGTGGCGCGGAACGACAATGACAAACCGGTTTGTGCTACAGCCGGACGTCATCGCCACATTCGGTACCCATGGCTGGATCTTTCTGGCCGCGGCCAACGCGAACATTGAACCCGCGCGCTACGGCAATGCGCTCGACATCAGCGAGCGGGGCGGCACCGCCGCGGGAGTTGCAGAAGTGGACGTGTGGGCCGAGGCCACGCACGCGCTCGGGCCTGCCCTGCTCACACTCGGCGCACTCTCGTACACCTTTCCGGGGCCCGCCGGAATGACCAGCGCGCAGAACACGTTCGAGTGGTACGCGCGCGCCGCCTTCGATGCGCCCCTCGCACCGACGCTACAGGTCTGGCTCGACACCTGGCGCGTCAACGGCACCTACGCCGAACTCTCCATCGCGCAGGATGTTCATCTCCTTGCGCTCCCCATCCACTTCTCTGCCCTTCAGGGATACAGCGTGAGCCAGACCTACAGTGCCGCCGAAGCCCAAGGCTACTTTGCGCGCGGCGGCTTTACACACACCGACATCGGCGCCGCCTCGACGTTCCCCATGGGACCAGTCACCGCCACGCCATCGGTGCACTTGATCATCGCGGCCGACCCGAAGACGCGGGCGGTGTCGCCGGTGAGAGAAGTAGGCACCAAGGTATGGTTTGGCGTGTCGTTCGGATGGAGCCATCAGTTTGGCGCCACCAACAAAATCGCGGCCGCTCCTTGATCCTTTAATAGCAGTGCGGCCGTTCCCTGAACGATTTCAGGGAACGGCCGCATCGTCTACACCGTCACCGCAGTTGGGTGACGGTTTCGTTTATTAGAACTGATCGAGCGGCATCTCCAACGGCGTGGACTCGAGCGAGCGGAGCAGCGTGTGCTGCGCCGTCGTCTGCGGAAGCTCCCAAGCGAAGAAATAGCGCATGGCCTGCAGCTTTCCGTTGTAGAACGCTTGATCCGCTTCGGAGGCACCGGCCGCCAGCGCGCGCGTGGCCACCACCGCCTGCCGCAACCACAGCCAGCTGATCACCACGCGGCTCGCGCAATCGAGATACACGTTGGCGTTCGCGAGTGCGCGCGCCGGATCTTTGGCCATCGCCTTTCCAAGCGTGACGGTGGTAATGCCGAGCTCGACGAGCGCGGCCTTGAGGGCGTCGGCCTGCGCGGGGAGTAGCGATGCGGCGTCGGCGATTCCTGCGCCAATGCGCGCGGTGAGCGCACGGAACGCCGCACCATTTTCCATCATCACTTTGCGGCCCAGCAGGTCAACGGCCTGAATGCCGTTGGTCCCTTCGTGGATTTGATTAAGCCGGTTGTCGCGATAGAGTTGCTCCACGGCGTATTCACGGGCATAGCCGTAGCCGCCGAGAATTTGCATGGCGTTACTGATGCCGTCCTGACCGGCATACGAGGGCCACGATTTTGCAATCGGCGTGAGCGCTTCGAGCAGGAGCCCAGCTTCCTTGCGCGCCGCTTCCTCTGCCGCGGTTTCCTGCTCGTCCATCAGCGTCGCGCACTCAAAGATCAGCGCCAACGAGCCCTCAACAGTCGCCTTCTGCGAGAGCAGCATGCGGCGAATGTCGGCGTGCTCGATGATCGCCACCGGCGGCTTGTTGGGGTCCTTCTCGCCGGGGAGGCGCCCCTGATGGCGCGCGCGCGCATAATCGAGCGAATACAAATACGCGGAATACGCCATCGCCGTGCCGGAACGCCCCACGGAGATGCGCGCCGCATTCATCATATGGAACATGTAGGGCAAGCCACGGTGTGGCTCACCCACTAAATAACCAACGCACGTCCCCTGCTCGCCAAAGTTGAGCAACGCGGAGGTAGTACCGCGCCATCCCATTTTGTGAATGATACCGCCGAGCGCCACGTTGTTAGATGCGCCCACGGAGCCGTCGGCGTTCACCATTTTCTTTGGCACCACGAACAGCGAAATCCCCTTCACGCCTTCCGGCGCGCCTGCGATGCGGGCGAGCAGCAAGTGGACAATGTTCTCGCTCAGTTCATGATCGCCGCCAGAGATCCAGATTTTGGTGCCGGTGATGTTATACGTGCCGTCGCCCAGCGGTTCGGCGCGCGTGCGCACGTCGGCGAGCGACGAGCCGGCATCGGGCTCGGTGAGCGCCATCGTGCCGGTAAAGCGCCCCTCGAACATTGGGGGCAGATAGAGCGACTGCAGTTCGGGGTTGCCGAACTTCGCAATGAGATCGGCGGCACCGGCCGTGAGCATTGCATACGATGTGGTTGCCACATTGGCGGCGTCGAACCACGCCAGCGAGGCCGCCGAGATCACGTGCGGCAGTTGCATGCCACCGAACTTCGCGTCGTGCGTGCCGGCAATGAATCCGGCTTCGGCAATCGCGCGCACCGCGGCCTGCACTTCGGGAATGATCACCACGCGGCCGTCCACCACGCGCGGTTCGTCTGTGTCGTTCTTTTTGCGATGGTTGGCGAGATGCTCCACGGCAATGCCGTGCGCCGTGTCGAGGACGGCGTCGAAAATCTCCCGACTGTGCTCGGCAAAGCGCGGCCGCTTCGCGAGCGACGCCGTGTCGAGCACTTCGTACAACTGGAACGTCACATCGCGGGGATTCAGCAGAAACTCGGTCACGGCGCGGGTCCTGGCAGAGGCAGAGGAGGGTGAGCCGCCGGCGTCATCGACCGGGGTTTTCCTAATTATATGCTGGCGAAATGGCGGCGGCGTATCGGAGGTGGTACGCCCCCCCCCCCGTGGCGACCGAAATAAAGGTGACATATCGACGGCGGCCTGACGCTGCTGTAAGTTTTTTCCGGTTCAAAGCACACCGTCTCCCCCCGTAGCCCCCCGATTGCCATGACGCGTTTGTTGCTTGCCGTGTGGCTGCAGCTGGCCGCCTTCGGCTCTGCCGTTGGTACCGCCATTGGAGCCGTGTTTGGCACTGCCCCGCAGGTCGCCCAAGTGGCCGCGCCCGCGGCCCGCGCTCCCTCGAGCGCTGTGACCCCCATCGCCTCCGCTATTGCCCGCCGGGCCAAGGGCGATTCCGTGACCCTCGCTGGCCGCGCCACCTCCGGCACCGGCCAGCTCCAGTCCTCGGCGTTCGACATTTCCATGCAAGACGCCACCGCCGGCATCCGCGTCTTTTCCAAGAAGTTCGCTGTGGAGGTGCATGAGGGAGACAGCGTGGTCGCCACCGGCGTCGTGCAGACCTACGCGGCGCCCTTGAACTTGTTGCCTCTCGGTTGACAGTCGTCCCCGCCGAGGCGCGCCACGTGCTCTCGGCTGATGTGCCGATCGACCAGTCGATGCTCCCGAAATACGACGGGATGGTCGTGCGCGCCCGAGGACGGGTCGCTCGATTTGGCACCAGTGAGGGGGGCCAGTTTCTCACGATGCGCGACATGCGCCCCGACGCCAAGGGGACGCTCACCATTTGGGTTCCCAGCAATCACGGCGCGCCAATCGATCTCGCGCGGGCGCGTTTTGAAGACAGCGTTACTGTCACCGGCATTATGTCGCGCTATCAAGACAACCCCAGCGACCCCATCGTGTGGCAGGTGATTCCGCGCACCAACGATGACGTGATTGTCCCCGCGCCGGTCAAAGAAGTGCCCGGATGGGTCAACGGCGCGGCACTCGCCGTGGCGGTGCTGCTCGCGCTCGCGCTGTTTGCCGGCCGCTGGTCGGCGAGCCGTCAGTTCCGCTCCCTGCGCGAAACCGAGACGCGCTACCGTCAGTTGCTCGCCCTTTCGCCAGACGCCGTGCTCGTGCACGCGGATGGCGTGGTGCGCTTTGCCAATGCGGCCGCTGCCAAACTGCTCGGGCTCGACAGTGAAGCGGAACTCAGTGGGCGGACGCTCTCAGATTTTGTGCCCTCGGAGTTTCGTGCGCCCATCGAATCCCCCTCGCTCCCAGAGCCGGGACACCTCGCGTTGCGGCATCGCGGTCAGCTCCGCAGTCACACCGGACGTCTCGTGGATGTTGAGGCGACGGCCGCACCGTGTGTCTATCTCGACCGCGCGGCCGTGGTGGTGCTCGCGCGCGACATCACGCAGCAGCTTCGCTACGAGCGCGATCTCCAGGGACTCGCGCTGATTGACGAACTGACGGGCATCGCGAATCGCCGCGGCTTTTCACTCTTTGCGGAACAGGAACTCGCACGCGCGCGTCGGGAGCGCCGTGTGCCGGTCGTCGTGTTTGCTGACATTGACCTACTCAAACAGATCAACGACGCGCACGGCCATGCGGCCGGCGATCAAGCCATTCGCATTGTGTCCGCTGCGTTTCGCAGCGTGCTCCGCGAGTCGGATGTGATGGCGCGCTGGGGTGGCGACGAGTTTGTGGCGCTTATTGGCGAAGGCGGGGAACGCACCGCGCAACAACTGTCCGCACGTTTGGCTGGTGCCATTGCGGCGCTCCGGCCGCCGGGGCTCGCCTTCACCGTGCGGGCGAGCGTTGGTATGTGTCCGCTCGATACGACGCTCACACTCAACGAAGCGCTCGAGCGGGCCGACGCGGCGCTCTACGAACAGAAGCGCACAACGACCTAACGGGACGCGTCTATACGTCGAGCGCGCGTCGCAAAGCTGCGGCGCCGGCACTCCCGCCGGCGCCAATCACGCGGTCCACGCCCGCCACAATCAACGTGAACCCGCGTTCGCGCCACGGCCGCACCGCATCAGCGCTCGCACCAAAGATGCCTTTGGGCACGCCCGCGCGATCGCAACCAGCGGCAATGTCCAGCACAGCGCGCTGAAATTCGTCGCGGGCGAACTCTCCAGGCATTCCGAGACTGGCCGAGAGATCATTCGGCCCCACGAGCACCGCCGCTACGCCTGGCGTTGCGGCAATGGCGTCGATATTCCGCACGGCCTCCGCCGTCTCGGCCTGCACCACCACGGCACCGCGCCCCGCCACCGCCGCCACGGCGCTCGCCGCCATTTTCGCATCGCTCACGAGCGGTACAATAACGCCAACCGCGCCACCGTCGAACGCTGCGACGAGCCAGGCCTCCGTGAGCGTCGCGATGCGCACGAGGCACATGGTGTGATGCGCCGCACGCCGCACGTACGCCCCCACGTTCTCTGGCGTGAACGCGCCATGCTCACCGTCCACAAAGAGCCAATCAAAATGCAGCGGCGCATACGCATCGCCCGCTTCGGGGGTTGGGTCGGTCACCAATGTGCCGAGGAGCGTTTCGCCCGCGCCGAGTCGTTTCAACTGCCGCGCACCTGCAGGCAACCCGCCTGTTGCGCACGGATCACGGCAAAGATTCCCGACGGCTGCAACACCACGCCAGGGACGAGTAAGCTCATCGCTTTTTTGCGGGCGTCGTCTGCGCTCAATTTATCTTTTTCTGCAATCATCGACACGCAGCCGCCAAAAGCCAATCCGCACCCGAGCGCAATGCCACCTCGCGCAATGAACTGATCGAGCGCCATCGCATCAAAATCGGCGGGGGTGCCATCCTGCTTGGAGTTCAGCAGCGCGGGGTTGCGGTCCGTCGGCTGCTCCGTGACCGGATGCTTTACGTTGTTCTTCTTTCCAATGCCGTAGGCCTCCCAATACGCCTGCTGCATGGCGAGGGCAATCGCGTTGTGCCGGAGCACCAACACCGTTTGCATCTCCTCGGGCTTGGCGCCCATCACGGCGGCGTACTGTTTGGCCCACATCGATGCGCGGAACACGCCAGATCCTTCCTCAATCTCGGCGCAGTCCACCACCACGCGGTGCTTGGCCTTGATCGTGTCGGCCCAACGCAGATCCCACGGTTCATCGCCGGCCGGATCGGCCGAGACCGACGTCGCACGGATCGCGTCCGAAGGCATCGCGCCGAGGACGGCGGGGAGCCCGAGGAATGCAGCGCCGCCTCCAATCTGTTCAATGAATTCGCGTCGGGTCGTGGCCATGCGTTCTCCGGGGGAAGAGTGAAGGCATCAGATTACTTCGCCGCATGGCGTCCGTCCAGCAGACACGCAGCTCCAACGCACGACGGGGGCGGCCCGCTGGCCGCCCCCGTCGCGTTCTATAATCGTGCCGAACGTTCGTACACTACTTCGAACGCGGCTCCTTGTGCTCGGCGTCATCCATGCCAAACGGGTTGGCGGCATCATCGCCGCCGCTCACCCGCTCCACATGGAGCTTCTGCTTGAGCGTTGTGGTGCCAACGGTCAGCGTCACGAGGTAATCGCCCGTGCCGGCCGTAAAGCCACCAGCGCCGCCGCCAAAGCCAGCAAAACCACCGCGTCCACCGGCCGGAGCGGGCGGCTTGATCCCAATCAACTGGAAGATCTTGTTCACGTTGGCGGGTTCGGCCGCGCCACCGCGGCCACCACGTCCACCGCCGGCATCAGCGGGGGCACCAGCCACACGTGGCGCTTCTTCGCCCGGACGCGCGCAGAAGGTTTCCCACTGCGTAAGCGGCTGGTAGCACGGAGCGCCACCGGCGCCGCGACCACCACCGCCGCCGCCACCCGCGCGGCCACCGCGACCGCCGGCCGCGCCTGCTGCCGCCGGAAGGATCAACTGCTTGGCACGCGCGAGCGCGGCCGAGTCGTACTTGGCGGCAGTGAGCGAGTCGAGCACCTTGGGGCCGCGCACGGCCTTGAGAATGCTGTCGCGACGTTCCGACGCTGAGAGCGGCGCAGCCGGAGCGGCCGCACGCGTTCCCTGATAGTTCCATACCAGCGTGTGCATTCCCGGTCCGCCGGGGCCGGTGAGCGTGGCAATCACGTCACCCGAGGCATCGCTGACCGTGACACGCGCCGAACCCGCCGCTGCGCCCGCGCCCAAACGATACTGGATTTGCGCGCCATACGCGGGGCTCGCCATTGTGAAAAAGCCCTGCGCATTGCCATTGCCACCGCTGGCGAGCGTCGGGCCCTCGCCCCACTGATACGACGTGCGCGGCTCAAACAAATGCACGGGGTTCGCAACAACTTTGGCCGTGAGCTGCTCGAGCGGCGCGATGTCCGTAATCCAGAAGCTACGACCGTGCGTCGCGGCAATGAGCTCGTGATCGCGCGGATGAATCTTGAGGTCAAACACCGGCACCGACGGCAGGTTCGCCGCAAACTTGCTCCACGTCTTGCCGCGGTCGAGCGAGGCGTACACCGAGAGGGAGCTGCCGACAAAAAGCAGATCCTTGTTGGTAGGATCTTCACGAATCACATGCAGGTAATCGGCCGGCGAATCCTTGGGCAGATTGTTCACCACGCTCGTGAACGTCTTGCCGCCGTCAGTCGTCGCGTAGAGATACGGCGCGAAATCGTTGTTGCGGTGGTTGTCGAACGCCACCCAGAAGCTCAGCGTGTCGAAGTGCGATGGCTCAATGCGCGCCACAAACAATTCGTTGGGCAGCCCCGGGAACCGCCCCGAGAGATTCTCCCACGTGCCGCCGTCGTTCATGGACTTCCACACATTGCCGTCGTCCGTGCCAGCGAAGATCACGCCGGGCTTCACATACGACTCGGCGAACGCCACAATCGTGCCGTACGTCTCGGCGCCGGTAGCGTCGAGCGTGATGCCGCCGGTGTACATGATGGACGTGTCAATCTTCGCCTGCAGCTTCTTGCTCAGGTCAGGCGAAATCAGGAACAGCTCCTCGCCTTTCTTGGTGCTCTTGAGCAGACGGTTGCCGCCAAAGTAGATGGTGCTCGGATTGTGCGAGCTCAGCACGAGCGGCGAGTTCCAGTTGAAGCGGAGGTTCAGATCCACCGAGTCCTTGGCCTGCTGCGCACGGAGCGCGGCGAGGGCCTTGGTCTGATCCTTGGTCTCCGGCGTCAGCGGATTGCCACGCACCACGGCAATGGAATCTTCCCACTGCTTGTAGCGCTCCTGCCAGCTCGGCTTGCGGAAGCTCATCCGCTCGCCGGTCTTGGTGTTCACGCGCGAGGCGTTGCCGCCCTGGCTTTCGCCGTAGATGATCGACGGATCGGTCGGGTCCTGCGCCGAGTAGAAGCCGTCGCCGCCGGCAAAGGTGAACCAGTAGGAGTTGTTAATCGCGCTCTTCCGCTTGCTCGGGCCGCACCACGAGCCATTGTCCTGCGCGCCGCCGCAGATGTTGTAGGGCGTCGCGTAGTCGTAGGTCACTTCGTAGAACTGCCCGATGGGCAGATTCATCAGCTGCGTGAAGTTACCGCCACGGTCAAAGGTCACCGAGAGACCGCCATCGTTGGCGAGGAACCAACGCTCGCCATCGGTGGGATCAATCCAGATGCCGTGGTCGTCCACGTGCACGTTCATCGCGGCGCCACGGATGGTCTTGCCGCCGTCATCCGAGACCTGCAACTGCGTGCTTGAGAAGTACACGCGATCGGCGTTCTTGGGATCGACGCGCACCTGCGAGTAGTAGAACGGGCGCACGTTGAAGTTGTTCATCTGCGCCCAGGTCGCGCCGCCATCGGTGGAGCGATACAAGCCGCTCGCCTTGGGCGAGTTGTCGCTCTTGTAGCTGCCGTCCTTGGGGTTGGAAGAATCGGCGGCTTCGGTGAGCGCGTACATCACCTTCGGGTTCGAGAGCGCGATGGCGAGACCAATGCGTCCCTTGGGGCCAGCGGGGAAACCACCGCCCTTCACTTCCGTCCACGTCTTGCCAGCGTCCGCGCTCTTCCAGAGGCCAGAGCCCGCGCCGCCCGAATGGAGCGAGTAGGGCGTACGGAAACGCTGATAACTCGAGGCCCAGAGCACATCGGGGTTGCTCGGATCGAGCGCGATGTCAACAAAGCCTGCTTTATCGCTGACGAACTTGATGAGGTTCCACGTCTTGCCGCCGTCGGTGGTCTTGTAGATGCCGCGTTCCGGGTTCGACTTCCACGCGGCGCCGAGGGCGGCCACGTAGACGGTGTTCGGATCTTTGGGATGCACCACAATGCGGCCGATGTGCTGCGTCTTCTCGAGCCCCATCAGGGTCCAGGTGATGCCGCCGTCATTGCTCTTGTAGATACCGGCGCCCGGCTCGATGGTGTTACGCGAGTTCGGTTCGCCCGTGCCGGCCCACACCTGCTGCGTATCGCTCGGGGCAATCGCCAACACGCCCATCGAGATGATGCGCTTGTCGTCGAACACGGGGCGCCAGGTGGTGCCGTTGTTGCCGCTCTTCCAAATGCCACCGGCGGCGGCAGCCACAAAGATGGTCTTGGACGGGCCGGGAATACCGACCACATCGGAGAGGCGACCGCCAAAGTTGGAGGGGCCGACGTTGCGCCACTTGAGCCCGGCGACCACCGTCGAGTCGACGGTCTGGGCGCTGAGCTGCGGCGTGGCACCGGCAATCGCGACCACGGCACCAACAGCGGCAATCCAACGAGTTGCAGAAACACGAATCATAGAAAGTCCCGAAAAGTGGGGCGCCGCTGGGGCGCGGGGACAGCACACTGACGCCCGCGGGGAGAGCTCCCCGGCGGACGCCACACTACCATATAGAAAACGCGCCCATCGCGGTAGACGTTGATTATCAGGGCCTCCTTCGCCACCGTGTAACGATGGCATTCTTCCAAGAATCCAATAACCCGGCCCAGCGGGGCCTTATTGACCGCCTGATCCGGCGGTTCGGCACCCCGGCGTGGACCGCGGCAATGGCGCTGATGTACGTCGTGGGGCTGAGCGCCTACGGGGTGGCACTGGTGCCGGCCTTCGCGATCCTCGAGCGGTGGGGGCTCCCGGTCTGGCATGCGGCCGCATGGTGGCGCCTGCCGGCCTTTGCCGGCGTCGTGGTGCTTAGCGCCTTTGCGTGGGGATTCACGCTGCTCGTCGTGGTCCCCATCTACAACTGGGTGCTCCCCACGCGCCTGCACGCCTTCAAGGGCGGCTACTTCACCATCGCCTCCCTCCCCTGGTTCATTCACAACTCCCTGTTCTACTTGGTGCGCTACACCATTCTGCCGTTCGTGACGCTCACCCCAGTGGGCCCGCTCTTTCTGCAGGCCATGGGAATGAAAATCGGCAAGCGCGTGCGCATTGGCACGGAGTATTTCTCAGACGTCAACCTCATCACGCTCGGCGACGACGTGGCCATTGGCGGCAGCGCCACCATCTTCTGCCACGTGGCAGGGGGCGGCCATTTAATTATTGCGCCAGTGATCATTGGCGCGCGCGCGCAGATCGGACTCCGCGCCACCATCATGGGCGACGTGCACGTGGGTGAAGACGCCGTGATCCTCGCGCACTCCGTGCTCCTCCCCGGCACCCGCGTGGGGCCGGGGGAGCGATGGGGCGGTGTGCCCGCCCGTCAGATTTCCAAAGACGAGTGGAGCGAGTACGCCAGGACCGTGCTCAGGCGGGTGTGAGCGGACCGCCGCGTGGTGGGTTGTGTGACACCAGCCAGTGGTGTGCAAAACAGAGCAGCGCAATCACCACGGGCACGCCGGAGAGCAGCGCCAGCTGCGACCACTCCATACTTCCCCAATGCAGCGCAGGGTAGATGAGCGCCACCAGCAGGTAGAGCAAGCCGCCCCAATTCTCGAGTGTCCACGCGAGTGCCACCGCGACGCCGAGCAACACGGCCGGTGAGAGGCGAATCAGAAAGCTCCCAAGCTTGTCGCTCATCTCGCCTGGCTCGTTGAACACTTCGAGCGCGAACGACGCGACGAGTAGGGCGTACACAATTCCGAGCACACGCGGCGTCCAGAGCAACGCACGTTCCTGTGAGCGATCCATGAATTTCCTCGGCCGAGAAAAGAAGAGGCTCCAGCGTGACTGCTTCACGCTGGAGCCTCGGCACGCACAAATCCAGAGCGCGTTACATAAAAACCGGATACGGAGTTACACCTCCCACCCCTTCCGATACTCGCGCGTCAGGTAGGCATTCGCCTCTGGCACATTGGTGATGCGCATGTTCGCCGCATCGTAAATAATCTTCTTTCCCTGCCCCGCACGGAGGGCCACAATGCCGAGCAACATTGTCTCAGTGAGCGCCGCCGCATACGAGAAGGGCGAGCTCGCCGTACCAATGCCCTTGCACGCATTCGTCCAGTTCACCTCGTGCCGCTCTGGGATGCGCGCAATGGTCTTGGGCACCTTGGCCGCACGTTCCGTAAGACCCACGGGATACAACTTGGGATTGGCGCCGTACGTGTCGTGCAACAAAATCCCCTTCTCGCCGTGGAATATCACGCCGCCTTCGCGCTGCATCACCGCGTCGTCCGGCAAGGCATCGGGGCGCGGCGGCTGCAGTCCGCCATCGTACCAGCTCAACTTCACGGGCGGCTGTTTGCCGCGCGCGGCAAACTCATAGTGCACCACCATCGCTTGCGGGTAGGTCACCTGGCGTGAGCGCGGCCCCGTTTGCGGCGGCGGCACAATCGGCGTGGTGCCCCACGGCGAACTTGTGGCCTCGACGCTCGTGGGCTGCCCAAGATTCAGCGCCCAGAACGGATGATCCACCAAATGCGCGCCCATGTCGCCGAGCGCGCCCACGCCAAACTCCACCCATCCGCGCCAGTTGAACGGATGATAGATAGGGTGATACGGCAAATTCTCCGGCGTGCCGCCGAGGTAGAGCTCCCAGTTCAGCTGCTTGGGCACCGGATAGCTCAGCGACCCCATCGCCGCCGCCGTGGCCGCGTTGATGTTCCCCATTCCCCAACTCGGCACCGCACCGGCCACCATCGGCTGCGGAACGAGCGGACGCGGAATGCCCTGCGGCCAGATGGGACGATTGGTCCAGATGTCCACGGAGCGCACTTTGCCAATGAGGCCGGCCTGAATCCACTCGTTGATCAGGCGCGCGCCTTCGGTGGAGTGCCCTTGATTGCCCATCTGCGTGACGAGCTTGGGATTCTCCGCGGCGAGGCGCGCGAGCGTGCGCGCTTCATACACCGTGGTCGTGAGCGGCTTCTGCACATACACGTGCTTGCCGAGCTGCATTGCCGCTTTGGTGATAATCGCGTGATTGTGATCGGGGGTGGCGACGACGACCCCGTCAATGTCGGGGCTCTTCTCGAGCATCTCGCGGAAGTCGGCGTATTTTTTTGCTTTGTCAAACTGCTCGCGGAGCTTTACGCCCTCGGGGCGCGGCGTGCCGTCACGGTTTTTCTCTTTGCCCGTGACTTCGGAGTTGGAGAACACCATATCCACGTCGCACACGGCCACGAGGTTGGCGCCAGAGTTTACGAGCACTTCCGCGTTGCCCGAACCCATGCCACCAAAACCGGCCACGGCAAAATTCATCATGTCGCTCGGCGCCGTGTACCCTGGCCCGCCGAGCACGTGACGCGGCACGATCATCGGAAACTTGGGTGCCACAAAGGCGGCAGCGAGCGCGGCTTTGGCGCTGTTCTCCACAAACTCACGGCGACTCTGCGACTGGTCGTTCTCAGACATAGTGCTCGGCTCCCGGCGCATTGAGGTGACGCTAGGAAAGTCGCACCGAGGCGGCCGGGAGGCCAGAGGGTGTGCGGCGCGCCCGTCCGAGTTGGGCGCGCCACACTCTCTGCGGACGGGCTAGGGCGCGCCGCCCTGACTCTCCTGCTCCACCAATCGCCGAGCCGCCAGCAGGAGGAGCGCGCTGACCACCAGTCCGAGCGCGCCGCTCAGACGCAGCTCTGTAACTCCCGGCGCCATCACCTGCCGCGTTCCCTCATACGCAATGCCGAGAATAGCCGACACCATCCATGCCATTGCCGAGGTGAGCGCAAAGGCACGCAACGCCATGAAGAAGCCAATGATGGCCAGCACCGCCACTCCCGCTGCTAAGGCGGGATGCGTGAGATTGCCGCCGCCGTCTGTCGTGAGCGAGAAAGCGCCACCCAATGCGCCAAAGGCCAGCAGCAATCCCACCCGTTTGGCATTGGACTGTGTGATCAGCAAAAAGACAAACGCTATGATGGCCGAAACCGCCACGCTCATCAGAATCGTCGCCGGCACACTCAGCGGGAGCGCCAAGGCGGGGATGGCATTGCCGAGCAGCACGCCTTCAACCGGCGCATCCGGAATCCGCGCCGTGCTAATCCACGGCATGACGCCAGCGAACGTCGCGCGTGCGCCGGCGAGACCGAGGCCCGCAATGAGCGTGGTGGACCACGCATTGCTACCGCGGGCGAAGAACGGAATGCCCACGCGGCGGCGAAGCCCGTCGAAGGCGGTCCACACACCGGCGAGGAACGCGACGAGCGCCAGCGACATCACCGTGCTGAGCCCCGTGGTGGACACAAAGCTCCGCCACCGCTCGGCGGTGTCGTAGCCGGCGAGAGTGGCAGGCAAGCCGTTGATGGACGTTGCGAGCTGCAGCACGGCGAGCACGCTGAGTGCGATCCAGATGCGTGGCCGCGTGGCGGGGCGGTCTTCAATGAGATTTTTGCGACGGCCGCGCACATACACGGCACCGCCAACAATGAAACCGAACATTAGCACGCCAACGCCCGCGCCCACGGCCATGATGGTGGAGCGCCGTTTGCGATCGGCGCGCACAAACGACTCGGGCAGTTCAATGCCGCGGCGCACCAGCGTCACTTCGTTCCCCGCCACCGCCACCCACGCGCGCGCTAATGCGCCGCCGGGGAGATGCAGCGTGGTGTCGGTGTACGTGATGGTCACATCCTTGCGTTGCGCCTTGGTGGAATCGGCGGCTCTTTGATCGGCCACTAACTTGGCTTCGGCAAACTTCGTGGTGTCGAAGTGCGCGGCCGCCATCGCTACGCGCGCGAGTCGTCGTGCTTCGTCGGCCGTCACCGAGTCGCGCCAAGCGGCGTCGGGCAGGATGTGGCGAATGTCCATCACACGCCCATCGGGCCAGACGCGCACGCGCCACTCTTCGGCGCGCGTCTCATTCTCGCCGTGAATGTGCACGTAGCGCACCACCCACCAGGCGGCGGGATGGTATGTGATGGCGAGTTGCGTCGCGAGCGACTCGGCGCGTTGTGCTTTTAAGAAACGCGGCCACGTGTCCATGGTGTCTTCGGCCACGCGTGAGAGATGCGTCCACCCTGCTACGGGCACGCCGCGCAGCGCGAGCGCGGAATCCGCGACGTGCTCTGCTACGGCACGCGTGGTGGTGAGCGCGGGCCCGCGCACTGGCCGCTTGGGCGCGGCCACGCTCAATGCGAGCCCCAGCACGCCCAGAGAGAGCGCCCAAGTGCGCGCACGCGGGGTGATGGCGCGCAATGCGATAATGGACGTCGGCTGTTCCATCTCGGCTTCGGGTTCGGCGCGCCACGCACCAAAGCTGTCCGCTTCTGTTACATCGGTGAGGCCGCGCTGCTGCCACACTTTCCACGCCACAACAAGTGCTGGCGCGAGCAAGCCGAGCACCGCAACTGCCGCGGTCACGCGATACGACGGCGCCGACCCCGCTGCGGCAAACAAACTGAAGAGCAAAAAGTCAAAGAGAAAATGCCCAATCATTGTGGTGAGCGGACCAAACACAATCACGATCACTGCCCAGAGCGACGACTCGAGCAGCAACTCCACGCCACGCGAGTAGGCAGGCCACGAGGTGTAGGTAGCGTGCGCAAAGCCAAAGACCAGCGCCGTTCCGACGACGCCCGCTGCCATCCACCGCATGCGGTGCTCACGGTCGCGCGCCCAAATGGCGAGCAGCGAAAGCGGCAATACGCGGAACATCGCTTCTTCCCAGATGCCCGCCTGCAACGAGTTCGCGAGCCCAGCGAGCCAGGGCAACTGCGTGGCAATCTGATTGGGATCGTCGAGCATCTCGGTGGGCGTCCACCAGCCGAAATATTTGCGCGTGACAATGTAGAACACCGACACGTACAGCACGCCGAAGGTGGCAAAGGCGTAGCCGCCGAGCACGCGCCCAGCCACCTGCCGCGTGCCGCGCGCCTGCCACCAGCGCCACCAGTCGAGTTGTGCGGGGTCGGCGCGCCGCGTGGCGGCCTCGGCAGCGGCGAGGGTGAGTCCAATCAGCAGGGTCACAAAAACGCCGCTCGCCACGGCGCCGACGAGCGCCATTGCCATAAAGGTCATAGGCGAAGTGGCGGTGTCGTAGTCGAACCAACTCGACGGGAGTTCGTTGAGCGCCGCGCCCGTCATCAACACGCCGACGACGGCGCCCACCATCAACGCGGGACGCCACCGCACGCCGCCGTCGCGCGCAAAACGGCGCAAGGCAAACACGGCGGCGAGTGCGAGGAGTAGCTGTCCAATACTAGAGTATGTGGCAAAGAGATTATTCGATGCGCGCATTTCTGCATAGCGACGCTCGAACTTCTCAGGGATTTCGACGAAGCGGGAGGCAACCACTGGCGTGTTGCCACCAATCACAATCTTCAGGCGCAGGGGCGCGCCGAGCACGCGACGGTCCGTGCGCTCAAAGGTGAAGGTGCGGTCTACACGGCCGCTGACGGGCTTGGCTTCGTAGCTTGAGGAGGCCAATCGCCAGCGGTCGGCGCGTTCGCCGAGCCAGCGGTCGCGCACGGTTTCGGCAAGGCGCTGCGCGGAGTCTGGCTCGAGGGCGGGGAGTGTGTCGGCGTCGGCGAGTTTGCGGTAGAAGCCAATCACGCGTCCGTCGGGCGCCATCGTGATGCGTGTTTCGTGCGCGTCGCCAGCCGTGAAGCGGCGCACCGTCCAGGTGTAGAGCGCGTGATCGGTGCCACGCGAGAGGGCGCGCACGGTGTCGGCGCCGCCGGTGAAGTCGAGAAAGACCTGCAGTGCGTTGTCGCCGCCGAATCGCGTGGCTACGCGTTCACCCGTGCGCGGGAGCCCGTGCGCTACGGCAAACGAATCGGCGCGCTGTTCGGCGAGAGGGCCGGTCAGGCGCTGATCGAGCGCGAGAATCGGGAAAGAGCGCGGAAAGAGTGCGGCGCCGCCGGCGCCGCACGCAACGAACACCGCGGCGAGCAGCCAGGCGGTGCGTCGGGTGGTGAAGAAGGTCGGCATCGGAAGAACTTGTCAATTCACGCGGCGTGGGGCAACCGGCGGGTCGCCACCGCACGGTCCGCGCCGTACTTTTTCCGCAGTGAGACACCGCCGCTGGCAACGCCATGCGCTCCGGCAGCGTAAGTACACGACCTCACCCTGCCGATCACCCGCCCCGCCCCTATGTCTAACGCACGCGCCAAGCACGTCGCGCCCGCCTCGGCCGCCGACGCCCCCCACGAACGCCTCCTCCCGCTCCTCCTCCTGCTCTTTGTGGGCAGTGGGTGTGCGGCGCTCATTTATGAAGTGCTCTGGTACCAGAACCTCTCGCTCATTGTCGGCTCCAACGCCGTCTCCATGGGCGTGGTGCTCGGCACCTTCATGGGCGGGATGTGCATCGGCAGTCTCCTGCTCCCGCGCTACGTCTCGGCCTCCGCGCATCCCCTGCGCGTGTATGCCGCACTCGAAGCGATCATCGGCGCGAGCGCGGTGTTCATTCTGTACGTGCTTCCCTATGCCGGCGGGTTGTACACGTCCGTTGGCGGTCCCGGCTTTGCTGGCGTGCTGCTCCGCGGACTCTTTTGCGCGCTCTTTCTCTTGGTCCCCACCATTGCGATGGGCGCCACGCTTCCGGCTGTTGCGCGCTGGGTGAAAGCGACGCCGAGTGGGGTGAGTTGGCTCGGATTCTTTTATGCGGGGAATATTGGCGGCGCCGTGTTTGGCTGCCTGCTCGCTGGGTTCTATTTGCTGCGCGTGCACGACAGTGAGATTGCCACGTGGGTCGCGTTCGCGATGAATGTCGGCGTGGCGCTGTTGGCGCTGGTGCTCGCCAACAACAGCGCGGCCGCGAGTGCAACCACGCACGCCGACGCCAAGAACGCCGGCGGCGCCACCGGCGCCACCGGCGCCTCCGCGACGCGCGAACCGTTGATTGTCATGGCCCCCGGCAGCTGGCCCATCTACGCGGCCATCGCGCTCTCCGGCGCCACCGCGCTGGGCGCCGAAGTCATCTGGACGCGCCTGCTCGCGTTACTCCTCGGCGCCACCACCTACACCTTCTCGCTCATTCTTGCTGCGGTGCTCGTGGGGCTCGGCATTGGCTCCACGCTCGGTGCGTCGCTCGCGCGCAACGCGCGCAGTCCGCAACGTGTGCTTGGCGTGCTCCAGTTTGGGGTGGTGGCCGCCATTGGCTGGGCCGCCTACTGCGAAACGCGCACGCTCCCCTACTGGCCCGTAAATCCCGCGCTCGCACCGACGCCCTGGTTCCAGTTCCAGATTGATTTTGTGCGCTGCCTCTGGACAGTGCTCCCCGCCGCTGTGCTCTGGGGCGCGAGCTTTCCGCTTGCACTCGCCGCTGTGGCGCCTGGTGAAAAAGATTCCGGTCGTTTGGTCGGCACCGTGTACGCCGCGAATACGGTTGGTGCCATTCTCGGCGCACTCGTGGCCAGCTTGTGGATGATTGCGCATATCGGCACGCAACAATCACAGCGCGTGCTGATGGCGCTCGCCGCTATTGGCGCGGTGCTGGTGTTTGTCTTTGCCCGTGCCAAGGAACCGGATGGCCACGAGTCCAACGAGGCCACCACCAAGCGCGACGCTATGCGTGGACTCGGCTGGGCCGCCGCGACCATTGCGCTCACGATCACGATGGCGACGACGGTCATTCCCGTGCCCGCCATTCTCGTGGGCTACGGCCGCTACTCCGCCACGTGGCTCAATAGCCACGGCGATTTCATTTTTGTGGGCGAGGGGATGAACTCCTCGATGGCCGTCTCGCGCCTTGAGAGCGGCTACCTCAACTATCACAACGCCGGCAAGGTGCAGGCGTCGAGCGAACCGCAGGACATGCGCCTACAGCGCATGCTCGGCCATCTCACCACGCTCGTGCCGCGGCAATCGAAGAACGTGATGGTGATTGCCTTTGGCGCCGGCGTCACAGCCGGTGCGGTGAGCATCAATCCCGATGTCGAGCACGAGACGATTGTAGAGATCGAACCGCTCGTGCCGTCCACGGTGAGCACGTACTTCGGCGAGCAGAATTACAACGTGGCCAAGAATCCCAAGGTCACGGTGAAGATTGACGACGCGCGCCACTACCTGCTGACCACCAAAGAAAAGTTCGACGCCATCACCAGCGATCCTTTTGATCCGTGGGTGAAGGGCGCGGCTACGCTGTACACCAAGGAATTTTTTGACGAAGCCAAACGCCATCTGAATCCGGGTGGCGTGGTGACGGTGTTCATTCAGTTGTATGAGAGCGGCACCGCCGCGGTGAAGAGCGAAGTCTCGACCTTCCTTGAGGCGTTCCCGAATGCCGTGGTGTTCGGCAACACTAACGGTGGACAGGGCTACGACATTGTGATGCTCGGCAGCCCGGACCCGCTGCGCATTGACGTGGACGCGCTCGAAGCCAAGCTGTTGCGTCCCGAGTTTGCGCCGGTGCGGCAGTCGCTCGCCGACATTGGCTACTTCTCCGGCACCGAACTGCTCCAGACGTATGCCGCGCAGGGGCATCAGCTCGACGCCTGGCTTGCCGACGCGCAGGTGAACCGCGATCGCAACTTGCGCCTGCAGTATCTCGCGGGGCTCGGCGTCAACAAATACGAGCAGGCGAGCATCTACGCCGGCATCCTCAGCGGCGGCAAATGGCCGGATTCGCTCTTTGTGGCGAGCCCGGAGCGGTTGATGACGCTACGCGCTGGGGCGATGCGGCCGCGCTATTAGGCGCTCGGTGGCGCACCCTCGGTGAGAGGGGTGCGCCACTTCCCTTCGGGGGCGCGGGATAGTAACTGTTCATTCGGTGACTATCCCCCGTGCCCCAGAGAACTCGATGACGGCGACTCGCCTCCGAATCGTCCTCGCGCTACTCAGCTCCACCGCGCTCGCGCTCCTCAGCGCCTGCGGAGGCGGCAGCGGCAGTGGCGGTGCGAGCAGCGACGCCAAGTCGCCCACGGGTGTCATCAACACCAGCTTTGCGCGCCTGCAGTCGCAGGTCCTCGAAAAATCGTGCGCCTTTGCGACGTGCCACGCCGCCAATAACTCGAGCGGCTCCGGCCTCGTGCTCACAGGACCAGACGCGTACGCCAAGTTAGTGGGCGCCACCCCGTCGAACGCCAACGCACGCGCCGACGGACTCCGACTCGTCGATCCCGGCAAGCCGGAGACGAGCCTGCTCTGGCACAAACTCAATGGCTTTACTTCCGGCCATCACACGCGCGACTACGGCGCGCCTATGCCGTCCGCGGGACAGTCTATTTCTGTGGAGCAGCTCCAGTTCGTGCGCCAGTGGATTGAAACGGGCGCGAGCGCGACCACCGACGACATCAACCCGCAACTCCTCGCGGGCACCACGCGGCCAG
Organism: Gemmatimonadota bacterium; assembly: GCA_026387915.1. Lineage (NCBI taxonomy): Bacteria > Pseudomonadati > Gemmatimonadota > Gemmatimonadota bacterium. The sequence continues at coordinate 64,353 of JAPLKS010000005.1, forward strand.
AGGATGTGCCCTACGTACCGCTCGCCGCGCCAGCCCCAGGGGCGGGGTTTCAACTCAAGCTCACGCCCTTCACGGTCAAGAGCGCTTTTGAACGCGAGATATTTGTGTACCGTGGCGTAGGCAACACGCAGGATACCTACGTCAACCGCATTCAAACGAACATGCGGGTACACAGCCATCACTTCGTGCTGTATTCCTTTGCGGCCAACACTCCATCATTCGTGATTCCTGCACGAGATGCGGTGCGCGACCTGCGTGACGCCAGCGGCACGTACAACTTCAACACCGTGGTGCCCATGGAGTACCACGTGTTTTTTGCCGGCACGCAAACGCAGTCGAGCGATTTCACCTTTCCGCCAGGCGTCGCGCTCAAACTCGCCGCAGGCGCCGCGCTCGACGTCAACTCGCACTACGTGAATAGCTCGGCGCAGGACATTGTTGGCGAAGCTGAGGCCAATTTGTATACAGTGCCAGCCTCGCAGGTTACCACCGTGGCGAGCGCGCTCAACTTGAGCAACACCGACCTCACGCTCCCCAAAGGGCGCGACACCACCATCACCAAGACCTTCCGGTTTGGTGTCACCACACGTGTTGTGATGCTCACCTCGCACATGCACGCGCGGGGGGCGCGCTTTGTGATTCGCATTGCCGGCGGCCCGCGCAATGGCGAAGAAGTGTACGCCAGCAGCGACTGGGCGCACCCGCCCATTCTCGCGTTCGCCTCCCCGATCGTGCTCAACCCCGGCGAGGGCCTCACCTCCGAAGTCACCTACCACGGCGACGCCAATCGCGTGGTGAAATTTGGCCTGACCTCCGACGACGAAATGGACATCATCTTCGGCTACTGGTACTAACGGCCCTCTATTCCGGCCGTGGGCGAACCCGTACAATTCCCCCATGCCAATCAACCGCCGCGATTTCTTCCAGCAGGCCGCCGCCACGCTCGCGGCCACCACGGCCGCGGGCGCCGTTGTCGCCACCGCCGCCTGCGCACCAGATGGGAGCACGCGCGCCCACACTGGCGCCCTCGACGCCGCACTCCTCGCCGCACTTGGCGAGACCGTGCTCCCTGAATCACTCGGCGCCGAAAGCCGCACCCGCGCCGTGCGCGCATTTGCCGATTGGCTCGCAGGCTTTACCCCTGTGGCCGAGCAGATGCACGGCTACGGCGACGCCGAAATCACGTACACGCCGTCCGACCCCGCTCCAGGATGGCAAGCGCAGCTCGCGGGGCTCGAGCGCCTTGCCACGCAAACGACTGGCAAAGGCTTTGCCGCGCTCTCGGTTGATAAACGCCGCGAGGTACTCAGTGTGCCGCTCCGTGCCGTGCGTAGCGCGCACATTCCCGCGAGTCCGCTCGATGCGCCGCACGTCGCCATTGCCCTGCTCTCGCATTGGGCCTCTGGCAGCGACGCGCAGGACCTCGCCTTTGGCGCGCACATTGGCGCTGGCAACTGCCGCTCGCTCAACGACGTGACGCGCAAACCGCTGCCGATGGCCGCGGCGCCCGCCGCCGCACCGAGCGCTGCCCCCTCCACCAAACGGGGGGCCTAATGGCACCGCGCGTTCACGAGACCGACATCTGCATCATTGGCTCCGGCATCACCGCCGCGCTGATGGCGCAAAAACTCTCGACCACGAAACTCAATATCACGGTGGTGGAAGCCGGCGGCCCCACCACGCCCTTTGCGCAGCGCGCCAAAACACGCGCGCGTTGGCTGGCGTACGGCGAAACACCGTGGTCCGACGATCACATCAACGATCAAAATGCCACGGGCACCGCGTATGGGTTTTCGCCGAGCATGACGGTGGGCGGACTCGCCATGCACTGGGGCGGAGTGACGCCGCGGTACAGCCCCGAAGATTTTCACGTGCGCTCGCTCTACGGCGTGGGTGACGACTGGCCGGTGACGTACGACGAGATGGATCCGTTTTATCAGGAAGCCGAAGAAATCATGGGGATTTCCGGCGAGCAGGGGCCGGCGGCGCTCGATCCGCGTGGCCGACCTTTTCCAATGCCCGCCATTCCGCTCTCGTATAATCTCGCCTTGCTCCGCGAGTGGATGCACAAGGCCGGCGTTGCGATGTGGAGCCAGCCGAGCGCCAAGAACACGGTGCCGTATGACGGGCGCGGCGGTTGTCAGCGTTGCGATAGCTGTTACCCCATCTGCCCCACCGGCGCCAAGTACTCGCCGGATTTTACATTCGACAAATTGACCGCCCCCAAACGCATCACGATGCTCACGCATACGCTGGTGCGGCGGCTGCATGCTGATGAAAAGACCGGGCGCATCACCAGCGCGAGCGCCAACACTACCGACGGCACCAACGAAGAAATCGAACTCCGCGCCAAAACATTTATTCTGGCTGGTGGTTTTACCTGGAGCCCGCACCTGCTCCTCCTCTCCGCCGGTGGCAAGTGGCCCAATGGGCTCGCGAACTCGAGCGGGTTGGTGGGCAAGTATTTGTGTGGACACCGGAATGTCGCCGCGCAGATCAAGTTGCCGCTGGAGCTGTATCCTGGCATGAATGCGCAACACTCACTCGTCACCAAGCAGTTCATGCGCGTACCGCGCGGTGGCGACGGCAAGTACTTGCGTCACGATTTGCGCGTGTGGGAGTCGAGCTTTGGCCGCGATGCGCGGTTGCGTGACGACGCGGGTACGCTCTTGTTTGGCGATGCGATGCTCAACGATTGGCGCACGCGCGCCAAGAGTGGCGTGGCGCGCATTCGCGCGTACTACGACGTGCTCCCCGCGCGCGAAAGCGAACTGACGCTCGACAGCTCCAAGCAAAACCGGTGGGGCGATCCGATGCCGCGTCTCACCTTTCGCGACGCGCCCGAGTCAGCCGCACTGCGCTCGTGGCAAGAAGCGACCATTCGCTCGCGCTTTGCCGACTTTGCCAAGGCCGGCGGCGGCGAGATTATTTCGCAGGCGTCGTCGTCCAACGACATCGGGCAGGAGCATCCGGGCGGCGGTTGCCGCATGGGGAGCGACGCCGCCACGAGTGTGGTGGACAAGTGGGGGCGCACGCACGATCACGAGAATTTATTTGTGGCCGGCGCGCCAACGAACGTCACGGCGAGTTGCTGCAATGGCACCCTGACCTTCGGCGCGCTTGGGTTGCGCACGGCGGCCGCCGTGATGGAGACGGGGCGCTAGGGCACCGCTGGCGGCACCGCTGGCGGCACCGCTGGCGGCACCGCTGGCGGCACCACGACGGCGCTTTCGAGCGCGCCGTCGTGCGCACCGTCGATGGCGGCGCGCACGCTCGCCGCGAGATCGGTGAGCGTAAATGGTTTTTGAATGAGGTGCACGTTCTCGTCGAGCATCCCGTGGTGCGCAATGACGTCCGAGGGATAGCCCGACATGAACAGCAGCGCCGATTGTGGGCAGATCGCCCGAATAAGTTGCGACAACTCGCGCCCGTTCATCAGCGGCATCACCACATCGCAGAGCACGAGCCGAATCTCGGCGCGGTGCGCCTGCGCCAATCGGAGCGCCTCGTGGGGCGTGCCAGCGCCGAGCACGGTGTAGCCGTGCGACGTGAGCGCTCTCGTCACGAGCCCCAGTAAGGCGGGTTCGTCTTCCACAATGAGCACCGTCTCGCGTTTCTGCCGTGCCGTCGCGCCCTGACGGTCCGCCAGTGGCGTACGAGCCGCGCTGCTTTGCGGATCGCGCATGCGCGGAATGTAAATCGCGAACGTCGTGCCATATCCAACCACACTCGAGACCGTAATGAAGCCGCGGTTCTGATGCACCGCCCCGTACACGGAGGCCAGGCCGAGCCCGGTACCTTCACCGATCGCCTTGGTGGTAAAAAAGGGCTCAAAAATCTGTGCCATCGTCACGGAGTCCATCCCGCTTCCGGTATCACGGACCGTGAGTTGCACATATTCGCCAGGCACGGCATCGGGGTGCGCGGTGCGCCATGCCTCGCCGACCACGACATTCGCCGTGCTGATCGTCACCGAACCCACCTTGGCAATGGCATCACGCGCATTGACGCACAGATTGGTCACCATCTGTTCAACCTGCGACGGATCCATCGCGATCAACCACAACTCTTTTCCTGGCCGCCACTCGAGCGAGACCTCCTCACGAATGACTCGGCGGAGCGTCGACAGCGTGCCGGGCACCACATCGTTCAACTGCAGCACGGTCGGCGCAATGCTCTGCTTGCGAGCGAACGTCAGCAGTTGCCGCGTGAGCTGAGCGGAACGCTCGGCAGCGATTCGAATTTCCGTGAGGTCCTGGTGCACCGGATCTGACGGATCGAGCTGATCGAGCGCCAGTTCGGTGTTGCCGAGAATCACGCCAAGCATGTTGTTGAAGTCGTGCGCGACGCCGCCGGCGAGGCGCCCCACCGACTCCAGTCGCAGAGCCTGATCCAACTCCTCTGCCAACCTGGCGGTGGCCGCCTTCGCCGCGTTGAGTTCCGTCAAGTCACGACAAAAACAAACGAGACGCCCTCCATCCACGTCGTGAAACTGAAGGCTGATCTCCACTTCAATCTCGCGGCCGTCCTTGGTACGGTGCCGAGACTCAAACCGATCGTGCCCGTGCTGCTGCACGGCGAGGACATGCGCCGCGGTCTGCTCAGGCGTCTCGTTGATCTCGAGCTGTGAGACGCGCATGGTGAGGAGTTCGGCCTCGCTGTAGCCGCTCATGCGCACGTACGCGTCGTTTACCTCTAATAGCTTTCCCGTCAAATCCGCCAACCAAAAACCGTCCGTCGAAGCGAACATCAACCTGCGGTATCGAACTTCGCTAACCAGAAGCTTTGCTTCGGAATCTTTCCGCTCACTAATGTCTCGGTGCTTGCCGATCATACGCAGGGGCACATTGGCCGAGTCACGGCTCACCACTAGCCCTTGGTCTTGAATCCACAGCCAGCTACCATCTTTGCGGCGCACGCGATGTTCGCACTCGTACCTCGGCGTGGCCCCTTGCGCGTGCGCCTGTACCGCCAACATCGCACGCGGCTTGTCGTCAGGGTGAAGGCGCGATTCCCACTCACTCACGTTGTTGCCAATTTCGTCTTCCGCATACCCGAGCATCGCCTTCCAGCGGGGCGAAAAAAACACGGTATTGGTGACCATATCCCAGTCCCAGAGTCCATCGCCCGCCCCCTCAATGGCGAACTTCCACCGATACTCACTCTCGCTGAGCTCACGCGTGCGCTCCAGCACAAGTGCGTGGGCGCGCTGCGCGAACCGCTGTTCTCGGGTCATCCAGACCACCAGCCCGGTCACCGTCAGGCCGAGGAGCAAGGCGAGCCAGATGAGGGGTGACGGCGGGGGCGGAACGTATGAATCCCCGCGATTCCATCCGAGATGGAAGCGCTGTCCCGCCAGGTCAATTGTCGTGACGAGCGCGTACGCGGCTTCTGCTGCGGTAGCCGAGTCGGACGCAAACAACAGATTCGGGGTGGCGATCGAGTCTTTCTCAAACAGGTGGACGTGGAGTCGCTCCGTATTCGCGGCGAGCACGCCGTGCAGAAAATCCTCCGTCACGAATGGCGCGTATACCCACGCCTGCAACGCCGCTCGGCGCTCGGCAACGGTCGCGCGTGGTGCTCCCGTGCGGTAGACCGGCACGTACAGCAGAAAGCCCGGCCGTTGCCGCTGGTCCTGCACGAGCTCAATGCGGTCCGTCATGTGCGCCATGCCTGAGTCGCGCGCTTCGTCCGCCGCCAACCGCCTCGCACGCTCACTGGCAAGATCGAGCCCCAGCGCCGGCCCGTTTCCGGCTTCTGGCGCGACAAACGTAACCACGTACCGCACGCCGTCCGCCGATGGGATGCCGCGAACTGTGCTGTGGATCGCGAACGAAGGGACGCCATCCTCTCGCGCGCGACGTACAAACGTGAGGGAATCCTTGGCCGCCATCGGGTAAATCACACCAATGCCGTTCGCCCCCGGATACCGCGTGGAGAGGTCGAGCGTGGCAGCGAAGACCGCCCACGATTCACGGGTCACCGCGCGCGACGCAACGAGGAAACTTGCGCCACTGCGCAGAGCATCCACGTACGTGGTCATGCGCTGCTGAATCGACGCTTGGGCATAGGCCGTGAGCCGATTGAGATCGGCGTGGTCGCGATCCAGTTGATCGCGTACTCCCATCACGAACAACGCCCCAGACAGCAGCCACCCGCTGACGATGAAGAGCAGGGGGATGACGCGAGGCCGAATCGACCGGCGGCCAGCGACGATCGCAGCCGCACCGACGGCCAGCGCCAACGCTGCGAGCACGGATGGCACGGTGATCAGATCGGGTATCGAGGTTCTGTCCACCCCTTACGTCTGCCGCATCGCCACTCCGGTGAGTCCTGCCTATGAAGGATACCCGTGGGGACTTAGCGCGCCACTCATCTGCCACGGGCTGGGGGTTACTCCTCCGTCGGCGGCCGCAGACGACCTGCCCTTGTGCCATCGCGGTTGCACTCTCAGAATCCACCATGGGCGGGGCGGCAGAAAGCCCACATGGCAATCACTGAGCCACTGGAGCGTTCGCATTTATTCTGCATGGTGTACTCGGCGCTGGTCACTAGCACTAGCACTCGCGCTCCTCAGCGCCTGCGGCGGCAACAGTTCCGCGCCGGCCTCGGGTGCGCCCGCAGCGCGCCCAGTTCTGCTCAGCACCCCCGCCGAAACCACACTCCACAACGATCGGCTCTCCCAATCCATTCGCCGCGGCCGCGCCCTCGTGCGCGACACGCGCGACTCCCTCCCCCGCAACGTCGGCAGTACGCTGCGGTGCGTGAGCTGCCATCTCGACGACGGCACCCGCGCCTACGCCATGCCATGGGTGGGCGTGTACGGACGCTTTCCGCAGTATCGCTCGCGCGCGGGGCGCGTGGCGCGGATTGAAGATCGCATCAACGATTGTATACAACGCAGTCTCAATGGCACCGCGCTCGCGAGTGATGGCGACGACATGCGCGACATCGTGGCCTATATGTCATGGCTCTCGCGCGGCACGCTGTCGGGCCGTCGATTGCCAGGGAGCGGCATTGATTCGCTGGCGCCGCTGGCACCGGACACCGTGCACGGCAAACTCGCATACCTGGAACAGTGCGCGCGTTGCCACGGCCCCAATGGCGAAGGGCTCAAGGGGGCGACCCCCGCGCTGAGCGGCGCACCGCTTTGGGGGCCCGCATCATTTAACATCGGCTCTGGCATGGCGCGCGTGCGGGTCTCGGCCGCATTCGTTCGGCGCAACATGCCCTTTGACTTACCGGGGACCATCAGCCCGCAAACGGCGTTTGATATTGCCGGCTATCTCGAGGCGCGGCCGCGGCCAGATTTTTCCGGAAAGGAAAAAGACTGGCCCAACGGCGACGCGCCGGTGGATGCGGCGTATCAGACCACCGCGCGCCCCCCTACGGCACCCGCCGCCGCTCCGCCACCCGCTCCAAAAAATCGAGCTGCGCCTTGAGGAGATGCTGCCCGACGCGAACGCTGTCGCCGAGTTCGAGGTAGGGCTCGCTCTCCCGATCATACGCCGGCCAGTGCGGAAGCCCAGGGCCGTTGGGATTGCCGGACGTCGCAAAGTTCACCCAATAGCTCGAGAGCTGGTCGGACAAACGGAGATCGAGGGCCGGCGCGTCCGACCGCTGCCGCACGTTATTGAACGCGTAAATAATTTCCGACGCGTGATACGCCCCCCACTTGGGATTGGGAATGGGCGGGACGTGCGTCCACTGATACAAAAAGGCGGGCGCGCCCGCGGCGATCCCGAACCGCGCCCAGGTGCGCATCTCGAGCGTAAAGCTTTGATCGCGCCCAGCGCCGAGTATGGCGCCGGCAATGTCGGCATCGGTCTTCACTGGGTACACCGCATCGAACTCGGCTAACATCCCCGGAAAACGCAGCTCGGCCATCTTGCGATAGCCGTCCATCGTTTTGGGAAAGAGCGCGGGACTCGTGAGGGTCGTAAACTCATCCGCGTTTGATCCCACGAGCACCGGCACTATGCGATGTTGCTTGGTGGCAAAGGTGCGTGCGACTTGATCGGTGAGCAGGAGTCCATCGACGGTCACATCGGTGTTGAAGGCCCGCGCATTCGCGAGTTGCTCCGCCGGCAACGCCCGCATTGCTGCTAGTGATGTGGCCCCCAGCGAGGAGGCAAGCGCGACGCCACCCTGCTCGGCTTCGGCCAAGGTGGGATTATGCGCAAAGCGCCCGCCACTCTCGCCAATGGCGCGGTGAAAGAGCCCCGTCGCGAGCGGTGACGCCTGCAGCACGTTCACGCTCCACGAGCCCGCGGATTCCCCAAAGATCGTCACGCGCGAGGCATCGCCACCAAACGCGGCGATATTGCGCTGCACCCAGCGCAGTGCGGCCACTTGATCGAGCATTCCATAATTGCCCGACGCATGCGCGGGCGACTCGGCGGTGAGCTCCGGATGCGCCAGAAAACCGAGCGGCCCAAGGCGGTAATTCAGCGAGACAACCACCACGCCTTTTTTGGCGAGGTTCGCGCCGTCGTAAATGCCCACGGAGCCAGCGCCGCGCGTCCAGGCGCCGCCGTGAATCCACACCATCACCGGCCGCTTCGCTCCGGCCGCGGCCGCGCTCCACACATTGAGGTAGAGGCAGTCTTCGCTCATGGGTTCGGGCGGCATGAAATACGCCGAACCCGCAGGGTACGGCGGCTGCACACATTCCGGCGAAAATGCATCAGCGGATTTCGCGCCACTCCATGTGGTCACGGGTTGCGGCGGCTTCCATCGTAATGCGCCAACTGGTGCAGCCGCGTATGGAATGCCCTTGAAGACGCGGAGTCCGTCTGTGCTGGTGCCCACGATCTGTCCGCCGTCTACGCGCACGGCGTCGGGCGCACGAGGCGCGAGGGGCTGATGCGGAAAGAGCAGGGCAAAGGCGAGCAACGCGACTGAGCGGGGCATCAAGGCTCCACGCCCGGCAGGGGCCGGGAGTTTGGGGGCGGTGACTGGAACGACGGAGGCGTAAGAAACTTAGACGATTTTCGTGGCGGGCGTTGGCCATTGAGAAGGTGGGTTCCTCTGAGAGGCGCAGTTGACGCCGCTCCCTCGGCCACCCATGTTCCCCAACTGCCGTGCGCGTTCGGACAGCGCTCCAATCACCACCCGCTCGACCCACACAGACAGGAGCCCCCCTGCCCTTTCCCCGCCTGTCACGCGCCTGCTATGTGGCTCTATTCAGCTGTGTTGTGGTCGCCTGCGGTGGAGGCGGCGGCTCCAATAGTAGCGGCTCCACCGGCGTCACCACGCCCGTGGACAACTCCGTCGGCCGCGTTGACGTTGCGCCAACAGCTCCCATCACACTGCAATCCGGCGCCACCGCCACCCTCAGCGCCTCCGCGTTTACGCGTGACGGTCGCTCGGTCAGCTCCGCGTCATTCAGCTGGGTTTCGTCCAATGACGCCGTCGCCAGCGTCAACGGTGGCGTGATCACCGCAAAACTCGTCGGCACGGCAAGCATCACGGCCACCAGCGGGAGCGTGTCGTCCTCCGCCGTCACCGTCACCGTGACGCCGGGAGCGGCGGCGCAGTTGGGGGTGCGCACGCAGCCCAGTGGTGCTGCCTCCGCCGTCGCTCTCACAGTGCAGCCTGTAATTGAAGTGCGGGACGCCGCGGGCAATCTCGTTTCAACCGCCAGCACGGCTGTGACCGTCGCAGTCGCGAGCGGCGGCGGTACACTCGCGGGAACCGTCACGGCAACCACCGTGGCAGGGGTCGCGAGCTATACCGACCTCGTCATCACCGGACTCGTCGGTGCACGCACCCTGCAGTTCAGTGCTGCAGGGCTGAGCACCGCCACGTCGAACAGCTTTACGCTCACCGCCGGCGCGGCATCCAAACTCAGCATCCGCACCCAACCGGTGGCCGGCACGGCCTACGCGGTGTTCCCCACTCCGCCCGTTCTGGAAATTCAAGACGCCGCCGGAAATCTGACTGCCTCAACTGCCACGGTCACCGCCACCATCGCCTCCGGCGGCGGCACACTCTCCGGCGCGAGCGTCAACTCTGCGAGCGGCGTTTCCACCTTTAGCGCACTCACCGTACTCGGCACCGCAGGCGCGCGCACCCTCACCTTCTCGAGCGCTGGGCTGCCCGCCGTCACCAGCGTGAGCTTCAACGTCGCTGTCGCACCGCCCGCCATTATCAAACTGTCCAGCGACATCTCGGCGCTCTCCGCATCACTCGGTTCCAATCCCGCCGTCGCCACGGTGAGCGTCACCAACACGGGAGTCTTTCCGCTTACCAACCTCCGGGTGCAAAGCGTCACGTATACGCCCGCGTCTCCCGCCGGTTGGCTTGCGACGTCGTTCGCCACGGGCACCGACGCGCCGGCCTCGCTGCGCCTCACCGTCACCGCCGCGTCGCTCACCATCGGCAGCTATTCCGCTGCCGTCGTGCTCGCGGGCGATGGTGCCACCGCCACCAAAACGCTGACCGTGAATCTCACCGTCACGCCGCTCGTGGTGAACAGCTTTGGAACATCAGCGAACCGCGTCAGCATCCTCGCGCCCGGTGCCACGTTATCGCCGGGACTGCAAACCACGCTGAATGGCGCCGTCTCTACCCCCGATTCCACCGTTACCTACATCTCACGCAGCACCGCTATCGCCACCGTCAATTCCACGGGGCGCATCACCGCCGTCGCACCTGGCCAAGGGTGGATTGTGGCGTCCAGCACGCAGTCCAACAGCGACTCCGTTTTGGTCATCGTTCCGCGTACGTCGGGCGTCGTACTGCGCACCGACATGACCAAGTACAACTATAGAATAGGCGATACCATCACCGTCAAAGTGATTGCCGACACGCGCGGTGCCACACTCGGCGCTGCCACGGTCACCTTCACCTGGCCAGTGTACATCGGCTCCGCTGGAACATTCGGATCGCTGGTATTTATTGACGCGGTCGCCGGCGCGAGTCCAATGAGCCCGCTGATCAGCACGGACAACACGCTCAACGTCATCCGCATCAATGCCAACTCCACTGCCGGCGCCACGGGCGTAGTGGAACTCGCGACCATCCGTTTTCGCATAATCAAATCCGGGCTGAACACCTTCTACGTTAACGGCGTGGAACTGCTCGGCATCGATCTCAGCGATCTGCTCACGACGGCGTCCCTCACCCAGTATCCGGTGCTCGTGCCATGACCCTCTCGATCGCTCTCCGGCGGGGGCTCACTCCCCTGTTCGTCGCCGCGCTCGCCACGCTCAGCGCATGCCACAGCTCGGCCGATCTCGTCACACACGCCAGCGCGCTCGCGCCACGCGCGCTCACGCCGCGCGTGCTCGTGGCGCAAACGGGCAACTCCGCCGTCATCACGCTCTCACTCGACGCGCGTGGCGACGTGGGCACCCTCGGCAGCTTCACGGGGCGATTCACCTACGATCCCGCAGTGCTCACCTTTGTAGAAGAAGTGCCACTCAGCGACGGCACGCTCCGCGCGAGCAACCCTGCACTCGGCTCCATCCGTTTTGCAGGAGCGGCGCGCGCCGGCGTCAACATCGCGCAGCTGGCTTCGTATCGCTTCACTGTGCTCAACGCCAATAAACTCGCCGAGCTTCGATTTGAGCTTGACGAAGTGCACGATATTGGCCGCGCGAATCTTGCCACGTACGTGCGCCACGGTGACGGCACCACGGTGTTCAAGTGAGACGCGCACTCGTGTTCGCACTGGTGCTCGTCGTACCAGCCTGCGCCTCGGCGCGCGCATCAGTTTCGTCCATGGCCGCGCGCCCGCGCCTCACCGCGCTCGCGCCGAGTGAGGTGCAGTTGTCCGCTGCCTCGAATGCGGAAATCGAGTTGCGTGGGAGCAACTTCAGCATGCGCACCGACGCACCGGCCAACACCGTGCGCATTGGTGCTCTCGAACTACGCTCCGTTCCGAGCAGCGCGAACGGCACCGTGATTCGCGTCACCCTGCCGGAAACGGTACCGACCGGTGGCGAAGCTCCGCCGGTACGCTGGATGTCGGGACGCTACGCCGTGACCGTCACAACGGCCGCTGGAATCTCCGACACCCTCATACTGACCATCGCTGCCGGCCCGAGGAATCCATGAGCCATTCTTCAGAGCGCCCAGTGCTGAGCGCGGCCATGCAGGCGAGCGTTCGAGTGACGACCGCACTCTTCGTACTCGTGACTGCCGCCACGCTGCACGCACAGCGCGCAACAGAACACGAGGGCTCCGACTTTCAGCGGCAGCGCCAAGCGTGGTACGAGTCGCAGCGTGCGTGGCCAGCCGCGGAGGTGAACTGGGAGGCGATTCTCGCCGCCAAGCTCCGCGTCACCTCACGCTCCACCGGATTCAGCGCGCTCTCCAATGCGCTCAGCGGCAGCTGGGTTCCACTGGGCCCCAATGGCTTTTTCGGCGTCGGCTACTGGGACTCGGGCCCGCAACTCGACGCCGGCCGAGTGGATGTGGTGGCGTTGCATCCCACGGTGGCGGGGACGATGCTCATTGCCTCGCCCGCCGGCGGCATTTGGGGTTCAACATCGAATGGCATGAGTTGGACGGCGCGCACCGACAATCAGTGCACGCTTCAGATGAGCACGCTCACGTACGATCCGGTGAACCCGAATCTCGTGTATGCTGGCGCGGCGTACTCGAGCGGCGCGGTGGGCTGCGCCATTCTGCGTTCCGTGGACGGGGGCAGCACGTGGAGCAACCACAACGGCAACTTGAATTTCACTGCGTATAACGGTGGGTTCATCAACGCGTTGTATGTGGACGCGGGCTCGGCTGGCACCACCAATGCCACGACGATGATGTTCTCATTTAGCCAAAGCGGTATTTATCGGTCCACCAACAGCGGCAGCACGTGGTCTCATCCGCTCGCGTTCGGCTACGTCACATCGATTATCGGACTCGCCGCGCAGCCCGGCGTCGTGTTTGCTGGCGTGTCGGACCGCGCGACCACTACATCCACGCGCAGCGGGCTCTACCGCTCGGCGGACAATGGACTCACGTGGACGCAGGTTTCCACCACCATCGATTTTTCGTCCACCGGCCGTTTTCAACTGGCGGTGTCGGCGGCCGATCCCAACGCGGTGTTTGTGATTGCGGCGAGCAAGAGCTCTACGTTCCAGTCGGTCAGCCGGTATGACGACGCCAGCGGAGCGTTCGCCACGGTGAGTGCCAGCGGTCTCGATCTCTCCGCCAACGGCCGAACGCACTTTGGAACGCAGGGCACCTACGATCTCGACATTAAGGTGGATCCGCTCGACGCCAAGCGAATCTATATCGCTGGCGTGCGCGCGTTCCGGAGCACGGACGGCGGCGTGACCTTTGCTCCGATGGCCACGGAAATTCACTGCGACTGGCACGCGATTGTGATTGATCCGCGCAACCCGCGGCAACTCTGGGCCGGCACCGATGGCGGCATCTACACCTCGAACGACGGCGGCGACAGCTGGACGAGCCGGAGCTCCGGGCTCGCCATCTCCATGTACTACCCCGGCATCTCGCTGCACCCCACCGACCCCTACGTGGTGCTCGGCGGCCTGCAAGACAACGGCACGCTGCTCGCCAACGGCACCACGATCTTCAACTCCATTATGGGTGGCGATGGCGGCTTTGCGGCCATTCATCCCACGTCGCCGACCACGCTCTGGACCACGTGTCAGTGGAGCAGCGGGCCATGTATCCAGAAGCGTGTGCCCTCTGGCACCGGCTATTTGTATCCAAATGTTGAGGCGGGAATTTCTACGTCCGACCGTGCGCAGTTTATTCCGCCGCTGGTCATGGATCCGGTAAATCCCTCCAAGTTGTACTTCGGCACGATGCGTCTGTATCAGACGGTGAATGCCGGCACGGTGTGGACGGCGCTGACCCCAGATCTCAGCAAGGGCACCGGCAGCATCAAGACGATCGCCGTGGCGCCCTCTGACACGCTCACGCTGTACGTGGGTACGAGCGACGGCAATGTGCAGTACTCGCACGACGGTGGCCGCACCTTTGCGTTGGCCACGGGGCTACCCAACCGCGCGGTCACTCGGGTGGCCATTGATCGCACGAACGCGCAGCGCGCTTTGGCGACGTTCAGCGGTAGCGGTGCGGCCCACGTGTATCTCACCGTCGACGGCGGCGTGACCTGGACGAACATCAGCGGGAATCTGGTGGATATGCCGGTGAACGCCGGCGTGATTCTCGACGATGGTCCGCTGCACTTTTTTATTGGCGCCGACGTTGGCGTCTTTGAAACCACCGACGGCGGCCTGACGTGGAGCAACACGCCCTCGGGGCTCCCCAACGTGCAGGTGAACGATATTGTATACAACCCCACCACGCGTCGGATAGTGGTGGCCACCTTTGGTCGCGGCCTTTTCACTTACAATTTGGCTACCGCCACCGCCGTGCTACGCGGCGATGTCAATCGCGATGGTGTGGTGAACGCGTTTGATGCGTTGCTGATTCAGCAGGCGGTGTTGGGGATTTCGCTCCCGTCGCCATACACATCGCTGCCGCATGGCGACACCAACTGCAATAACACACTCGAAGCAGCGGATGTGTTGATTGCGCTGCGCGCGGCCGTTGGGCTCACCACGGCGGGGAGTTGTGCGGGGACTATTCGCTAGGCGTTGGCGGCATCCCCAGTCGCTTGCGTTCCGGGGTCTGGCGTTGCCTTCCACTCCGCCACCAACCGCCTGAACGTTCCATCAGCATGCGTAAAGAACCGCTTGAATGACTCACAAAAGTAACTGACCCCCGCGCCAGCCCCCGCACCCACTCGGTCCTTGGGGCACCCGCCCTGACAATAGCTCCGCCACTGGCAACTCAAGCAGGGCGCCGGCTGATGCTTCTTCTTGAGCCCAAAAGCCTGCTGCGCCTCGCTGTTCAGCATCGCCGACAGCGATCCGTCGAGCACACTCCCCAAGCGATGCTCCGGATTCACATAGAAGTCACAGCTGAACAGCTCCCCCGTGTGCTCCACCACGAGATAGGTGCCGCACTCCTCGAGCAGCGTGCAATCGCGTGGCGCCAATCCCGCATACGCGTACAGCAACGACTCAAAAAAGCGCACCGACGTCGTCGGCTTGCCCTCCACAAAGTCGGCTATCCATAAATCGAAGATCGCGCAGAGAAACTCACCGTACGCATCCGCCGGCACCGAGTGCGCCGCTATCCCATTGGGCGCGTTCGCATCGCGGTCGCAGCAGGGTATGAACTGCATGTACGCGAGGCCAGCATCCTTTAAGTAAGTGTAGATCTCCTCAGGATGCTGCACCGAATAATCGGTGACCACCGACAGCGAGTTCACCGACACCCCCGCGTCGAGCAACAGCTGCGCGCGGTCACTCACCGTCTGCCAAGTGCCCTTCCCGCCGAGGTTCACCCGGTACCGGTTGTGCACATGCTCGGGACCGTCGAGTGAGAGCCCCACCAAAAAGTGGTACTTCGCCAAAAATGTAGCCCACGACGGATCGAGCTTGATGCCATTGGTCTGCAGCGCATTGCTCACCCGCTGCCCGCGACCAAACTGCATCTCGTACGCCACCGCCTGCTCAAAGAACGGCAGCCCCATCAACGTGGGCTCCCCACCCTGCCAGCTGAACGACACCGACTCCTCTGGCTGCGCGAGCAGCTGCCGCACCGTCGCCGCGAGCACCGCGTCCGACATCCGGTGCACCGGCGTCTCCGGAAACAGCTGCGACGTGCCGAGATAAAAGCAGTACCGGCACCCGATGTTGCAATCGGGGCCCGCGGGCTTGATCAGCACATTCGTGAGTGGCTTCGTCATGGTCTAAAAAACAACGGCGTGGAATCACGCTCCACGCCGTTGCCTCCCGTTGTCATGAAGTCGTGGCGAGCCCGAACAGATTGCGCTTCAAACTGTCCTCCCACCGCGCCATCGTGGCATGGTAATCGCGCACCTTGTCGGGATACCGCCCCGCGAGATTGTAGGCTTCGCCAGGGTCGGTCTTCAGATTAAACAAGAGCGGAAGTGGACCGGTGGTCTGCCGCGCCAACCATCCGAGCTTCTGGTTCACCGGCATCGGCCACACATAGTGATTGACTTTCCGAATGAACTTCCAGTCGCCCGCCCGCATGCCCTCGAGCGTTCCCTGATGATAAAAATACAACTCGCGCGGCGCCGCAGGCTCGGCGGGATGCTTCATCTGATTCACCAATGACACACCGTCAATCGTGCGGTCCGACGGCGTGTGAATTCCCGCCAGCGAGAGTAGCGTCGGAAATACATCAATATTCATCGCCAGCGTGTCGCACACCTGGCCACGCGGAATTACGCCGTCCCAGCGCATGATCATCGGCACACGATGCCCACCTTCAAAACTCTGTCCCTTCCGTCCGCGGAATCCGGCGGGGCTCCCGTCATACCACGGGCCGTTGTCGCTCGTAAAAAGAATGATCGTGTTCTTGTCCTGCCCACTCTTCTTGAGCGTCTCCATCAAGCGACCAAAGTTCCAGTCAATCTCCTGAATAGAGTCGCCATAGAGTCCGCCGTCTGACGTATCCTTGAACTGCGCCGACGCCGCAAGCGGACGGTGCGGATACGTGTGCGCCAAATACAAGAAGAACGGCGTGTCCTTGCTGCTCTCCACAATCTTCACCGCCTCATCCGTGTAGAGGCGCGTCAACTTGGTACGGTCGGTGATATCGGCTTCAATCGTCTCGCGGTCTCGGTACAACGGAAACGGGCTCATGTCATTGCTGTGCGGCACGCCATAGAAACTCTGGAAGCCATGCTCCAGCGGATGAAAGCGCGGCGCCGTTTTGAAATCGCCGAGGTGCCACTTGCCGATCATGGCCGTGCGATAGCCACGCCGCTGCAGCGCTTCGCCAATCGTCACCTCAAAGGCATCGAGCCCTTCAGCGCCGACCTCTGAATCCATGTCCATGAGACCGACGGCGCCGGTCACAAAGCCGAGTTGATTCAGCAGCTTGATCTTGAGACTCGTCGTACTCGGCATCAGCGGAAAATCGAGCCGCATCCGCTTGGGGTAACGTCCCGTGAGCAGTCCCGCGCGCGACGGTGTGCACACCGAGTCGCAGGCGTGAAAGTCGGTGAAGCGCACGCCCTGCGCCGCCATCGCATCGATGTTTGGCGTCTTCACTGCCCCGCTGCCGTAGCAGCCGAGATCGCCGTAGCCGAGGTCGTCGCAGTTGACGAGAATCACATTGGGCGGCCGCCCCGTGAAGGCAGGGTCGAGCCCGACGATGTCCCCAATCGCGCGCTTCGCCGGAAAGGGCACCGGCTTCTCTTTCATGAAATAGCAGCTGCCTGCCGCGAGGCCTACGCCGCCAACCGCGACGCCGCCAAGGAAGTTTCTGCGAGAGATGGGGGACATGACTGATTGGTAAAGGTTCAATCCAACGTGATAAAGTATGGAGCCGCGGGGAACCGCCCGCCACAGTACGACGTGAGATCCAACAAGCTGAGATTCCCCAAGCCCACCGAGCATCACAAAACGTCTACGACTCGGGATACCCCGTAATCGCCTGAATCTCGTGGTACATCGGGAGTAACTGCTTATACATCGTGAGATACACCTTGCGGTACAACTGCTCGTAAATCGCCTGGTTTTTCGGAATCGGCATAAAGAGCTCGCGCACACGGGTCATCGCGCCGACCGCCGTATTGAAGTCGGGATACAATTTCATCCCCACCGCGGCAATAATGGCCGCGCCGAGCACCGAGGTCTCACTTGTGTGCGGCCGCCGCACGGGGAGCCCAAAGACGTCGGCCGTGATTTGCATAATTGCGTCGCTCTTGGAGCCGCCACCGGTGGCACGAATCTCCGTGATCGCCACACGGTTCTTCTTCTGCGTCAGCTCCGCGCCTTCCTTGAGCGCGTACGCGAGCCCTTCGATAATTGAGCGATACAGATGCGCGCGCGTGTGCACATCGCCAAAGCCTATCACTGCACCCTTGGCGTTCGCGCTATGCTCCGGCCCTGGCGTCCAGTGCGGCTGACACATCAACCCCATGCT
This sequence comes from Gemmatimonadota bacterium, assembly GCA_026387915.1. Classification (NCBI taxonomy): domain Bacteria; kingdom Pseudomonadati; phylum Gemmatimonadota; species Gemmatimonadota bacterium. The sequence goes on from JAPLKS010000005.1 coordinate 82,308, forward strand.
ACCGGCCGGTACGGCTTGCAGCAGTTTCTCCATCAGCTCTTCGGGTGCCACATCCTGCTCGCGTGCCTGAAGCCGCTCCTGCAACCCAAACTCTTCCTTGAACCACGACACCATCCACAGGCCACGCACCACGCCAACCTCGGAATAGAACTGGCCGGGAATCGCCGATGGATATGGCGGCAGTAGCGGGCGCAGCTCTACGTATTTCTCGTTTTGCGTATTGATCGTGGCCGTCGTCCCAAAGCTGATGCACCCTTGATCTGGCGTCATACAGCCCGCGCCAAGAATGTCGCACGCCTTGTCATTGGAGGCGGCTATCAAGGGCAACCCCACCGGAATGCCACTGGCCGCGGCCGCCGCCTCGTGAACTGCACCCAGCGACTCGCTGGGCTGCACTAACTCGGGCAGCTTCTCCACTTCCACAGGGAAGAGCTTCCACTTGAGGTCCCACCGCCCCGCCCAACCGCCGCGGCGCACATCAAATGGTACGGCCCCAATGACGCTCCCCACCGAATCACGAAACTCCCCCGTGAGCCGATGGGTGAGATAGCCGGAAAGAAAGAGAAACTTGTGTGTCTGCTTCCACAGCTCGGGCTCGTTCTGCCGCAGCCAGTTGGACCGCGAATAGCGCGCCGCAAACTCCACAAACCGATGCAGCCCCGCCGCCTTCAACAGCGGCACCAGCACCGGCGGAATCACCTTGCTCGCGTCCGCCTTGCGCGTATCGAGCCAGACTATTGCTGGTCGCAGCGGCTTTCCCTCGCGGTCCACACTAATCAGCGTCATGCGTTGCGTGGTGAGCGTCACCGCCACCACCCGCTCACGGACGCTCTGCTCCGCCAACACCTCGTGGCACACCGCACACAACGTGCTCCAATACAGTTCGGGATCCTGCTCCGCCCACCCCGGCTTCGCGGAGAAGTAGGGCTCAATCGCCTGCTTCACCAAGCGATGCACGCCGCCCTGCAAATCCACCAGCGCCGCGCGCACCGACTGCGTGCCCACGTCAATCGAGAGAATCAGCTTGCCCGTGGCGTCTTTCATTCGCCCCTCGCGTTGCGATGGCACCTGTCGACAATCACGCGGCTACACCGTGGGGTCGAGCGAATCGAGGCTCAACGTGCCGCCAGGATTCATAACGTTGTGCGGATCAAAGTGCCGCTTTAGAGCCCGCAACACGTCCACCTGCGCCTTGCCAAGGTGCTGCTCCATCCAGGGCGCAAAGAGCCGCCCCACACCGTGGTGATGACTCACCGAGCCCCCGTGCTCCACAATCTTGCTCACCACGCCGGAGCGGAACTTAAAGAACTCCTGTTCATTCTTGGGCTTCATCATAAAGATGAAATAGAGGTTCGTCCCCTCAGGATAAAAGTGCGAGGCGTGTGTCAAGCAGCAGGTGCCCGGCCGCGCCTTTACAAACTCACGCACGCTCCGGTGCAGATGATGCACGTTGTCCCAACTCACACCGGTCTCGAGTGTATCAATGATGATGCCGTAGTCGAGCAGATCGTCGCGCAGATGCACGTCGGAATAGCGGCCATGCTCCCACTGCTTGGTGGCGTAGCTCGTGAGGGAGATTGCCCCGTTGGCTCGTGCAATGCGCGCCGCCTGCTGTCGCACATGCACCGCGAAGCCGCGCTCCCCTTCGACCGTTCCAATACACAAACAACGTTGCATCGGCTGCATGCCGCGAAACCGAAGGTAGCGGTCGAGCCACCCGCCACTAAACCCTTTGAGTTTGAGCCCATTCTCGGTTTCTTCAGGGTCCGAAATCCGCAGCACCGCCGGCATGCCGAACTCTCCCTGCACCATCTGCCGCGTCGCAGTGACCGCGCTTTCCCACGAGGGGAACATAAATGCAAAGCGCTGCCGATTCTCCGGCCGATGATGAAAGATCTTCATCGTGACTTCCACCAGAATCCCAAACGCTCCTTCGTTGCCCTTGAGAATGTCGTTCACCTTGGGGCCAGTCGCCGTGCCAGGGATATCGCTCGTCTTGATTGTGCCAGCGGGGGTCACGTACTCCTGACTGTGCACAATGTCGTAGGCATCGCCGTAGTAGGTGGATGCCTGCCCCGATCCCAACGCCGCCACCCATCCGCCCACCGAGGCGAGCTCAAAAGACTGCGGAAAATGCCCACCCGTGTACGGCACGCGCGTACCGAACCGCTCAGGTGCGGCATTGAGCGCGGCTTCGTAGTCGGGCCCCATCATTCCGGGCTGCACCACGCACGTCTTATTGAGTTCGTTAATCGCCACGATCTTATTCATATGCGTGCGCATCACCACCGCCACACCACCTCGGTCGGCCTGTGTGCCGAGTACCACACCGGAGCCCGCGCCAAAGGTGATGATGGCAATGCGATGCGTGTGGCAGTACGCGACAATTTGCTGCACGTCCGCTTTGTTCCGCGGATGCAACACGAGATCGGGCACCTTGCGCACAATATTGTGGCGTAAGCTGAGGTTTTCGTCGAGCGACTTGCCGTGACTGAACTTCACACGGCTGTAGTCGTCCATCGCAACATTTTCCTCGCCGACCATCGCGCGAAAGTCGGCAATCTGCGCCGCCGTCAACGTAATCGGCTGCTCAACACGCACCGGCTCGTCGCCGCCGGGCTGACGCACACGGAAGTCGTCATCCGTCATTCCGAATTCGCTCTTGAACAGTTCAAACCACGCCGTGTTGGGGTGCTTGAACTGCTTGGGATCGTACTTGAAGATCGACCGGTAGGAGCCCGCAGCGGGCACATCCTCTCTCCAGTCGGGCTGGAACGCTCCGCTGTCTTTCAACGGCACTCTCCGGTGATCGGTCATTGCGGCACCCGCAGCGCTTCCTTTGCCAACGTCATCTCCTGCACTCGGCGCGCGTCATCCCACCCAAGCTCGCGCGCCATCAGCGCCGCCACTCGGCTCGTCACATCGTCCCCCGGGTACCCGAGGGTGCCGAGCCCCGTGCGGCGGAGCAGCACGTCGAGCAGGGTGTGCGCCATCTCCTTGCGCACCGCGTAAACAACTTGCGCCGCAATCTCACCATCGGCGTTGAGCGGTTCGGCCAGCGCCGCGTCGTGACGCGCTAAATCGAGCACCTGCTGAACGTCGTTGCCGTAGTGCCGTCCGAGCCAGTCGAGCGTGCTCGCCGCAAAACCGCCTGGCGTACGAGCCACGTCGGCGAGAAAGCGGTCCATGTTCTCAATCTTGCAGCCATCCAGATATCGGTGCGCAGTTCTGCATTCGCCCAACGAACGGCCGAGTTTTTTCGAAACCGTCTGGAGCACCTGCTCCGCAAGATTGCGACTGGTGGTGTACTTGCCACCCACCACCGTAATCAACCCCTCAATCCCTTGCTCGGCGTTGTCGCAGATTTCATATTTGCGCGACGACTGCCGCGTGCCGCGCTGCGAGTCATCCACCAGTGGGCGGAGGCCACCATAGGCGTACACCACATCTTCGTAGCGGAGTGGCGTGGCCAGCCTGTCGCTGACGTCGGTGAGCAGTTCGTCGATCGCCGCTCGCGTCACCGTGTAGTCGTCCGGATTGCCGTGGTACGCACTGTCCGTGAGGCCGATGAGCGTATGCCCGCGCCACGGAATGAGGAACACCGGATTCCCCCGCCGCGACGAACAGGCCACCATATGCTCACCCACCAGCGCGCGCGTGATGAGGTGAATCCCCTCGGAGCAGCGCACCTTCGTGCTGACGCTACTGCCATCGGTGACGGTGTTCAGCAGGATGTCGGCCCAAGGGCCGGTGCAGTTCACCACGAGCTTCGCGCGAATCTCAAGCTCACGACCATAAATCAGATCGCGCACCCGCACCCCTTCCACACGATTCCCCTCAGCGCGCAGAAAGCCGTCAACCTGGGTGTAGTTCGCCACGTGCGCCCCGGCGCGCACCGCTGACCGCACAAAGGCCAGCGTCAGTCGCTCGGGGCAGAGACTCTGACAGTCGTAAAAGACCGTGCCCCCGTGTAGCCCGCGCCCGTCGATCTCCGGCGCGAGCCGCTGCACGTCCGGCACGCTGAGCATTTTGTGGTTGGGTAACCGCTTACGGCGGTCCCACGTGGAGCGCTTATCGTACGACAACAGATCGTACAGAAACATCCCCACTTTGATCTTCCAGCGTTCGGAGTCGGGCCGATCGTCGTAGAGCGGCACCAGTACCGGCTGCGGATACACAAAGTTCGGCGCGATGTTCGAGAGCGTCTTTCGCTCACGGAGCGATTCGCGCACTAAGCCAAACTCATAGTTGGCGAGGTAGCGCGAGCCGCCATGAATGAGTTTGGACGTGGCTGCCGACGTGGCGCCCCCAAAATCCTGACGTTCCACCAGCGCCACCGAGAGCCCCCGCAACGCCGCATCGTACGCGACCGCGGCGCCGGTGATCCCACCACCGACGATCACGAGGTCGTACGCCCCGACTGTTTCCCGCTCAACGAACCGCTCCATGGATTAGCCGATGCTCCCGCGCGCGACGCCCGTCATGTCGCGCGCCGCGTCGACTTCGCCTTCGGCGTCATCTTCGACGGCAGCTTCGGCTTCGGCGTCAACTTCGCCTTCGCCTTCAGCTTCGGCGTCAACTTCGCCTTCGACTTCGGCTGCGGCTCAATCGCCTTGAGCGACTGGACCTCAGCAAACGCCAGCACCTCCGCCATCACGCGCCTCGCCTTAGACCCATCCTGCTTTTCGATAGCCGCGCAAATATCGCGGTGAAATTTCATCGAGCGACGCCGATTGGCCTCATCGATGAAGTAGGGCTCAATCGCATCGCGCGTGAACTGCGTAAAGGCATTGATCAACAGCACGGCGAGCACATTACCACTCGCCCGCGCAATAATGTTGTGCACTCGCCAATCGCGCTCGGCGAGCGGCATGTCGTCGTGCGCAAAGACGGTGTCTTGCAGCTCATCGAGATCGCGCGCACTCCGGTGCGCGGCAGCATCAGCGCTCATCTCCGGCAGCAGGAGCCGGCGCAACTGATGCAGATTCATGAACACCGGCATATTCGCCTGACCATCGAGCACCAGGAGGTGCCGCGCCAGTTCGAGTCCGCCGCTCTCGAGGTAGTTGCGCACAAACACACCACTGCCGTGTTTGATCTCAATCAGCCCCATACTCTCGAGCTTATGCAACGCCTCGCGCACGGTGGTGCGATTCACCCCCAGCTGTTCGGCCAATACCCGCTCCGGCGGCAGCGCCGCGCCGGGTGGCAGGTCACCGCTGATAATGCGGTCCTTGATCTGCTCCATGATTTCCTCATGGAGCCGGGTCTTGGTCAGGGGACGCAACGCACGCGGGGTGGCACGCATAGAGCAGTCGCATCCTGAGAGGCAGGTGGTCGAGTGAACGGATGGTCCAACCAATTAGTACGGAATGGGAGCCGAGCGGTCAAGAGTCCTCGGACCACGGGCATGGCTCGTCGCGGACGCCGTCCGATGGGGCGTTTCGGCATAACAACCCCTGCTGCGGTTGTTGACCGCCACGCCGAACGGAGGGTGACCAAGCAGGACATTCTGTCCATTCTATTCTGATTACTGGATTAATGGCGCAAGTGAGGGGCATATTATACACTATCCCTTTCTCGTGTCACGAGCCGCGCCGGATTCCCAGCAGGCATCGCCCTTGCCACTATGCCGAGAGAGGGCATGCGCTGAAGATCCCCGTTCCGAGTGAGGGGGAGTCCGGATGCCGCCCCGCATCAAAAAAGCTGATCGCCCCGCATCGGGCGCCGCCGAGCATCGCCCGATGACCTCGCCGCGGCCGGCCCCCGCGCGTCCACACGCCATGGCCGGCAGCTGGAGCTGGGATGTCCCCACCGGTGCGCTCACCTGGTCGCCGGAGCTCTTCGAGCTTTTCGGCATCCTCCCCGATGGGGATGACGCCTCTTTCAAAGCGTGGCGTAGTATCCTCCATCCCGATGATGCGGAACAGACGGAGCGGAGTTTAGCGATAGCCCTCAGTACCCACACCGCACTCATCTGCGACTATCGCGTCGTGCTGCCGGACGGCAGCGACCGGTGGATCAACGTCGTGGGATCGGGCGTGTACGACCACGACGGTACCCCCCTTCGCATGATCGGGCTCTGCCTCGACATTACCGAGCGTAAGCTGGCGGAGGAGGAACGGCACATTCGCGAAGCGCACGACCGTGGCTTTGCGAGGGCCGCCTCCGATGCCATCATCTCCATGGACCTCGATGGCGATGTCATTGGCTGGAACAATGCCGCCGAAATCACCTTCGGCCGCTCCGAAGCGGAGATGCTGGGAAAACCCTTCTCGTTCCTCATCCCTGAACGGTTCCGGAAGCAGCACCGTGCGGGCCTCGCCCGAGTCCGTGCTGGAGGCGCGCGCCACGTCGTTGGGCGAGTCGTGGAACTCGCCGCGCTACGCCACGACGGCGTCGAGATCCCCATCGAACTCTCGCTCTCCACGTGGGACGGACCGAGCGGACCTTGCTTCACCGCGATCATGCGCGACATCAGCGATCGCAAACGGGCGGAGCAAGCGCTGCATTACAGCGAACTCAAACTGCGCACCGTCATCGAAAATCTGCCGGTCACTGGCGTGGTGCTGACCGACAGCGCAGGTCAGATCATAGAAGCGAACCGCACCGCCGTGAACATTCTAGGCTTGAGTCATTCCGATACCGTCGCGCGATCGCTTGACGCGCCTGAGTGGATGATCATTCGCCCCGATGGAACGCCCATGCTCTCAGCGGAATTCGCGAGTGTCCGTGCGCTCCGCGAGCAACAGCCGATCGACGACATCGAGATGGGAATCATCCGTCCCGACGGTGAGGTGCGCTGGATCCTCACCTCCGCCATACCAATTCCCGTCGATGGGTTCGGTGTCTCTATCGTCTTCAACGACATCACGGAACGCAAACAGGCGCAGCGCGTGCTGTTGGAGCGCGAAACGAGGCTCCGCAATTGGTTCCAGCTTCCACTCGTTGGTATCTGCATCACCTCGCCCACCAAAGGGTGGCTCGAAGTCAACGACCACCTCTGCACCATGCTCGGCCGCAGTCGCACCGAGCTGGAGAGTCTGACCTGGGCGGATCTCACCTATCCCCCAGACCTGGCCCTCGATGAGACACACTTTAAACAAGTGTTGCGTGGAGAAATCGAAGACTACTCGATTGAGAAACGCTTTGTCCGTAAGGACGGAATACTCTTGCCAGTGGATCTCTCCGTCCGCTGCGTGCGGCTCCCCGACGGGTCGGTGGACTACTTGATCGCGTTGCTACAAGACATCAGCAAGCGCAAACAAGCCCAGGCCGAGGCGCAGGAATCCGCAGGGTTCTACGCTGGTATTTTTGAGACGAGTCACGCCGTACAACTCCTCGTCGATCAGTCGACGGGGCGCATCATCGCCGCCAATCCTGCGGCAGCGGATTTCTATGGGTATCCGCTTCACGCGCTGATCGGGCTTCCGCTCACCGACCTCACCATGCGCGGCGCCGCCGAGCAGAAGGAGAGACTCGATGCAGCCGCGCGGTCTGGAGGGTCCGATTTCGAAATGCAGCACCGCCTCGCGAATGGCACCGTGCGTGATGTGTGGGTTTACAGCAGCCTTGTGAAAACACTCCAGCGCCCCGTGCTCCACGCGTTCGTCGTCGACATCACCGAACGAAAACAGGCAGAGGCGGGCGCCGCGCTCCTCCAGGCCAAGCTGCAGCAGGCCCAACGTTTGGAGTCCATTGGCCTCTTAGCCGGCGGCATTGCCCACGATTTCAATAACATGCTGGCCGTCATCCTCGGAACAGTCGAACTGGCCAGCAGCCGTGTCGATCCAGCGCACCCGCTCCATAGCGATCTCCTCGATATTCAGAGCGCCGCCACTCGCTCCGCCGACCTCACCCGAAAACTCCTGAGCTACGCGCGCAAACAAACCATCGCGCCCGCCGCCCTTGACCTCAACGTGGTCGTGCCTCGGACAACCAGCATCCTCCAACGGCTGATCGGCGAGGACATCCTTCTCCGATGGGAGCTGGGAGAGGAACTGTGGATCATTAAGATGGATTCCTCCCAACTGGACCAGATATTAGCCAATCTGTGCGTCAACGCACGACACGCCATCGCCGACGTCGGCACCGTGACGATCGCCACCGCCAACGTGGTCATCGACGAGCACTTCTGCGCCGCGCACGCCGACGCAGATCCGGGTGAGTACGTGCGGCTTTCCGTGCGTGACACAGGACACGGGATGGATGCCTCCACCCTAGCCCACATATTCGAACCCTTCTTCTCGACAAAAGATGTGGGGACAGGCACCGGCCTAGGATTAGCAACGGTATACGGCGCCGTCCGTCAGAACCACGGCTTCATTACAGTCGCCAGTGAAAGAGGGCACGGCACCACATTCGATATTTACCTGCCACGGCATGACGGATCAGCCGCTACGCTACAAGACGCACGCTCGGTCGCCGTGCAGCACAACACCGAAACCATCCTGGTGGTGGAGAACGAGGCCGCGGTGCGACGGATCGTCGTCGCGACGCTCCAACGGCAGGGATACCGCGTGCTCGCGGCGGAGAGCGGTGCCGAAGCCATTCGCGTGGCAGAGGAGCGCGTCGGTGAAATCGACCTCCTCCTGACGGACGTGGTCATGCCCGGCATGAATGGCCGCGTGCTCGCCACCACGCTTCGGTCCACGAACCCCACGCTCCCCGTAATCTTGATGTCCGGATTCGCGGCCGGCGTGCTCGGCGGCCGTGGCGTAGAGATGGACGAGGTGGACTTTATCGAAAAACCGTTCGCTCCCGGAGCCTTGGAAGCGAAAGTGCGGAAGCTGCTGGATCGCGCGTAGCGCCTGACAACAACGCTGCCTCACTGACGGTCGCGATTCGTACCCTGCCGTGCGTCTACTGAAAGAGTGCGTCGCGTAGCTCCGTCTTCCACGCACCGGTCGGGTGGCTGTAAATACCAAATCCACTGGCGAGTTCCCAGTAGGCCCACGTCATGCCGCGCGCTTCCATCGCATCCCGCGAGGCGCGCGAATACGTAACCCGCGACGCGTACGGGCCCTTCTCGTAAGAGCCGAACTCGCCAACCCAGAGTGGTCGGCCCGAGCTGGTCCGCCATGCCACGGCGATGTCGAGCGGTGCCGTCATCTGCGCGAGTTGCGCCACCGTACAGCAGGTGACCACGGGACTGTCGGCCAGCCCGACCCACGCCGCGCCCTGATGCGTAAACGCAAAGGGCTCGTAGTTGTGAATCGTCACGATGAGTCGCTGGTCCGTGGCAGGGAGCACGAGGCTCGCCAGCGAACCGGCGTGGTTCCATTTACCTGGGCCGACCACGACGTATCGCGTCGGGTCAATCGCTCGCACGACGGCCAACGTTTTGGCGAGGAGCACGTTCCAACGATCGTTGGTCAGCAGCCCGTGCGGTTCGTTGTATACCTCAAAGAGCACGGCAGCGGGCTGGTCGCGATAGCGCGTCGCAATCTGCTGCCACATCGCGACGAACCGCTCCTCCAGCACCGCACTGTCAACCGCGAACTCTCCCGGATCCAGCGCGTCGCCGTCGAGTTGGTGGTGGTGGTGCATGTCGATGACGATGTGCAACCCACGCGCACGTGCCGCGGCCACCGCATAGTCCACGCGGGCAAAAAAGGCCGCGTCAATCGTGTACGGGCTCCTCGCTAATGCGTGGTTGCTCCAACGCACAGGCAGCCGGATCGTCGCAGCGCCCACCGTACGAACGGCATCAAAGAGATCCTCTGTCAGGGAGACCCCCCACACCCCTTCGTTCGGCGCGTCGAGAATATTGCCGAAGTTCACACCGCGCCCAAGCGACCGCGCGACTGCGGCAGCGTCGGGGCTGCTACTGCTCCCGGACACAGCCTCCGTCGGAGTGTGAGCGCCAGCGCACGCCAACAATGCGAGAGAGACCGAAACGGCGAGAACCAACGACGCACGAGTGTTGTGCTGCACCAACGAAGTATGGCGCCACCGCTGCCACGGGGCAATCAAGCAAAACGAAACAAGCGGACATCACAGAGTGGTGATGTCCGCTTGCTCGTGTACGATATAGCACCGACACTACTACGCTAAGCCAAACCGACTGATGTGCTGATAGATCGGAGCGTACCTATTGAGAACTCAGCCGCACTCGCTGAAGCCACACACATGGCACTTTACGCACCCTTCAGCAAACTCCAACTGCGAGCCGCAGTCCGGGCAGGTGCCAATAAAGGCATCGCCACTGTTCACCGACTCAAACATCGCCTCCTGCTGCAACGCGCCCGTCACCTGACGCGAGAGCACCGGCTGTGACACCGACGAATCAGCAGACGGCGAGTTAGACGGCGCCGCGAGCAACTCCTGCTGCACACCCTGCTTGGCGCGCTGCCACTCTTCAATGGCCAAGCCAACGGCGTCCGGCATGGAGAGAATCTTGTTCGGTCCGAGCCCAACCGCGCGATCCGACGAAATGCCGCGCAGCTGACGGTGGATTTCCGACATCGGAATCCCCGAGCGCAGTCCGAGCGAGAGCAAGCGACCGAGTGCTTCCGCGTCGGCCATGGCACTGCCGCCGGCCTTGCCGAGCGAGATGAACACTTCAAAGGGCTGCCCCTTCTCGTCTTCGGTGATGTTCACAAACATCACGCCGAGCGGGGTCTGCTTCCGAATGGTGGTGCCGCGCAGGAGGTCGGGGCGCGAGCGCTTCTGACGACGCTGCAAGTTCTCCGCCTCGGCGTCGAACAACAGCTTCTTCAGACGATCGTTCTCCGCCGCCGCTTCTGCGAGCTGACCGGCGAGTTCGCCAATCTCACGCTTGCTCTCCGCGCCAGCCGCGCCGCCCACACGCTCGGCCTTGGCCGTCTCGGTGGCGCCGGTGCTGAGCACCTGGCCGTCACGCGAACCGTCGCGGTACACCGTGACACCCTTACAGTTGGCCTTCCAGGCCATTTCATAGATCGCGCGCACGTCGTCCTGCGTGGCCGTGTGCGCAAAGTTCGTGGTCTTGCTGATGGCGCTGTCGCAGTGTTCCTGGAACGCCGCCTGCATTTTGATATGCCATTCCGGAGCAATCGCATTGGCGGTGACGAACACGCGCTGCCACTTGGCCGGCACTTCGGCGTGGTTCACGTGGCCCGTCTTGGCAATGCGCTCCATGAGGTCCGTGCTGTACCAGCCTTCGCTCTTGGCAATGGCCACGAAATCTTCATTCACATCCGGCATCATCACGCCGGCCTGATTGCGCATAAAGGCCACAGCGAAGAGCGGCTCGAGCCCCGACGAGCACCCCGCGATGATCGAGATCGTTCCAGTAGGAGCAACGGTCGTGACGTTGCAGTTACGCAACATCTGCATCGGGCGAATGCGGGCGCCCGACTCATCACGCGCGCAGGAGTTGTCGGGACCCCAGATGCTCTGCGCCCACTCTGGGAAGGCGCCGCGCTCCTTGGCCAACCGCTCGCTCTCCTTCTTCCCTTCCACATCCAAGAACTCCATCACCTGCTTACCGAACGCCACCCCTTCCGGCGTGTCGTACGCAATGCCGAGGCGAATAAGCGCGTCGGCAAAACCCATCACGCCAATGCCAATGCGACGAATGCGCTTGGCGAGGGCGTCGATTTCCGGAAGCGGATACTTGTTGACATCAATGATGTTGTCGAGGAAGTGCGAGCTGAGATGGATGTCTGCCGCGAGGGCATTCCAGTTCATCGCGCCATGCTCGACGTAGTTGCCGATGTTCACCGACCCAAGGTTGCACACATCGTACGGGAGCAACGGCTGCTCACCGCAGGGGTTGGTGGCTTCGTAGGCACCGAGGTGCGGCACCGGGTTGTAGCGATTGGCTTCGTCAATGAAGAACACCCCCGGCTCGCCCGTCCGCCAAGCGCCCAGGATCATCTTGTCCCACACATCGTTCGCCTTGAGGCTCCCCACCACCTGCTTGGTGCCCGGATCGATGAGGTCATACTCGGCGTTGGCCTCGAGCGCGCGCATGAAGGCGTCGGTGATGCCAACGGAGATATTAAAGTTCACGACCTTGGTGAGGTCTTCTTTGCACGCGATGAACTCGAGCACGTCCGGGTGATCGACACGGAGAATGCCCATGTTCGCGCCACGACGCGTGCCACCCTGCTTTACGGCGTCGGTGCTGGCGTCATACAGATTCATGAAGCTCACCGGGCCGCTCGCCACGCCGGTGGTGGAACGCACCATCGAGCCCTTGCCGCGCAGACGCGAGAAGCTGAACCCCGTGCCGCCGCCGCTCTGGTGAATGAGCGCCATCGAACGCAGCGTGTCGTAAATGCCGTCGCGACCATTGCTCAACGCATCGCCCACCGGCAACACAAAGCAGGCCGACAGCTGGCCGAGCGGACGCCCCGCGTTCATCAGCGTGGGCGAGTTCGGCTCAAAGCGACGCTGCGTCATCAATTCATAGAATTGATTCGCAATCTTGTTGACCGCCTCGTCGCTCGCCCCATAGCGACGATCCGCCTCAGCCACGACAGTCGCCACACGCCAGAACATATCCTCCGGTGTCTCCACCGAACGGCCAGTCTTGTCCTTGACGAGATACCGCTTCTCGAGCACCGTGCGGGCGTTCTGAGACAGCGTGGCGGGCGTCGACGGGGGGGTAACCGGCAGCGGCATTGCGAACATCTCCCAAAAGTTATGAGCGAACCTGAGCGGCGATCGAAGCCTGACTAGATAGACCCAGCCAGTTTCGACTCAGGGCGTCGAGGGGAAGGAAGCTAGGACGGGTCGTGAAACCACGCCATAAGCAACTAACCCCATGTAGAACAACAGCTTGAAAAATGAACATCACGAATCGGTGACAAAGCTGTGGATAAACATCCCACCCAGCACCCCGATCACTGACTCAATACCAGACAGTATCAGCACAGTAGCACGCCACCCGAAGATCGGGTGAACAGTCCTTAGCTAACTGTTCGTATTTCAATCACTTACGGCTAACCACCCCATACCGAAGACCCAGCAGAAAAAAGCACATTATTGCGGGGGGAGTATGGTACACTTTCCCGGACCGCCACGCTAGTCCCTTGCTCGCTCGCACGTCTGCTATTACGACGCGCGGCATTTGGTCGCGTAACGATACCAAATGAAACAACGGCGTATCGGGAAGTCGCCGGCGGGAATCATGGCGCCGTGCACAGCGCGCCCAGCCATAGACCGGCTAGGGACGCTGCAGCCTCGCCCCGAGCGACACCGGGATCACGTGGCACACATCCTTGGCGATCGCAATGCCGGCGCGGCTCCACGTCGTGTAACCGGTCAACCGCACGGTCACATCAAATGAGCCAGGCGCCTCATACAAGAGCGCGGCCGTCCCGCCGCTCCCCGTAATGGTGGAATCGTTGCGCGCGCCATTGCGCCCAACGGCCACCACCGTCGCGCCACTCACCGGCGCACCACTCACCGAATCGGTCACCGTCACATTCAAACCGGCGGCCGCATACAGCGCGCACACCACGCCGGGCGGCGTGACGTCGCGCTTGCCACACGCGGTCGCGGCACCGGCCACGACCGCTCCTGCCATCACAACAGCTGCCAACCGCACACGGGCTCCTGAGCGCATCACTCCAACTTATACCCGACGCCACACCGCAGGAGCCCGACCCACCTTACGCCGCCGCAAACATCCGCATCTCGGCCGCGCGAATCAACGTCTCCTGCAACTCTTCCACGCGCAGCGGCTTGGCCAAGAAATCATTCATCCCGGCATCCAGCGCCGCCGTACGGTTGCCGTCGAGCGTGCCGCCGGTCATGGCCACAATGCGCACGTCGAGCCCCGCGCCCTTGGGCAACTGCCGAATGCGACGCGTCGCTTCCAACCCATCCATCGTCGGCATCTGCACGTCCATCAAAATCACATCGTATTTCTGACGGCCGGCATTCACATACGCTTCCACACCATCCGCCACGACGTCGGGACGGTAGCCCATCCGTTCAAGAATGTGCTGCGCCACCTTGGCGTTCACGGGGTTGTCGTCGGCAATCAGAATGTGCAACGGATACTTGGCCCCCATCTTCGTGTCGATCGCGCTCAACACCGTCTCGCGCGGCTGCGACATCGCGCCAATCTCGGCGGGGAGCGTAAAGGTGAAGGTCGATCCTTTTCGCGCGGCGCTGTCCACCCACAACTCGCCACCCATCAACTCCGACAACCGCTTACTGATGGCCAACCCGAGCCCCGTGCCGCCACGACGACGCACGCCACCGCGCAGCGCCGCACCAAACGGCAGGAAGAGCGCTTCCATGTTGTCGCGCGTTACGCCCTCGCCCGAATCGGTCACGCTCACCTGCAGCAACGCGCGGCCCGTGGACGGGCGGCTCGCGCTCACCACCACACTCACGTCGCCATCGCGCGTGTACTTCACCGCGTTCTCCACGAGGTTCGCCACCACCTGACGCACACGCGACGCGTCGGCCAACACACTCACCGGCACATCGTCCGACACGCGGCAGGTCAAGCGCAGCCCCTTGGCGAGGGCACGGTCGCTCACAAAGTCGATCGCCGAGGCAATCACTTCGCGCACCTGGAACTCCTGCGTCTCCAGCGCGAGCTGGCCGTTTTCGATTTTGGCGAAATCCAAAATGTCGTTAAGAATCGCAAGCAGCTGTTGTCCGTTATTGCGCACATTCTCGGCGATGTCGTGCTGTTCGGCGTCGAGCGCGGTATCGAGCAACATGCCGCTCATGCCAATCATCGCGTTCGCCGGCGTCCGAATCTGGCTGCTCACGTGCGAGAGGAAGGTGTCCTTGGCCCGCACGCCCGCTTCGGCCTGCTCCTTGGCCACCACCAACTCATGCTCCAGACGCACACGCGACGTCGCGTCGCGCACCGTCACCACCAACAGCGTACCAGTTTCATCGGAGAAACGCGCAAACGACATATCCGCCACAAACAGATCGCCGCCCTTGCGACGCACCGGCGCGCGGTCGCGCTGCGACAGCTTTCGCTCGTCCGAGTCGCGCGCCAGCGTGAACTGCCGCACAAACGTTTCCAGCGCCGCCGCATGCTCCGTGGGCACCAGCACGCTCAACTTCTTGCCAATCACTTCACGCGCCGTAAAGCCAAAGAGCTGCTCCGCCGCGGCATTGAACACGGTGATGCGTCCGCTCACGTCCGCTACCACGAGGCCGTCGGCCGCCGCCATCAGAATGCCGCTCGTGCGCGCCTCGAGTCGATACTGCTCGGCGCGCGTCGCCTGACGCAACGGGCCGGCAACGATGCGCCAGACCAGCGGACCCGCAATGACCGTCAGCAGCGCGGCATCGACGATTGCCTGCACGTACTCTGGCATCGGCGGCAAAGCGCCGAGTAGCAGCATGATGCCAATCTCAACGACGAGCATCACGCCGAGCACGCGCGCAAAGGTCGAGGCAGTGGGCGACAGTGCTGAATCGTTCTTCATGGCTGGTCGGACCGATTGGCCGCTTCCCGCCGTCACTCGTTCGGTGACGGAGGTTGCAGGCGTTTCCGACCACATACTTTGCAAAAGGCAGGCCAACGCGACCAACTACTGTACGCTGTCGCGTTTTTGTACACTACCTTTCGAACTCTCCGAGCCTATGTCGTTGCGCCATTGATACATAGGAAGCATATCCGTGCCCGATGCGCGCGGCCTGCTCTGGGGTCAGCGGCCGGATTTTGCCGGGTACACCGAGGACGAGACTGCCGGGGGGCACGACCGTTCCTTCCGCGACCACGGCCCCAGCCCCCACCATGCTCCCTCGCCCGATCACCGCCCGGTTGAGCACAATCGCCCCAATTCCAATGAGGCAGTCGTCCTCCACGGTGCAGCCATGGACCACCGCGCGGTGCCCCACCGTGACCCGTGCGCCCACCGTGCAGGGGAGCCCTTCGTCGCAGTGCAGCACGGCGCCGTCCTGCACGTTGGTGTCGTCGCCAATCACAATGGCGTCAATGTCGCCGCGGAGCACGGCCGTGGGCCACACGCTCGCGCGCTCACCGAGCGTGACGCGGCCAATAACAACCGCCGTGTCGTGAATAAAGGCGGAGGGCGGAACGGTGGGCTTCATATAATGAACTCGCAAAGAGGAACAGGCCGTCGCGGCGTAGCCAACCGCTAGAACGATAGCCCGAGCGCAAAGAACAGACTCGCATTGACCGTGCGAGCAAACTCACGGTGCGCGGTAGGGACCGCCACCCCGAACCGAAAACGGTACGGCACGTCGTACTCAATGGCCGCGTCGAGATCCAACTCGCCGCCCACACTGGTCATCCAGCGCTGCGCGGTGGCGCCTACCGAGCAGGCGGCACTCACTGGAGTGCCCGCCGGGCACCAGGCGGCGCCGGCATCATAATAGAAGAGCCCACTCAGGCCGCGCAGAAAGAGTGGCGTGCTCCCTACCCCGCTCCCGGGGAGCGCCAGCGGAAAGCGATACTCGACCGACGCCGCCACCGCGCGATTGCCGCGCTGCGCACCGTCCGGAAAACCGCGCACGGCAAAGGTGCGGCGGCCGTCACCCAGCGTGACACCAGGAATCAGCGAGAGCGTGCCACCGCTCGTGCCGCCGGCCTTCAGTTCACTCGGCGCCGTGGCGTCCTCGGTGGCAGCGGCCACGCGCACCGCGAGCACGTGATGCGCGTACGCGCCCACATCAAATGCTTTGAAGCCGCTGAACACCCCAACCACCGTGGTGCTGCGCGTGCCGCTCGCGGAGTCGGAGCGCCAGCGATTTTTTACGGAGGCGGCGATTTGAATGCCGTCCTCGTAGCTCACGGCGAGCGTGGGAAATTTCACATTGCTAAAGCCGGCGCTCACAAAGAACGCGGGGTAGGTATAGCTGCGCCGAAAGCCTGGCGCGAGCGATTGATACAGGGCGACGGGCTCCGTGCGGTAATCGCGCCACTCGAGTTCGGCGCCAACCGAGAGATTGGAATTGGTGCGCACCGTGGGGCGAATAAACGTGACGGCGGCATCGGCAAAGACGCGCCGCCGCGCCAGCGTCCCCACGAGCACTTTCTTGCTGAACAAATCAAAGTGATCCCATGACTCCGACGTGCTCAGGCCCAGCAGCGGATTGCCGAGTCCGGCATAACTATACGAAGCGTCGCCGCTCGGCTCTTTGTGCGCGGTGCTGTAGAGCGCTTGCACGTTCCACGCGTGCCGCGAGATAACATCGTTGCCGCCGGTGATCAGCCCGGCCTGCAGTTTTCCGTCGTCCGTCTGTTGCAGCGCGGGGAGCCAATAGGTAGGAAGCAGTGTGCGCCACGCACTGTAGTCCTGCGCGGCTCCGCCGGCCACCACGAGTGGGTCGGCGCGCGATGGCGCGAGTACACTCGTGGAGTCGGCGGGGACGCCATTGCTTACGTTGGTGAGCGCGATGTGCAGGCCGTCGCCGCGAAGCCGCGTGGTGGCGAGGCGTGTGCCGTCGGGGCTCAACTCGCTCTCGGCGAGCGCGGTGCGCGCTTCGGCTACGCGCACGAGTGCGCCGGTGGCCACGTTGGCGCGGTACAGCGCACTGCGCCCCGTACGATCGCTCGTAAAAAAGATGGCACTGTCGCCCGCACTCCAACTGGGGGCGGCCACCACGGCGCGCGTGCCGCCGAGTGTGTGGAGCAGGCGGCCAGTGGCGGCGTCGAGCACGACGATGTCGGCATAGCCGCCGCGGCGCCAGCGGGATGCGGCAATGCGGGTGCCGTCGTGCGACCAGCGCGGCTCACTCCAAATAGTGTCGAGACTCGCGCCGGTGAGGGGCACCAGTTCTGCGATGCTGTCGCCAACGATGGTGAAGCGCACGAGGCGACTGGCGCCTGGTGCGAGTTTGACGGCTACTGCGGTGAGCGGTGCGGTGGTGTTCGGCGCGTCGCCTCGAGCCGCGGCATTCGACGCGGTGCCGCCTGATGCGGCCTTCGACGCGGCGCCGCCCGATGCGGCGCGCACATCCACCTGTGTGAGGCGTGCGCCATTGGTGAGTTGCGTGGTGACGCCGTTGCGCTCGAGGTAGAGATCGCTGCGCAGTGAGTAGGCGTCGGCAAAATCGAGTTGGGTAAAGAGCCGAGCGCCGCCGGCGAGTGGCGTGGTGACATCGAGGGAGTTGCGGCGCGCGAGGAAGGTGGTGGCGCCGGTTTTTACGTTGAGTTGGCGCAGGGCGCCTACATCGCGTGGGTCGGCGCTGGCGTATACGAGGTGGTCGGCGTCGAGCCAGCGGATATGCTGGTTGGTCCAGCCGCGGGTGCTGACGTCGGTGATGGTGGTGCTGGCGTTCGAGGTGCCGCCCGACGCACCACCCGGCGCACCACCCGATGCGCCACCCGATGCGCCACCTGACGCGCCGACGCGCAACGCGGCCGCGCGTAGCGAGTCGGTCCAGGCGCGATAGGCGTCGTGAAAGCTCACGCCAAAGGCGGCGCGCGCATTGGTGTTGAGCAAGAATGGGAGCGTGCGGCCGGCGGTGCCGTCCACAAAGGCGCGCATATTGGCGGCGCCGTGGGACTTGGCGAATTGATCGAGAAAGAGCGAGCCGTACACGTACACATTGTTGCCAAGCGGCCACGCGCCGGAGGCGGCGCTGAGGGCGTGCAGGCGCGGTAGCGTGTTGTCGAGTGCGGCCGCCTCCACAATTGCTTCGTGATCGGTGCCCGCAATGCGGCCGGCGCCAGTGAGGCGCGTTTCGTAGTAGACGGCAATCCCTTCATCAATCCAGTTGGGGGTGTAGAGCCCTGGGAAGACCGTCGGTGCGCGTCCAACAATCCGCTGCGCGAGCCGCCACCAGCCGGCGGAGCGATCCAAATGAAAGATGTGCGTGAGCTCGTGGCTCACCGCGAGATCAATCCAGTCGTCGAGAAAGCGCAGCGACGACGCATCAATGGTGGGACGCGCATACACAATAATGCGATTGCTCGGAAAAACATTGGCCGAGCCGTTGGAGATGTCGTAGTTGTCGGCGAGCACGAGCTCCACGGGCCCGCGCGGTTCCACGAGTTCGGTGGCGAGGCGCGCGTAGGCGCGTTCGGCGGAGCCGGCGGCGCGGTGCGCCACGGAGTCGAGCCCGTTGGTGAAGTGCACGCGGAAGTGCGTGGTGGTGATCGTGCGCCAGTGCTGACTGGGGTCGAGCTGCGCGGCAGCGGCGCGCGGCAACAGCAGCGTGCCGAGCAGCGCCGCGAGAGCGATGCGCACCTTCATCGGTCAACTCCTAACGTGCCAAAGTATTCGAGGAGTCCGTCGGCAATGCCGCGCGCGTAGCGTTGCTGAAATGCCACGGTGCGCAACGCGGCCTCGTGTTCCGGAATGATCACAAACAATCCTTCGCACAGTACCGAGGGCATCCAGGTGCCGCGTACCACGGCGAGGTTGTCGTAGTTGATGCCGAGGTCGCGGAGTCCCATGTGACGCACGAGCCCGCGCTGAATGGCGCGCGCGAGTGGCTCGGACTGATCCACAAAAAAGAAGGTGCCGGTGCCGGTGGTGCGAAATGGATTCGCCCCTTCGGCATACGCATTCAGGTGAATGCTCACAAAGGCATCGGCGTTGGCGCGGCGCGCCATCACGGGGCGTTCGGCGAGTGCCACGGGTGCGCGCGTGGTGCGCGTCATCAGCACGGTGGCGCCAAGGGCTTCGAGCATCGGCTTGAGTTGCTCGGCTACGCGGAGCGTGGCGTCACCTTCGTATAAGCCGGTGGGACCGGTGGAGCCCGCTGGCGGATGGCCCGCGTCCACGGCAATGGTGCGGCCCTGTAGCGGGCGCGCGGCATTCACGCGCGGCGTGTGGCGCACGCGAACGACGAGCGCATTGCGATCCCAGAACACGAGGTAGCCATAGGGCGCGCCGCGCAGATGCACCGTAAAGCGCGCACGATCGCTGGCGACTTGCTCCCACGTCACGTCGCGAATAGCGGGGTCGGCGGTGGCGAGATTGACAATGTCAGTATTGGCAACGGTGCCGTAGAGCGTGAGCACGAGCGCGTCGCGCTGCGGTGTTACCTGATGCGCGGGGCGTTCGCCCATGGGAATGCGGAGGTCGCTCCAGCCGTCGCCGGTGGTCACGCGCGCATTGCCGGCCACGCGACGCGGCACCGGCGTGCCCTCGGGGAGCGATTTGATTTCTTTGTCGCCCACCCAGGCTTCGAGCTGCGAGTCGAGGCGCACGCGGAGTTGGTCACCGCGCTGTCCGGTGATTTCTACCACGGTGCCGGGCACGATAAACCATTTGTAGGTACCACCGGCGACTGGCTTGAGCACCACCACGCGATCGGTGTCGCTGCCGGCGGCGTCACTCGCGGCAACCAGTTCACCCCACCGGCGCGGTAGCGCATCGCTCACCGTCACAGCTCCCGTTCGCACGGTTAGAGAGTCACGCCCGCGGCGCACGACCACGGTGCCGGCGCGCGCGAATTCGAGCGCTGGTACGTCGGCACTCCAGGTGACGCCGGTGCCGTGGCGCATCACGACGCTGTTCCCGTCCGCCGTGCGGAGGTTTACCGAGGCGTTGGCTGGCGCACGGAGTGACACGCGCACCAGTTCGTCGCCGCGAAGCGCGAGCACGCCGGCAGGAGCAACGCTCGCGGCGTCCACCACGAGGCGTCCGGTATCAGGCAGCGGCATCGGCGCGGCGCGCAGGCGAATCGGGAGATGCTGCGCCACGCTGTCGGTGCCGCGCACAGCGTTGAGGTCGTAGGCCGGTGCGTCGCCCTTGGGGAGCGGCAGGTACGCCAAGAACGCGCCATTCGGGTGCACGGTCACCGGCACACCGTTGATCGTGAGGCGCGCAGCTCCCGAACCGACCGATCCAAAAATGAAAGTGGAATCCACGCGCGGCATAAGCTCCGTGCGCGACGGACTCACCACATGAATGGCCAGCGGGCCATCCACAAAAGGGACGGGCGGAATGGCGGGTGGTGCGGCAGGCGGATTCGCCGCGGCTTTCGCGACGGGCGCCGCGGCCTGCGGAGGCGAGGCCGGAACAGGCGTAGTCAGCGGAGCCGGCGCGCGCGTACACGCGGACGCCAACACGATCGCCAATGAGAAGCGTGACAGAGCACGGCGCATAGGCAACAATCATAATGCGCGCACTCGCCTAGCCACCACCCAAGCGTCGGCCTATATTCGCCAATAGCGAGCGAAATGACCGTCTTTGCGCCGCGCCGATGCGCCGCGCCGTTGCGCCGCCCAGTCCGGCGCCCCTAGGGAGAGCAGGCACCGTGATTCCATGCGGGTTTTGTGGCCGAGAAAACGACGAGGCGTCGCGGTTTTGCATTGACTGCGGTAAGCCAATCGTCACGGGCGGCGCCCGCGTGATTTCGGTGGCCAGCCTTATGGAAAGCCGCCGGACTCCGCTCGCCGAACCGGAGTCCACGGCCCGTATGCCGCGCGCCACAGGCACGCCCAAACCGCCTGTGGCGCAAAAGCAATGTCCGAGTTGCTCGGCCATGGTGGACCCCGAGTTTCCGTTCTGCCCACGCTGCGGTGCGCGCCTCGACGGCGCGGCCGCGCCAGCTCGTGCGAGCGGCACCGCCGCGTTCAGCGCCGCCGCCACCGGGGGCGGCGCCAAACTCAGCGTGCTCGGCGACAACGGAGAGGTGACGCAAACCATTACCCTCGCCACCGCCGACGCCACCTTGGGCCGCACCGAGGCTGACGTGCGCTTTGCCTCCGATGTGTTTCTCTCCCCGGTGCACGCGCAACTGTCGCTCCGTGCCGGTCAGCTCTTTCTGCGCGACCTCGGCTCACGCAACGGGACCTGGCTCTTTATTGACGGGCCCTATCGCCTGCAGGATGGCGACACGATTCTCGTGGGCTCGCAACTCCTGCGCTTTCGTCGGCTCGGCTACCCTGGCCCACATCCGGCAGAAGCCGACCGTACGCGGCGCCTCGGTTCGCTCACACCGAGTGCAGATGTGGCGGTGCTCGCACAGCTGCGCGCCGACGGCAGTGCGCGCGACATTTGCCATCTCTCCCCCGGCCGCAGCGTGAAGATTGGCCGCGACGCGGGCGATTGGGTCTTTCCGTACGATCTGACCATGAGCGGCCAGCACGCCGAAGTGCGCAGTGAAGATCTCGAGTTCATTGTGCTCGACGACGGCAGTCGCAACGGCATTGCCGTGGCGGTGCGCGGCGAAAAAACACTGAAAG
Organism: Gemmatimonadota bacterium; assembly: GCA_026387915.1. Taxonomy (NCBI): domain Bacteria; kingdom Pseudomonadati; phylum Gemmatimonadota; species Gemmatimonadota bacterium. Next base: position 104,389 of record JAPLKS010000005.1, read on the forward strand.
TAGGACAGCGCTTTTTGGTTGGCGACCAGACGATCCGGGTGGAGAGCCTCTGAGTGAACTTTCGTAACGGGACGGCCGGCCGGTGAGCGATCAGAAAATCTGCCCCACCTGCAGCACGGAGTATCCACTCTCCGAACGGTTCTGTCCCCGCGACGGCACCGCGCTGCGCTCCAGCAATCCGCTCGGCGATCTCCTTGGGACGGTGGTCGCTGAGCGGTATCACATCCTTCGCAAACTGGGCGAAGGTGGCATGGGCACGGTGTATCTCGCCGAGCATGTAAAGATGGGGCGTAAGGCCGCGCTCAAGGTGATGAACCCCGGGATGAATCAGGATCCCGATGCAATTGCGCGTTTCAATCGCGAGGCCGCCAACGCGAGCCGGCTCAATCATCCCAACGTCTGCGGCATTTATGACTTTGGCGAAACAGCCGACGGGCTGATTTACCTGGCGATGGAGTTCATTGAGGGCGAGTCGCTCACGAGTCTCATCGCAAAAACCGGATCACTCCCCGCGCCGCGCGCGGCGGCCATCATTCATCAGGCCGCCGATGCGCTCGCGGCAGCGCACGATCATGGCATTGTGCACCGCGACCTGAAGCCCGACAACATCATGATCGCCAAGGGGCGCGAAGGCGCCGACGTGGTGAAGGTGGTGGACTTTGGCATTGCCAAGGCGAGCGCGAGCGATGCGCAGAAGGTGACGCGGACCGGACTCGTAGTGGGGACGCCAGAGTATATGAGTCCGGAGCAGCTCGCCGGCGACACGCTCGACGGGCGGAGCGACATTTATTCGCTCGGGCTGGTGGCGTTCAACTGTTTGACGGGGACGTTGCCTTTTCCAAGCAACTCGGCGCAGGAGGCGATGATCATGCGCCTCACCGACGAACCCAAGACGCTCACGGACATGAAGCCCGGTGTGGCGTGGCCCGCGGCACTGCAGACGGTGATGGACAAAGCGCTCGCGCGCGACGCCGTGGATCGGTATCAGCAGGCCGCCGAGTTTGGGCGTGACATTGTCAAAGCGGTATCGCAGATGCCGGGTACGCTCGCCGCGAGTGAGAGCACGCTAGTGATGGGGGCGGCTAAAACAGTTGCGGCGGCCACCGTGCCCAAGACGCGCGTGGCGCAACAGCCCGCCGGAGGTGCCAGTGACGCGGCCAGTGCGGCGCCCGCTCCGACGGCAACAAACACGAAGAGCCAACTGCCGCTGCTCGTTGGTGGCGGCGTGCTCGTGGCGGCGATTGCCGTGGCGGTGGTGATGATGCGTGGGCCCGCGTCGCCAGCGGCGAGTGGTGCGACCGAAACCAAGGCGAGCCCGGCACCGGTCAGTTCGGAGGCGGCGGTGCCGTCACAGGGGGCTCCCGCCCCAGCCGGCTCAGGCGCCAAACCGGCGGCAGGCGGCGCCCCAGGCACGAGCCCGGCGCCGACGAATCCCGGCGCCACTGTGCCCCGTACGAATAGTGGGGCGTCGGCCGCGGCGGAACCGCAACAGCTGCTCGCTCGTTGGAGCAAGAGATTCGCGGAAGGGGGAAGTGCTGCTGAGGCCCGTGAAGCCCTCGACGACGTCTCGCGTGTGTTGCCGGCCGCCAATGGTTCAACCAAGGGGCTCGCGTATTGGGTACAGTCAATGGCATACGCGGTCCTCGAGGACAAACGCACCTGTCGCTCGGCGCAACAGGCCATCGCCAGCGGGCTCACGAACGACGACCTGCCCGCCGCGAAGTCTGTGGTGGCGAGTGATCTCTGCAAACCGTAGCCGGTTCGCGCTTCCAGACTGGGGGCGCGTTCGCTCGCGCTGACACGACTCCCGCTGCTTTGCGCTGCGCACTAACGTTCCACCGTCCCATCACTGACTAGCCACGTCGCCCCCCTCTACGTGACCTCAAACCACACGCCGCTCTCCAGCGCAGTTACCGTCCACGTCTTTGGCCGCACCGACGTGGGGCGGACGCGCGAGCACAACGAAGACGCGTTTGTGGTGTGCGACCTCGAAACGGGGAACGCCACACTGCAGCCCGAAGTGCGGACGCACGTTCAGGGCGCGCGCGGCACGCTGTTTATGGTCGCAGACGGCATGGGTGGTGCGGCGGCGGGTGAACTGGCCAGCGCCATGGCAACGGACGTCGTGCTCTCGGAACTGGACGCGCGCTGGCGCCGTGCGGCGGGGACCAGCGCCGAGACCTTTGTGATTGCACTCAAGGCTGCCACGGAGGCGGCCAACGCGCGGATTCATCGATTTGCGATTGAGCATCCCGAAAATCGCGGCATGGGGACCACGGCCACGATCGCCGGTCTGCTCGGTGATCAGTTGTATCTGGCGCAGGTGGGCGACAGCCGCGCGTATCTCGTGCGCGACGGCGTGGCGGTGCAGATCACCAAGGATCAGTCGCTGATGCAAAAGCTCATCGAGGCCGGTGAGCTGACCGAAGAAGAGGCCGAAGTGAGCGAACGCCGCAATATCATTTTGCAGGCGATTGGTCCGGAGCCCACCGTGAAGGTGGATCTCACGCAGCAGCAGCTGCGCCGCGGCGACGTGCTCCTGTTGTGCAGTGACGGACTGAGCGGCCAGATGCACGCCACCGACATCGCCACGATTGCCACGGACTCCACCGATCTCGTGCAACTGTGCAAGCGCCTGATTGATTTGGCCAACGAGAATGGTGGCCCGGACAATATCACGGTGATCGCCGCGCGCGCTGATGGCGCCACGCTCCTCGCGCCGGCCGCTGGCGATACGATTGGCTATCGCCCGTATGTCAGCGAATCGGAGATGCGCCCCACGGTGCGCGTGAGCGCGGATGACATTACGGCGCTCGCCGATGACGCCGACCTCAACGAGCACGCCTCTGGCAGCGCTGTTTCCGGCGAACTACGCCCGACGCGCCCGACGCGCCCGACGCGCCCGACGCGCCCGACGCGCCCGACGCTCGCGTCTCGCGCGAAACGTGGCGCATCATCTTTGGCCTGATTGCCTTGGGCGTTATTGCCTGGCAGTTGTACCGCTACCTCCGGTAATGCCGATCGAACTCCGCATCACCAGCGGCTCGCGCGCTGGGCAGCGGGACACGCTCGACCAACCGGTGGTCACTGTTGGACGCCACCCGTCATGCGACGTGCGCTTTCATGCGGAGCACGATGCCGACGTCTCTGCGCGCCACGCGGAATTGCGCACCGCCGACGGCGGCGTGACGCTACACGATCTGGCGAGCACCAACGGCACGCTCGTGAACGGTGCGCGCATCAGTGCCCCGCAGCTGCTCCGCGACGGCGACGTGATTGGCTTTGGCGCCCAGGGGCCCACGGTGGAGTTTCGCACCGTGTCCAGCGGAACGCCGCCGCGCCGAAACACGATGGAGCTGGTGGCCGAAGCGGTGCATCTACAAACGCGAACGCTGCGTCACGCGGTGGTGGCGCTCGGTGTGCTCGTTGTGGTGATTGGCGGCACGGTGGGATGGCGGAGTTATCAGGATCGCCGGTTGTCGACTCTGCGTGTGGACATGTTGCTCAAGAACATGTCCGACGCACGGCGCAGTAGCGACAGCCTCAGCGCCGTGCAGATGGCCGCGCTCAAGGCGCAGATGGCGCAAGGTGGTGGCGGCAGCACAAGTGCCGCAGCGGAGAGTCTCCACGCACTCGAAGATCGGCAGCGCGCGGTCGCGGCGCTCTCGGACGCGGACGTGGCGTCGACGGTGCGTCGCAACATGGCGGCGGTGGTGTTCGTGGCCGTCAAGTTTGCGAACGGCGACATGGTCAGCGGCTCGGGGTTCAATGTCGCACGAAACGGACTAGTGGTCACCAATCGCCACGTGGTGGTGGATGACCAAGGCGTGACCGCGCCGCAGGTGCAGGTGATCTTCAATGGCACGGTGGGGCAGTGGCGACGTGCGCACGTGCTCAAGGTGAGCGCGACCGACGAACTCGCTTGGCTCCAGATTGACGAAGGGGGCAGCTACCCTGTGGTGGGCTCTCTTTCGACAGCACCAACACCACCGGTGGGCACGGCACTCACGATCCTCGGGTATCCACTCGGCACGGAGACCGCTGGCATGGGTGGCGACATCAACAGACTGCACCCGCGCACGTCCTTGGGTGTGGCGATTGTGTCGAAAGCGTTGACCGACACGCTTCAACTCGACGGCTGGGCCGCAGAAGGGTCGAGCGGAAGCCCGGTGTTCAACGCCAAGGGCGCGGTGGTGGGTGTGGTGTTCGGTGGACCGCGCGAGGCGAATGGCCGAATTGTGTACGCTGTGCCATCGGCGCGGGTCGTGCAGCAGATGCCGCCGGACGTCAATCGCCCGAAGTAACCGCGACGCCGGATTTCACCAGCCGCTCGTCAGGGATTTCCCTGCACAGTTACGTGACGATCCGCCGAAAATCTAGACGCTACCTCGTTCCACTTCTGGGCGGGAGCGTCAACTATTTTGGCGGAGTGCGACGTGGCTGTTCCAGCAATAAAACCTACTGGGCGTGAGCGCGGCTTCGATGCCAACGAGATCATCGTGAGCAAAACCGATCTCAAAGGGCGCATCACCTACGCCAATGACGTGTTCCTCCGCATGTCGTCCTACGCGGAAGTGGACCTCATTGGTAAACCACACAACATCATCCGCCACCCGGACATGCCCGCGTGCGTGTTCAAGTTGCTGTGGGACACCATCAGCGCGGGGCGCGAAATCTTTGCGTACGTGCTGAACCTCGCCCGCGACGGGGACGCCTATTGGGCGCATGCGCACGTGACGCCCACGTATGACGGTGCCGGCGCGCTTATTGGCTACCACTCCAACCGACGCACGCCGGACCCCGGTGCGGTTGCGAAAATCAAACCGATTTACGCCGCGCTGTTGGCCGAGGAACGCAAGCACGAAAACAAAAAGGAAGGGATTGCCGCTGGACAATGGAAGCTCAATGCCATGCTCGCCGACGCGGGCCAAACGTACGACGAACTGGTCTGGAGCCTCTAATGCACATGCCCTCATTCGCGCGCGCCGCTCGGCGCGGCGACGCACGCCGTCCTGAGATTGATCTGTCGCGTGACGCGATCGCCGAAGTGAGCCGCGTGTGTGCCGCCGCGGCGCGCGGCGACCTTGAACAGCGCATACTGTACATTGATGACGCGAGCCCCATGGGCGCGATGCAGCGCGACATCAACCATTTGCTCGACATGACCGACGCCTTTGTGCGCGAGTCGAGTGCGTCGCTGTTAGCCGCCAGCGAGGAGCGCTTCTACCGTCGCGTCCTCACCCGCGGCATGCTGGGGAGTTTTCGCCACGGTGCGGCGTTGATCAACACCGCAACGGAACAGCAGGCGAAGAGCGCCGCCCAGCGCGCGGAACGTGTGCGCCTCTCCGCCGCGTTCGAGGACATGATTAACGAGGTCGTGCACGGCGTGGCGGCGACCGCCACCGAAGCCGAAGCCACGGCGCGATCGCTGATGGCCTCTGCCGAAACCACGAGTCGGGAAGCTGAAACAGCGGAAGCGGCGGCCGTCACGACCTCGCAGCATATGGCGACCGTGGCCAGCGCGAGCACCCGGATTGCGGACGCGGCAACTGAGATTGAGACGCAGGTGGAGCATTCGCGCGTGATGGCGGAGCAGGCCCTCGCGGAAGCACAGCGGGCGAACGCTGTGGTCACCGGGCTGGAGAGCGCCGCGCGCGACATCACCCGCGTGGTTGCCATCATCAACGAGGTGGCGCTGCAAACACGCATGCTGGCCCTGAATGCGATGATTGAAGCGGCGCATGCCGGCGACGCGGGGCTTGGCTTTGCCGTGGTCGCGACGGAAGTGAACAGCCTCTCAACGCGAACGGCAAAAGCAACGGGTGACATCGAGCTCATGGTGGAGACGATTCAAGAAGCCACCGCCGACGCGGTCAAAGCGACGGCCGGTATCACGGAGACCGTAACCGGGATGCATGAGCTCCTGTCGGGGATGCGGCGGGCGGTGGCGAGCCAAGGGACCGCCACCGGTCTGATGGGCAAGAGCATCAACCAAGCGGTAGAGGGCACACGCCAAGTGAGCGAAACGGTGGCGACCGCCGCCGCAGGCAGCGTGCAGACACAAGACGCCGCAGACCAGATGGTGGCCTCCGCGTCTGATTTGTCACGCGTGGCCGAATCGCTCATGGGCGACGTCGACGAGTTCCTTGGCCAGATGCGCAAGCACTAAATCACCGTCGCAGGGAGGGCAGATGTCACTACCAACACACCACCTTCCGGCGGAACGTGCCACGCCGGAAGAAGTTCGCCGGCAATGCGACTTGATTGCCTCGCATCCGCTCGCACGGGAATTTCTCGACACCGTACCCAATATGGCGGTGGTGCTCAACGACGAACGGCAGATCGTCTTTGCCAACCGATCGTTCCTCGCGTTTCTCGAGGCCGGCAAGGCCGACGCGCTGTCGGGCACCTTCCGGAGCTCCGGCGCCCACGACGCCGCGGCGGTACTCGGCCTGCGCGCCGGCGAGGCGCTCGGTTGCTCCAACGCGCGCCGGACGCCCGGGGGCTGCGGCACCTCCGCGCAGTGCCAGTCGTGCGGTGGCGCACTCGCCATCAAGCGAAGCCAGGAGTCGGGGGAACTCGACATTCAAGAGTGCCGCGTCGTGTGCGGTGCAGAAAACGAGTGGCAGACCGCGCTCGACCTGCGCGTCTGGTCGCATCCCATCCACATCGACGGCGAGACGTTCCTCGTCTACTCTATGGTCGACATCAGCAACGAAAAACGGCGGGAAGCGCTCGAGAAGATCTTTTTTCACGACGTGCTCAACACCGCCGCCGGCGTACATGGCCTCGCCGAGTTGATGCAGATGACGGAGATGCGCGAGAACGGCATCCGCAAAGTGGCGGGCATGCTCTCGCAGTCCACCGACCAGCTGATGAGTGAGATTACCGCACAACGCCTGCTCACCCTTGCCGAGAACGGGGAACTTCAGGTGTCGGCGGTGCCGGTGCGGTCGCAGGAATTGCTCGAGCATACGGCTCACCAGTTTCATTCGCAAAGCCTCGAGCGCGGCATCTCTGTAAGCGTCGATGCCACGTCGGAGCGGTGCGACATGGTGAGCGATCCGGTCTTGCTCCGTCGCGTCCTCACGAATCTCGTCAAGAACGCGGTTGAGGCCACCGACTCAGGCGGCAAAGTGACGCTGGCCGCGCGAGCGGAAGGCGACATGGTCTGCTTTACCGTGCACAACAGCGCCGTCATGCCGGAGGCGGTGCAGAGCCAAGTCTTTATGCGGTCGTTTTCGACCAAAGGCTCCGGACGCGGACTCGGCACGTATAGCATCAAGCTCTTGAGCGAACGGCATTTGCACGGGCGCGTCTCATTTGTATCCAATTCGCGCGACGGCACGCGCTTCGCCGTGCGTTATCCCAAGGTGCTCGCGGCGTCCTGAGCCGCGAGCACCCGAGCCTCGGCTACCGTCGCACGAGCGACCGCGACGCGATCACACGCGCCGCGGCTTCTTGCATGGGTGCTTCCCCGCCCCAGGCGCACACCACGTTGGTTGACGCATCAAACAGCGCGGCGTGGCGCGGATGCGAAAACAACACGACGCACCCTTCGCGTCCCTGATGCGCCGCCACGTCGAGGGCGCGCTGCGCCCGCTGCACACCCTCCTCACTCACACCGTCGGCGCCCTTCCACGCCACGACGTCGGCGAAGAGCGCCACGAGCACCGGCACCTTCGTTCCCGCCGACGGCTCGGCCACCACCATGGCGTTCACATGAAACGCGTGGAACATCGCGCCAAACCGCGTGCGGTTTGGCACCAGCCAGGGACCGCCGGCGTCGTCGTCAACAAGCACGATCTCCACTGCCTCCCCTACACGCGGCGCAGCGCCACGCGCCACATGCACCGTGCGGTCCGCCACCTGCCGCGCCCACGCCACATCGTCGAGTGACGCTTCGCGGCCGCCGCTCGGATGCGCCCAATGCGCCCAACGCTGCCGGCGCTCAAGTGCTTCGCGCAACCGTTCCGAGTGGATGTGGCCGTCTTGTACCGCACGGTCCAACGCGCGCGCCGTGAGTTCCACGTTGAGCGGCGAGAGCAAGACGTCGCACCCAGCATTGATGGCGCGCACGGCAACGTCGGCTTCATTCCCCACCGCGAGAATGCCGTCCATTTCTAACGCGTCGCTCACTAGGAGACCGTCAAACTCCATGACGCCGCGCAAGAGTTCGGTGAGCAGCGGCTTGGAGAGCGTTGCCGGTTCTCCCGTGGCGTCGAGTGAAGCATACGTGACATGCGCCGTCATCATCGAGGCAACACCGGCATCCACGGCCGCGCGAAATGGAAGCAGGTCGTCGCGCCACAACTGCTCAGCGCCGGCCAGCACACTCGGGAGCATCACATGCGAATCGCCGTCCGCGCGCCCGTGCCCCGGAAAATGCTTGGCGCACGCGAGCACCCCTTCGGCCTGACAGGCATCAATCCATTCGGATACCGCGGCCGCAACCGTGGCCGCATCGCCACCGGCAGCGCGCGTATTCACAATGGGGCTGAAGGGCGCCACATCTAAATCGCACACCGGCGCAAAGGCCCAGTTGAGCCCCACGCGTTTCAGTTCACGCGCGGTAATGCGTGCGGCGCGGCGAATGATGTCCACATCACCGAGGGAGCCAAGCGCACCAAAGGGCGGCAACGCGAGCGTGTCGGCAAACTGCTGCCCCGCGCCGCGCTCAACATCGGCCGCCAAGAGTAGAGGCAGCGACGAACGCCGCCGCAGGTCCTCCGTGAGCGCAGTGACTTCCGCGGCCGAACCGCCATAAATAAGAAACCCACCAACGCCGAGTTCGAGGCAGTCGTCGATATGATCCTGCAGGTGACGAAAGCCAAACGCCGCATCGTACCGCAACGCGGGAATCAGCAGTGCGGCGGTATTCACGCCGGTGTGTAGGCGCCGAGGATGCGCGGGGCGCGGGCGCCGGTGGCGGAGGGAACGTTGCCGGGGCGGTGTTGCAAGTGGAGCCAGCCGAGCAGGGCAAAAGCCACCGCTTCTTTGGCTTCCCCGTCGTAGCACACATCGTCAAAGCTCGCCACGCGCCGCGCGCCAAACCCTGCGGCTGCCGGCACCGCCGCGAGTTCGCGCTCAATGGCCGCCACCAGCGCGGGATTCCGAGCGCCGCCCCCTGAGAGCAACAGCTCCGCCACCGGCTCCGGCACAAAGCGCGCAAAGGCGTCGGCAATGCTGCGCGCGGTGAACAACACGGCCGTGGCCACAATGTCGGCGTCCGTCGCGGCGGGCTTGGCCGCGCGGCACGCCGTGATGAAATCGCCAATAAAACGGGGCGTAAACAACTCGCGCCCAGTGCTCTTGGGTGGCTCGGCGGCAAAGTACGGATGCCGCATGGCGTCAGCGACCACCGCCTCAATAGGCGCACCAGCTGCGGCGAGCGCGCCGTCCACGTCAAAGGCGAGATCAGGACGCAACGCGCGCACCACGCCATCAATCACCGCCACGCCCGGGCCGGTGTCGAACGCGCGCACCGCGCGCGTATCACCGCCCGGCGGCACGATGGTCACATTGCCAATGCCGCCAATGTTTTGCAACGCGCGCCAATGCTCCGGTGCTGCAAAGAGGAGTGCGTCGGCCATTGGCACGAGCGGCGCGCCCTGCCCGCCCGCCGCCACGTCGCGCACGCGGAAATCGGCAATCACCGGAATTCCGGTGCGCTCAGCAATCACGGCGGGCTGACCAAACTGCCAAGTGGCGTGTGGTGGATCGTGCCACACGGTGTGCCCGTGGCTCGCAATGGCCGCAATGTCGGCACGCGCCACACCGCACTCGGCGATCACCGCGACGGCCGCGTCGGCGAGCCAAGCGCCGAGTTCAAAGTCGAGTCGCGTGTATTCAAGCGGCGTGGCGCCGGTGAGCGCGGCGGCGAGTCGCGCACGTTGCGAGTCGGTGTACGGCAGACTGCGAAAGGCGAGCAACTCGTGGTGGAGCACGCCATTCTGTTCGCTGAAGCGCACCGCCGCGGCAGAAATGCCGTCGAGCGAAGTGCCCGACATGAGGCCAACGATTACGGTCGCAGGAACGCGCGCGAGCGCGTTGGCCGCGGCCGCGGCGGTGCCGATGTCGCTCATGTAACCGGCGGTGGTTCGCCCGGCAGGACGCGCCGAATCACGCCACCTGCGGCGTCGAGCTGCCGCACCGCTTCGTCACGCGACACGCCAAGCCGCTGCATCACAATGGCGTACTTCACGCTCCCGCCTGCCTGCGTGAGCACCTCGCGTGCCTGCTCGCGCGCAATGCCGCACACTTCGGCCACAATGCGCTCGCTGCGGTCCACGAGCTTCACGTTCGAGGCCTGCATGTCCACCATCAAGTTGCCGTACGTCTTGCCGAGGCGAATCATCGCGCCGGTGGTGATGGTGTTGAGAATCAGTTTGGTGGCGGTGCCAGCCTTGAGGCGCGTGGAACCAGTGACCACTTCCGGCCCGGTGATAGCCACAATCGCAATGTCTGCCGCGGCGAGCGTTTCGGCTGGCGGCGGCGAACAGGCCACAACGGCCGTGCGCGCGCCGAGTGATTTGGCGTGCTGCAACGCGGCGCGCACGTAGGGCGTGGTGCCGCTGGCCGCGATGCCAATCACAAAGTCACCGGCGCGCACGCCCGCCGCGTCGAGGTCAGCGCGGGCGCCATCGGGGCGATCTTCCGCGCCTTCTTGCGAGCGGGTGAGCGCGGCGGGGCCGCCAGCAATAATCCCCTGCACCAGCTCCGGCGGCGCGCCGAAGGTGGGCGGAATTTCGCTCGCGTCGAGTACGCCGAGTCGTCCCGATGTACCGGCGCCCGCATAAAAGAGGCGACCGCCGCTCCGCAGCGTTTGCTCGGCGGCAGCCACGGCAGCCGCCAGCGGTTCACGCTGCGTGGCCACCGCATCGGCCACGGTGCGGTCTTCGGCGTTGATGAGATCGACAATCGCTTGCGGTGAGGCAAGGTCGATGTCGGCGGTGCGCGGGTTGCGGCGCTCGGTAACGCGCGGATCCACGATCACGGTATGGCAGCCCTGACGTTGCGGGGTGAGATATTGCTAACTTACCGCCTGCACGTCTCCCAGAGGAGTCTCCCGTGGCGTTTCGCTTCCCCCGCTCCGTCCTTGCCGCCACGTTGCTCGTGGCGTGCCGCCCGCAGTCTGCGCCCGCTCCGGTGCCCGCCCCAAGCGCGCCCGGCGCCGCTGCTCCCGGTGTCGCCGCGCCCGCCGCCCAGGTGGACCGCCGCGACCGCCCAGCCGCCGCGCAGGCGACCGTGGACGCCGCCTTCCCGCAGGGATGGCGTTTTCCTAAGTCGGTAGCGCCCAGCTTTGGCGAGCACGCCATGGTCGTGAGCAACTCCGCGCTGGCCAGCGAGGCCGGCGTGGAGATTCTGCGGGCCGGCGGCAATGCGGTAGATGCCGCCGTGGCCACCGGGTTCGCCTTAGCCGTGACCTATCCCTTTGCCGGCAACATTGGCGGCGGCGGGTTTATGAATATTCGCATGGCCGACGGGCGCACCGCGGTCATTGATTACCGCGAAGTTGCACCGCTCGCTGCCACGCGCAACATGTACGTGGACGCCAACGGCAAGCTCACCAACAAGAGCACGCTCGGGCATTTGGCGAGCGGCGTTCCCGGCGCAGTCGCGGGCATGTCGGCGGCGCTAGCCAAGTACGGCACCAAGTCGCTCGCCGAAGTGATGGCGCCGGCCATTCGTCTGGCGGCGCAGGGCTTTGTAGTGGACTCGGCGTTCTCGCGAGGCGTGGCCGCCGACAAGCGCAACATCACGCAGTTCGAAGGGGCGGCACTGTTCTTCCCCGGCGGCGAAGCACCCGCGCCGGGCTCGCGCTTTGTGCAAGCGGAGCTGGCGCGCTCGCTCAAGCTCATTGCCGGCAAGGGCCCGCAGGCGTTCTACGACGGCGAAGTGGGTGACTCGCTCGTCGCCGAGATGAAGCGCGGCGGCGGCATTATTACCAAGGAAGATTTGCGCCGCTATAAGCCCGAGTGGCGCGTCCCTGTGCAGAGCACCTATCGCGGCTACACGCTGTTGACGATGCCGCCGGCCAGCTCGGGCGGCATTACGATGACCGAGTCGCTCAACATTCTCGAAACCTTTGCGCCGCTGCCGCCCTTTGGCAGCACGCAGTACGCGCATCTGCTCGCCGAGACGTATCGCCGCACCTTTATTGATCGCAATCAGAAGCTCGCCGATCCGGCGTTCGTGAAAGTTCCGATGGAGGAACTCACGAGCAAAACGTACGCTGCGTCGTTGGCCAAGCAGATCAGCCGCACCGCCGCGAGCAAGACGCCCGCGTTCAACGCCGGTCGCGAACCGGAGCACACCACGCACTACTCGGTGGTGGATGGCCAGGGGAACGCGGTGGCTACCACGACCACGCTCAATGGCGGCTTTGGCAGCGCGGTGTGGGTGCGCGGCGGCGGCTTCTTTATGAACAACGAGATGGACGACTTTGCCGCGCAGCCTGGCAGCCCCAACATGTTTGGGCTCGTGCAGGGCGAAGCCAACGCCATTCAGCCTGGCAAGCGCATGCTCTCGGCGATGTCGCCGACGATTGTGCTCGACGCAAAGGGGCAGGTGCTGATGGTCACCGGTGCCGCCGGCGGCCCGACGATCATCACCGCCACGATGGAAGTGATCCTCAACGTGATTGAGCATCACATGTCGCTCGCCGACGCGATGCGCGCGCCGCGCCTGCACCATCAGTCGTTGCCGGACGAAATCCGCGTGGAGAACAATGGCTTTGCCCCCGCCGTGCTCGACTCACTCAAGGCGATGGGGCATACCATCCGCTCGCAGGGCGGCATTGCGAACGTGAACTCGATTCTGCGCGTGCCCGGTGGTTGGCACGGCGTCTTTGAGCCACGGTCGGTGGGCGGCGCGGTCGGGTACTAGCGGCTATTTCAGCATCACCGCGCGCACATTCATGGCGCGGTCGAGCAGAATAGAAAAACGCGCGCCCTGTGGCACGCAGGCATCGTAGTCGGCTGTGCCTGCGGCCACGGCGGTGCCTGCCGCGGCGCCAACGGCCGCGCCAATAACAGTGGACTTGGTGTTCTTGCCAAGGAGCTGACCGGCGAGCGCGCCAATGGCGGCGCCGGCGCCAATCTTTTTGGCTTGGTCAGCCGTGCTCTGCGCGCGCACCTTTTCGAGCGATGCAATCTGTGCGAGGTGTCCCCACGCCTGATACGTGGTGTCGCCCACGCGCACGGACATCACCTCAAAGGCAATGCGCGCATCGGCCTCGCTCCCCTTGCCGCGCCCGGATTCGGTGACGCGTAGCATGACCGTCGAACCCATGGGCAGGAGCGCACCATTGCTTCCCACCACCGACTCGTCGAGCGTGGCGGTGACGCGATCACCCACGGCGTGCGTGTTGGTGCAGATGCGCATCGCTGGCGACACTTTGAGCGCCGTTCCGGTGGCAATAGTCCCAAAGGCCGGCTCAGCCGCAGCGGGCGCTGCGGCCACGGTGGCGCTGGGAGCGGCAGCCGTCGCAGCCGCCGCGGCGGGCGCGGCCGGCGCGGCCTCGGGCGGCGCGATCTTCCGCACCGTAACAGTCGTCGGCTCGGGGGCCTTTGGTTTTGGTGTGGGTGCCGGCTTCGGCGCTGGCTTCTCAGCGGCAGGCTCAGGCTTGGGCGCGTCATTCAACTGCGGCTGCGACGCGGCCACCGGCGGGAGTTCAATCTGTCGCGCATTCTGCGCGCCATTCTGCTGCGTCTCGTCGCCTTTGCAGGCAGCGGTCACCATTAGCACGCCGAGCACCGACAGCGTAAGTCCGATATCTTTGAACCGCATATGCACTCCTCGAGAGTTTTGCACGGCGCCTCACCACACCGCGGCGCACCGCACACCGCACGGAGCGCCCCTTGAGGGCACTGCTCCGTCTTCTTCCATACTACCGCCCCTACCGCGCACAAGTTGCATGGGGGCTGACCAGTGTGATGGTGTCGGTGGTATTGCAGAACACCATCCCGGGGTTTCTGCGCTCCGCCATCGACGGCTTTCGTGATCCCAACGGCCCGTCCGTGGCCATTCGCATTGCCGGCACCATGGTCGGGCTGAGCCTCGTGACGATGGTGTTCCGCTACCTCATGCGGGAGTTGCTCAACGGCCTCAGCCGCCGCATTGAGAATGACTTGCGCAACGATCTCTTTGCGCATCTCGCCACCCTCGACGCCGCTTGGTTTGGCCGCACCCGCACCGGCGAGATCATGGCGCGCCTCACCAACGACCTCGGCGCCGTGCGCCTCGCCGCCGGCCCGGCCATTATGTACCTCACCAACACGATCTTTGGCGGCGTGCTGGCTTTTGTGTTCATGATGCGCATCAGTCCGCGCCTTACCGCCGTGGCGGTGCTGCCGATGATCGCGCTGCCGCTCGTGATGATGAAACTCGGCCGCGCCGTGCACGATCGCTTTGAGGCGGTGCAGAAGCACTTTGGCGAACTCACCACCCGCGCGCAGGAAAATCTCTCCGGCGTGCGCATCGTGCGCGCCTACCGGCAGGAGCACGCCGAATCGCAGCGCTTTGGGGCGATGAGCGTGGACTACGTGCGAATGAACGTGCGCCTCGCCAAGCTGTATGGCCTCATGAATCCGGCCTTCACCGTGCTCGCGGGCCTCGGCACCGCGGCCGTGCTCTGGGTTGGCGGCGGCATGGTGATTGATGGCACCATCAGCGTGGGCGCGTTTGTGGCGTTCGGCTTTTATCTCTCCAACCTTACGTGGCCGCTGATTGCGCTTGGCTGGGTGACGAACCTCTTTCAGCGCGGCGCCGCATCCATGGCGCGCCTCAACGATTTGTTCAACGCGCAACCGACCATCGTCTCCCCTGCCTCGCCGCGCGCGTTGCCAGTCACGAGTGGCGGTCGCGCGATTGAGTATCGCCACGTGACGTTTGCCTACCCCACGGCCAACGGCGACGCTGGCCGCGACATCCTCCGCGACATTTCCTTCACCATTCCCGCCGGCGGCACACTCGGCGTGGTCGGCGCAACGGGGAGCGGCAAGACGGCGTTGCTCGAACTGCTCACGCGTGTATACGACGCCACGAGCGGCGAGGTGCTCGTGGACGGCGTGCCGGTGCGCGAGTTGGATCTTGCCGCGCTCCGTCAGGAGATTGGTTTTGTGCCGCAGGAGAGCCTGCTCTTTGGCGAAACGATTGGCATGAACCTCGCCTACGGAGAGACTGACGCGACGAACGCGACGGGCACACCCGCCACCGATACGTCCGACGAAACCATCCGCTGGGCCGCCGACGTTGCGCAACTCACCGAGACCATTGCCGAGCTCCCCGCCGGACTCGACACCATGCTCGGCGAGCGCGGCATCAATCTCTCGGGCGGGCAAAAGCAACGCGCGGCCATCGCGCGCGCGTTGGCGCGACGCCCGTCGATTGTGGTGCTCGACGATGCGCTCTCTGCCGTAGACACGCAAACCGAAGCCGCCATTTTGCACGGCCTGCGCAGCGCGCTCACCGCCCGCACCGCCGTGATTGCCTCGCATCGCATTACCGCCATTCGCGAGGCCACCCATATCATTGTGCTCGACGACGGACGCATTGTGGAGTCGGGCACCCACGAATCGTTGCTCGCGCTGCGGGGTAAGTACTGGACGCTGCTCAACCGACAGCAACTCGAAGAAGCCGTGGAAGCGGCCTAGGAGGTACCCGTGCGTCGATTGCGCATCATAGCCCTGCTGTTGCTCGCCTCTGCCGCTGCGGCCCGTGCGCAGGGGCCGTCGCTCGCCATCGGCATCAACGTGCCCGTTGGTGGCTTTGCCGATGTCGCCGGCAGCGGTTTCAGTGTAGCGCTTCGCGACGAAGGCGAGCTCGGCTGGGTCACGCAACGCTGGGCACAGATGGCGTATCGCCTCGACGTGGACTTCACCCACTTTGCCAAACGCGGTAGCACGCCATCCATGGAATTCCAGAGCGTGTCGTTCAATCTCATGCACCGCCCATCGCTCACGTTGTACGAGTTCGCCGGCCCCGGCATCTACAACTCCACGGCGTCACGGAGCGACCGCTATTCGCGCCGCGGCACCAACTTCGGCGTGCAGGGCGGCGTAGGCTACGTGTGGGAATCCAAGTACCAACCGTTCGTCGAGTTTGGCGCGACGAACCTATTCACCTCGGGGAGCAACACTCCCTGGTTCGTGATCCGCACCGGCGGACACTTCTAACAGCAGCGCCGCGCAGCCCACAGGGCCACGCGGCGCCACCAACGCAAGCGCGCGAAGCGCGCGTAGCGCGCCGCTATTACAACCGGCTCTTGATCCAATCCGGTGTAAAGTTCTGCATCCACGAACTCAAAATCGTGAGATAGTTGGTGATCATCAGCAGACCAACGGCAATCAGCAACACGCCGGCAATCCGCTGCACCCACACCATCTGCGACTTGAGCCGCTTGAAGAGCGCCAGAAAGCGCTCCACCGCAAGCGCCGCCACCAAGAACGGCACGGCGAGTCCCATGGAATACGCAAGCAACAGCAACAGCCCGCGCTTGTAGTCCGCCTCACTCGCCGTGAAGGTGAGAATCGCGCCGAGGATGGGCCCGATGCACGGGCTCCACCCGGCGCCAAAGGCGATGCCCACGAGCACGGAGCCGAGATACCCCACCGGTTTGTCGTGCAAGTGCACGCGCCGCTCGCGCATGAACGCCGTGATGTTGAGCACGCCGAGCAGGTAGAGCCCAAATACAATCACCAGCCCGCCGCCAATGCGACTCAGCCAGAACCGCTGCGAGAGCAGCAACCGCCCAACGGTCGTCGCCGTGGCGCCAAGCGCCAGGAAGATGAGCGTGAAACCAGCAATGAACAGCAACGAATGAATGAGCGCGGTGCGGCGCGCCTTGGTGACGTCCTCGAGCGAGAGCCCGGTGATGAACGTCACGTAGCTCGGAATGAGCGGCAGCACACAAGGCGATAAGAACGAGAGCAGGCCAGCGCCAAAGGCGATGGCGAGTCCCATACCGCCGGAGGGATCGGTCACAGGGAGCACCTCATGAGACGGAGCCGCGCTGACAATCGCGGCACACGCCATAGATGACAAGCCGGTGCCGCTGACGGGCGAACCCGCGCGACTCGGCGACGAGCGTGGTCATACGTTCGAGCCGTTCGTCCTGAAACTCCTCGACGTGGCCGCACGAGGTGCAGAGGAGATGTTCGTGATGCGGAATGTCGCGCGCGGGCTCAAAGCGTTTAAACCCTTCACCAAAATCGCGTTCCACAACCAATCCGCTTTCCACCAGCACATCCAGCGTACGGTAGATCGTGGCGGTGCCCACTCTGGTGCCGAGTGCGCTGAGTTCGTCGCCCACTTCTTCGGCGGAGAGATGTCGGTCGGCCGTGAGGAGCAGTTCGGCCACCGCCAATCGCGGCGCGGTCACCGGGAGATTTCGCTCCCGGAGCCACGTGCGAAAGCGGTCGGTTACGCCGGCGTCAGCCACTGCGGTTCGCTCAGCAGCGTTTGCAGTTCTGCGGCGGTGAGGCGCATAGGTTCGAGCTCTTCACCGGCACGATCGTGCACGCCTTTGACCACCGTACCGACGGTTGGAAATGGCGCCTCGGCTTCGGTGGTCACGTCTACTTCCCACTTGCCGCGCTCAGGGCCTTTGCGCGTCCAGCGATAGGCTGCCGTTATGATTTCAAAGCGTGGACGGGCGTCGTCGAAGTCAGGCACCGGAGCGTGCTCATCGAGAATCGCGACGAGTTCACCATCGGCCAGCGCCTGCGCCGTTACCTCCGCATCTTCGGCGTACGGCGATGGGGCGAGCGAGTCGTCCGCCTCTTCCTCGGTAATCACGTCGTCGTCGGGCGCTTCGCCATCAGGCTCCTCGAGCTCGGCGATCACGTCGTCCGATTCCTCGAGTTCGGCGATCACGTCGTCGTCGAAGTCATCAGCGTCCGCATCACCGTCGTCGGTGATGGCCTCCTCCAGCTCGTCAGCGGCCTCGTAGGCCGAGGCGGACTCCACCAGCGGCTCGGCCACGGGGAGCGGTCGTTCGGGCTCGGCGGCGATCACGGCCACGCCGGTTTCGATTTGCCCCTGTCGAATAGGGGCAAAAAAATGCAGCTCCACGATGCGTTCCGCGGGAAGCTGCTCGAGGATGCTTTTTAGGAATCGGGCGCGGACTTCATTCATAACTGAAAGATACCCGCGCGGAGGGTAGTGGCGGGAGCGGTGCACCCCCTACGCCGCGGGACAGTGAGCTACCGACGGCGCCCCCCCAGGGCCGACCGCCTGCACACCCACCGCCCGCGGACGCAGGACCGGGGGGAACTCAGTTCACGACGACGGTACCGTGCATGCCGGAGTGAAGGGTGCAGTCAAAGCCAAAAGAGCCAACGGAGGAGAAGGTGCGCGTCACGGAGGTGTTGGCCACCACGTCGATATTGGCCGGTACGCCAGAGGCGGCGGAGAAAATGACGTTGTGCGAGATCGTGCCGAAGGTGAAGGTGACCTGCGTTCCCTTTGACACAGTGAGGGAGGTGGGATTGAACTGGTTATTGTCGGTGGCCAGCACGGTATTGGGCGGCACGGTCACCGGGGCGATGTTGCTGCCGGTAGGCGAGGTAGGCGTGGAGGCGGAGTTGCCGCCGCCGCCGCATGCCACTGCACTGCCCAACGCCAACACCGACACCACACGCGTCATTTTCCAAGTCATAGACCCTCCGGGGGGGGAGAAAGGGGAGCAGGTTACTTTAGTATACTCATTTATTGTTTACCTGTCCACTATCTGTTTTGTCACAGTTTCGGAGGGGGTGCCCCGCGCCCGAGTTGAACCCCGTCTCCCACGCTTCGGCGCCGCCGGCGAGCCGAGCGACCTGCTAGGCGCGATGCAGCACCTCATGCACTTTCGTTGTCAACGCCTCAAGCGTGAACGGCTTCGCAAGGAAGTGTGCCGCGTCCTCCCGCGCGGCATCGCCCTCACCGCCGCCGAAGGGGTGCGCCGACATGAAGAGATGCTTCACGTGGGGAAAGTCTTTGCGCAACGTCTCGACCAGCTCCGGGCCGCTCATCTCGGGCAACTGCACATCAGTCAGCACTACGGCGACGTCGCCGCCGCGGTCCTGCACCAGGCGCAGCGCTGCGCTCGGACCGTCGGCCGCGAACACGGTGTAGCCCTGCGCCTCGAGCGCCCGCACGGTCATGCGACGCACCGCGTCCTCATCCTCCACCACGAGGATGGTCTCGTGACCCCGCAACAGGGGAGCGACCGGCGGCGACCCCGCCGGCGCCGCCAGCGGTCCCATCTCACGGGGAAAATAGATGTCGAAGGTCGTGCCTTTGCCCTCGGCACTCGACACGGCAATGAAGCCGCCATTCTGCCGGACGGCGCCATAGACTGAGGCCAGCCCAAGGCCGCTCCCCTCGCCGACGCCCTTCGTCGTGTAGAATGGTTCGAAGATGTGCGAGAGCACGGCGTCGCTCATGCCGCGACCGCTGTCGGTCACGGTGAGTTGGACGTAGTCTCCCGCCACCGCATCGATGTGTGTTTCGCACTGCGTCGCGTCGATCACGCGGTTCGCGGTCGAGATGGCCAGCGTCCCAACGCCGGTGATGGCATCGCGCGCGTTGAGGCACAGGTTAGTGAGAATCTGCTGCACTTGGGTGGCGTCCATCGTGACCGGCCACGGGTCCACGACCGGGTGCCACGTGAAACGCACCTGCTCACCGATCAGCGGGCGCAGTAGCTGGAGAGCGCTCGATACGGTGGCATTCAGGTCGAGCTGTCGCGGCCTGATGCGTTGCTTGCGCGCGAACGTGAGCAGCTGCTGCGTGATCTCCGCGGAGTGCGTGGCGGCTCGCTGAATTTCCTCGAGGTCGGCGCGCAGCGCGGGCGGCACGTTCGATGACCGCAGGGCCATGTCGGCGTTGCCGAGGATCACGGCGAGCATGTTGTTGTAGTCATGCGCCACGCCGCCAGCCAGGCGACCCACGGTTTCCATCTTCTGGGCCTGCTGCAGCTCCGACTGGAGAGCGGCCCGCTCGGCCTCCGCTTGTTTCCGGTCGGTGATGTCCCAGTTCGTGCCGATCATGCGGATCGCACGGCCGGTATCGTCGCGCTGCACCTGGGCCAGGGCGCGGACGTGATGGATGCTTCGGTCCGGCCAGACCACGCGGAACTCGGTATCAAAGTCCTGCTCTCCGCGCACCGCGCGCTGGATCTCGTCGTCGCCGCGCACCCGGTCGTCTGGGTGAAGCCCCGCCTGCCACGCCTCGTAAGCCCCGCTGAACTGGTCCTGGCGGATTCCATAGAGCGCGAACATCGCGTCGTCCCAGACGAGCGTGCCGTGCACCACGTCGTACTCCCAAATCGCCACGCGGCCGGCCGCCGTCGCAAGCGTCATACGGTTGGTGACGGCGCGAAGGGCTTCCGCCGCCGCCTTGCGCTCGGTTGAGTCGCGCTCGCTGGTGATCACCATGCGCCGGCCCTGCATCGTGAACTCGGCGGCCCGCACCTCCACTTCAATGACCGATCCGTCCTTGCATCGCTGTTGCACCTCGAAGATGCCACTTCCGAGTCTCGCGGCTGACTGCTCCCGTTGTCGGTTCACATCCGCCGTGAGATCCGGCTCCAGAATCGAAACCGGCGCGCCGATGAGTTCGGCGTGCGTGTAGCCGAGCGCCAGTAGCGCGGCATCGTTGGCATCCCGGATGACCGGTGGACCGTCCGGCATGAGCTCCAGCAGGAGGATGTGGTCGCCCGCCTGATCGAAGAGCGCGCGATAGCGCGCTTCGCCCGCCAGCGCGACTTGGGCCGCGGCACGCGTTTCCGCATACGACGCCGCCAGCAAAAGACCCACCGTGGTGGCGGCACCAAGGAAGATCTGGGTGTTGCGCAGCGTCTCTTCGACCGTACTTCCCGTCAGCGCGTTTGACCGCGAATGGAAGACGGCGTCGCCGATGGCGATAAGTGCCAGCAGGGCGAGCGCCGTGGGCAACACGGGCCGTCGCAGCCGGAATGCCGGCCATGCGAGTAAGGCGATCACCAGATACGGGCGCATCCCGCTCCCATTGGGCGGGTTGAGCGCCAACCATGTCACCGCACTCAAGACCCCGAAGAAGAGGACCGATTCGGCGAGGCAGGCTGCGCGCGCCGGCACGTCGGCCTCCCTCGCGTGCCTCCAGGCGATGATTAGCGGGGTGACAAGCAGGATGCCGAGTCCGTCGGCGACATACCAGACCCACCAGGCATCGCTGAACGCACCGTGCGGCGCGAGCAGCGCCGCGCCGGCGCCGATGCACGCAGTAATGGCATTGATGCCCAAGGCGCTGACCAGCAGGGCAGCCACTTCGGCGACGCGGTCGAAGCGGACGTCCCGGCCACTCACGCGGGTGATCAGCAGCGCACAGCCAATCGCCTCCGCGACGTTGGCGGCCATGTAGCCGACGGAGGCCGCAAACGGCCGGTGCGCGATGG
The DNA here is from genome assembly GCA_026387915.1 of Gemmatimonadota bacterium. Taxonomy (NCBI): domain Bacteria; kingdom Pseudomonadati; phylum Gemmatimonadota; species Gemmatimonadota bacterium. Next base: position 125,810 of record JAPLKS010000005.1, read on the forward strand.
CGACGTCGGCGCCGACACCAACCACTACGAAGGCCGACAGCAACCAGGGCCACCACGCGCGCGGACTCAGGAGCAGCGCGGCCAGCCCGATGCCGGCGGCCGGCCACACGACCATGATGATCTGGCGGGCGTCCGGAATGTAGAACGCGAGAACGTGAGCAACGAAATACGCGAGCGCCCACGCGCCAACGCTCACCATGTCGCGCCGGCTCAACCGGGCCACCACGCTCGATTCGTGCATTCGTCATCCTTGGCGCGCGGCGGCCCGCCAGGATTCCCGATTCTTATACTTTCTGCCGCGCACTCAAGGAAATGTATGGTGCGGGAGTCGACCAGCGTTGCCGACGCATGACACGATTGGCGTGTATAACTCCTCGGGGCGATACGATCCGCGAAGCACATCGGCGACCGACGAGATGAACGAAGCATTGTCTTCGGCGATGCGTACGCTACCTGCGTTCGGCCGTGGAGATACATCGATAACGGCCATCAACAGCGTCAGGACGAGCAGTGGAGAGGACGTAGCCATGCTTGGCCTCGTAGCCTCGGAGGGTTCGTGATCTCAGGTTCAGCGGCGGCGTGCTGCTTTTTGTTGTGGCACGCTCTTACGATTCGCAAGTTCCTAACGCCCTCCCGTGCTACAGCAGCGAGACGGGGTCCCGGTCAAACGTCACCCGCAGATCGCCCCGGCCGGGGACCTCGAAGCTCGTGAGAAACCGACGCGCCAGTCGCGTGAGCACGCCAGACTGCGAGGTGCGCAGCACCAGATGCCAGCGCCACCGCTGCTTGATGCGCTCAATGGCGCACGGCGCGGGGCCGATCACCTCTACTGCGCCCGGAGGCGCTTGCAGGAGCGCGTTCGCAAACCACGCCGACGCCGATTCGGCGAGCTCCATGGTTGCCTGTTCCTCCGCCCCGCTGAACACCACGTTCGCCAACCGCACCGTGGGCGGCCACGCGGGACTCACCCGCCCCGGCAACTCTTCGGCAATAAAGCCATGCACGTCGTGCGTCACCGCGCAGCGCACCGCGTGATGCGCGGGCACGCGCGTCTGAATGATGACGCGACCGCCCTTGGGCCCGCGCCCTGCGCGCCCTGCCACCTGACTCAGCAACTGAAAGGTGCGCTCTGAGGCGCGGAAATCCGGAAGATTGATTCCCACGTCGGCATCAATCACACCCACCAATGTCACGTTGGGAAAATCGAGCCCCTTGGCAATCATCTGCGTGCCGAGGAGAATGTCCACTTCGCCTCGGCCCACGCGCTCCAGAATTTCGGTGTGCGCCCATTTGCCGCTCGTCGTGTCGACATCCATGCGCGCGATGCGCGCCGTGGGCAACTGTTCAGCGACGAGTCGCTCCACCTGCTGCGTGCCCAAGCCGCGCTGACGCAGAGTTTCGGCGCCGCACTGCGGGCAGGCGTTGCGCGTCGGCTGCTGATGCAGGCAGTAGTGACAGACGAGCCGCTCGGGCGCTTGATGGTACGTGAGTGAAATAGAGCAGTCCGGACACGCGGCCACCCATTCACACGACGAGCACTGCACAAAACTCGAATAACCCCTGCGATTGAGCAGCAGAATGCTCTGCTCACCGCGCTCGAGGCGGTCGCGGAGCGCGCTTTCGAGTTCCGCGCTGAGCACCGCGCGCACCGCCCGCTCGGCGGCGGTGCGATACGTCATACGTGCGGTGGCGCGGAGGTCCACCACATCCACCGCTGGCAATGCGCCACCGCCCACACGGTCTGGCAGATGCAGGCGCCGATATTTCCCGGTGCGCGCATTCTCCCAGCTCTCAAGGCTCGGCGTGGCGCTCCCCAGGACGCACACCGCGCCGGCCTCGCGCGCGCGCACAATGGCCACTTCGCGCGCGTGATAGCGCGGCGATTCGCCCTGCTTGTAACTCGCCTCGTGCTCTTCGTCCACAATGATGGCGCCGAGATTGTCGAGCGGCGCAAACACTGCGGAGCGAGCACCTACAGCAATGCGTTTATCACCGCGACGCAACGCGAGCCAGGCGTCGTAGCGCTCGCCGTCGCTCAACCCGGAGTGCAACACCGCCACTTGATCACCAAAGACGCCGCGAAAACGGTCTACCGTCTGCGGGGTAAGCGCAATCTCTGGCACGAGCACAATGGCCGTGCGTCCGCGCGCGAGCACGGCCTGCAACAGTTCGAGATAGACGAGTGTCTTGCCGCTTCCGGTGATGCCGTGGAGCAGAAAGGTCTCACCAGGGGCTCCAACCGCCAGCGCGTCGATGGCCGCACGCTGCGCCGGTGTCGGCACAAGATGCCCCGACGACGTGCCACTGCGCCCAGCAAAGGGATCGCGTGACACCGCTTCTTTTTCGATGCGCGCTACGCCGCGTTTGACGAGCCCCTGCACCACGGCGTCGCCGCAGCCGAGTCGTTCGAGAAGCCAATCGACCGCAGCGCGCCCGCCCGCGCTCTCGAGCAACTCAAACAATGCGCGCTGTTGCGGCGCGCGGGCAAAGAGGCGGTCGCGTTCCATCAACGACTCAACGTCGCGTGCCTGCACGAGTACGCGCCGCGATTTTACGGCGGGCTCGGGACGCTTTTTGGCGCCGAGCGCGGCGGGCAGTGCCGCGCGCAACACCAGGCCGAGCGGCGCCACGTAGTACTCCGAAATCCATCGACACACCGCGAGTAGGTCGGGGCGGAACGCGGGCTCGGCGTCGGGCACATCCACCACAGCCTTGGGCACCGCGTCGCCGAGCAGGCGACCATCGCTCTCGCCGAGGCAGTAGCCCACTTCGCGCGTGTTGCGCACGGGTACCACCACGCGCGAGCCGGCAACAATCGGATGCCGCGGGTTGCCCACCACCGCATAGGTGAAGGCGCGGAACAGAGGCATCGGTAGTGCGACGTCGATCAAACGCCGTGCGTTTGGCACAGCACTCTGCTCCCCCGCGTCCGTTGCGGGCAACAGGGCAGGCACATCGGTATCTGGCGCCAGCGAACCGGCGGCGTCGCCCCCGCGTGTCACGCGCTGGGCGGCCGCAGCGCGCCGGGCTTGCCGCTATTGCGCACCGCACGCACGTGCGTCGGCGTCGCGGAACGCACGGCATGCAGGTAGTCGAGGAGCGCGTCGCTCAGATCGTGGCCGCGCTGAAAGCGGTCGTCTGGATTTTTTTCGAGACAACGCATCACGATGCTCGCGAGCCGCTGTGGCACGCGCGAATCTTTTTCGTTCACGGGCGTCGGCTGCTCGTGCACATGCTTGTAGCCAATGGAATAGCCATCGGCACCATCAAAGGGCGGCGCACCGATAAGACATTCATAGAGCATCACGCCGGCAGCATAGAGGTCGGCGCGACCGTCGATGGTTTTGCCCATGGCCTGCTCGGGCGCCATGTAATGCGGCGTGCCCATCGCTCGGCCACCGGCCGTGAGGCGGCCATGAAAGCGCGCGGTGGCAATGCCAAAATCGGTGATGAAGGCGTTGCCGTCATCATCAAAGAGCACGTTGTCGGGTTTGACGTCGCGATGCACCACGCCGTGACGGTGCGCATAGTCGAGCGCGGTGGCCACCTGACTCACCACGGCGGCGAGCCGATCAGCGGCGACCGTGCGCCCCTGCTCCAGCTCCGTGGCCAAACATCCGCCGTTCAACAGCGGCATCACGAGATACACCACCTCACCCACTTCGCCAAAATCGAGTGGCGTACAAATGAGCGGATGCACGAGACGGCTCGCGGCTTCGGCCTCGCGCCGAAAGCGTTCGCGCATTTCGGCATCGCGCGCGAGATGCGCGTGCATCACCTTCACCGCCAGCGGACGGCCGAGCACCTCGTGCTCTGCTTCGTACACATCGGCCATGCCGCCACTGCCGAGGCGGCGCACAATGCGGTAGCGATTGCCCGTGGCCTGCCGCAGTGCGGTGATCAGCGCGTCGGGCGCCTGCGCCGCCGCTTTCACTTCCGGCAGCGCGCCCTGACACCGCGTGCAGTCGCGCGCGGTACCGCGATTCCAGGTGCCGCAGGATGGACAGAACAGGGCGAGCGCTCCGGGTGGCAGGACTACCCGAAAGTTAGCGCCCGACCGAGGCGCCGGAAACACTCGGCGCGTTGGTGCCCTGTGACCGGCATCACCATGCGTTGGGCGCGGCGCGCGGCACAACGCCCCGCATCGCGCCCAACGGTAACGGCTTACGCGATCGGCTCGGGCTGAATCGCGGTCTCCACCACCTTCCCGCCAGCGAGGCCCACGCGGTACACCTTGGCCCCGGCGCGCGACGCCACCACGCGTTTGACCTCGTTGTCTTCAAAATAGATGCCGGCGTCGTTGTCACAGGCAAAGCCGGGTTTCATTTCGCCCGAGCCAATCAGCTTGTGATAGAGCGGCCGACGCCCCGACTCCGCGTCATAGTGCGGCGAGTGGCTGCCGGCAATAAAGCCTAGGCACTTCACAATGGAGAGCGCTTTGGGGCGCGAGTCGGTGGTGCCTTCTTCGAACCAGCAGAGCGAACCGGCACTGGCACCGCCGAGCACGATGCCGCGATCCCACGCTTGCCGCAGCACGGCGTCGATGCCCTGCGCCTTCCAGATGGCCTGCTGATTGAGCGTGTTGCCGCCGGACACAACGATGGCGTCCATCGAGAGCAGCACTTCGTCCCACCCCTGTGGCTGGGTGAGGCTCTCAATGAAGCAGTCCTGCACGTGCGGCTCCACGTCGAGCGGCGCACAGTCGTGGTAGAAGCCGAGCTTGGCTTCGGCACTGTCGGCAGACGCCGTGGGGAGATAGCAAATGCGCGGACGTTTCTTGCCGGTCAGGGTGGCCATGTAGCGGATGAATGCCGTGTTGAATCCGCCGCCGGCAATAAGAATCTTGCGCGTGGCGCGTTTGCTCGATGACGTGGAGGCCGCTGACGTGGCGTTCATGGTAGGCAGGCTAAGGTTCGTGGCGCCGACGCTCAGCGAACCGAGCGTGGAAGTGACGAGAAAATCTCTGCGATCCATCGCTGGGGTCCTGAGTGGAAGAGGCGCCGTGTGACTGACGCTTAGAGTAACGCTTTGAGATGTGCGACGGATACATCCCCGAGCCGTTCCGGGGCGTAGCCGCCTTCGAGCGCGCTCACCAACCGTCCGCCGCACCATTGTTCGGCGCGCGACACCAGCTCCTTGGTCAGTCGCGAGAAATCGTCAATCTCCAAGGTAAAACCGCCGAGCGGATCCCCAGCCATCGAGTCGAAACCGGCTGAAATAAATACGAGGTCGGGGGTAAAGTTGCGGGTCGCTTCGTCCACGGCGCCGAGCAGGGTGCTCACATACACCTCGCGGTCGAGCGCTGGCGCCATGGGGAGGTTCCACACGTTGCCGTGCGGGCCGCGGTCGTCGCGCGCGCCGGTGCCGGGATACCAGGGCCACTGGTGCATCGACACAAAGCGAATGTTGCGATCATGCTCCACGAGCGCCTGCGTGCCGTTGCCATGATGCACATCCCAATCCACAATCAACACGCGGTCGAGCTTTTTCGTTTTGCGCGCATAGTGCGCGGCCACGGCCACGTTGCCGAACAAACAGAAGCCCATGGCCGAATCGTAGAGGGCGTGGTGCCCAGGGGGACGCACGGCGCAGAAACTCCGGACGGCGGTGTCGTTGAGCGCGAGGTCCACGCCATCGAGAACACTCCCCACGCCGGCGGTGGCCGCATCCCACGAGCCTTCGCTGGCGACGGTGTCGGCGTCCAACCGTTCCCCGCCTTTCGCGGCGGCGGCGCGCACCCGTTCGATGTAGCGCACGTCATGGGCGAGGGCGAGTTCGCCGGCGGTCGCGTGCCGTCCTTCGCGGTGGTCGAGTGCCATAAAGAGCGCGGGGTCGCGCCCCACGCCGCGCAACACGGCACGGATACGACCAACGTGCTCCGGATGGTTCCACCCGGTGTCGTGTCGGCCGCAGTCGGCGTGCGAAATAAAAGCTGTGGTCATCGAGCCCCGCGAAGTCGTCGTGATCCCCACTCACCGAGCAAGATCAGCAGGAGGAGTGGCATCAGCCAAGGGGGGAGCGTGTGGGAGCTGCTGCGAATTGCCCCGCCTACGGTCGGCGCGCCGAGCGCGCTGGCGAGTCTGGCGAGCGGTGCGCCCTCTGGGGAGCGTGCCGTAAAGGGGCGCGGCGCCGGTGGGGATGACACCGCACTCACGGCGCGCGTCCACCACGCACGATGAGCGACGAGGGCATCGTCGCCACCTTGCAAGCGCCAACGCCAGAGGTCGGTATAGCCAATCTGCAGTACGCGTCCGAGGCCCACGCGCCGTGCGGCCACCGCCGTCATGGTGCCACGCCGCTCCAGGATGGATGCGTCCGCGCGCGCCACCGTGAGTGGCCGAAATGCGAGCGAGGCGAGAGGATTGGCGGCATCAAAGGTGATGGACGCGCGCTGGAGCGCTCCGACCGCGCCCACGGCGAGTGTGGTCACGCTGCGCGCCGGCGCCGCATCGGCGGCCATCACCACGCCCCCACCGCTCCGTACAAAACGCTCGAGTGCGGCACCGTCGAGCGACACCGTGGAGTCGAGCAGCACCACGGCCGCGTAGCGCGACGTATCAAGCGATGCCATCGTCCCCTGCCGCACATCGGCCCCGGGCGCCACGGTGATCCGTGCGTCCACGTGCCAGCCGTCTTCCTCGAGCGCCGCAACCGTGAACTTCGATTCCCACGACGCGTGGCCCAACACGAGCACGCCGCGTGGTGGCGCGGCGGCAGGCACGGTGACGTAGGCGCGCATACCACCGGAGCTGATTTCGAAATCGCTCGACGGTGCGGCCATCTCAAATCGCGCGCCGGTGGCAGTGTTGCGCAGCGTGTCGGCCGCTGCGCCGTCGTGCAACACCGCGTCGAGGGGCGCGATGACCGCGAGCGTGGCGGCACCGTCGGGCGAGGCGCGGCGTTCCGCGCTCGCGGCGAGCGGTTGGTTCGTTCGCGCGCTCCACCGCACGTCCGTGCCCGCCTTGCGCTGCGCAGCCAGCGAGTCGCGCACGACGGCACTCGGCGACGCATCAAAGGCCACGGTGATCACCGCACCCGACGGCCCGTGCGCTCGCGCGCTCAGCCAGACGGCCAGCGCAATTCCGCCGATGGCAGCGGTGCGGAGCGCTCGCTCGATCCACACGCGAGAGGCGTCAGCGCGTGAGGGCATACACCACCACGTTGACGCCAAAGCGTGTGTTGTCGACCGAATAGAATCGCTTGTTGTCGGGATGGAAACTCCACTCCGAACTGTAGTCCTTATTGCTGTACAGCACCGCGAGCCGCCCGTTGCGTTCAATGGCGAGCAGTTGCTTATGCACGAGGTTGTCGCCCCAGCCATTGAGTTCGTGACTCGTGGCGGGCGGGCCGTCCTCAAACTTGAAGAAGCAATCGTACAACGGGTGCGTGTTCGGCACCGCGTGCATCGGCCCTAACGCGCGCGTGAGTTCTTCGGTGCACGTTTTGTGAAAGACGCCGTCAATGTCATGATTATGGTCGTCCACAAACAACAACCCACCGCGTCGGCAGTACTCCGCGAGCGTGCGGCGTTCCGCGTCGGAAAATCTCACTGGTAAGTGACCAGTGAGATATGCCAGCGGATACTTAAACAGATCTGGCGACGAGAGCGGCACAATCACGCCGGTGGGCGCGACGCGAATGCTCGTGTAGCGCGCCACCGAATCAATGAGATTGGCTGGCACGAGGGGGGCGGAGTCCCAGTCGCCGGAGTCGTACTGCACGGTGCAGAATGTGAAGTCGCTCACCAGGGCGCCCCCCACGTGCCAAGCGCGGCCCGGCGAGGCGCCACGCCCACGAGCGCGCGCCGCGCCATCACGAGTGTGGACGTCGCGTTGCCGCTGCCGCGGAGCGCGTTCGCCGCGGCACCGAGTGCGTCGCCCGCAGCGCTCGCGCGCTCCAGCAGGTCAATGCGAAGCAGGAGTAGTGTGTCGGCCGCGGCGAGTGGTGCGGTGGCCGCGAGACGCACGGCCGCGTCAAACCGCGCGAGCCGAGCGGCGCGCGTAGGGTCGGCCGCGTCGCGAGGCGTACGCGCGGTGGGGATACCGCGTTCTTTGCCTTGCATCCGCGCGCGCGCCACATCCACCACCACCGCACGACTCTTGCCGCGCAAATAGATGCGTTCGGCAGAGCGGGCGCGCTGCAACGCATCCAACGCTTTTTGCATGAACGGAATGGCCTGCCGCGGCTCACCAATCTCCAGCGACGACGAGGCAAGCCACATGGCGTTGTACGCCTCGAGCAGCGGCTTGCTCACGGCCATCACCGGCGTTTCGTCGCTATTCCCTTCAATGGGCGCGCCGGCCGCGGCCGCGGCCGCATCGTTGGCCCGCGCAGCGGCCGCGAGCACGGAATCGGCGTTCACGGGCCGATCGAGGCGGCGCTGGAAGGCATCGCCTTCTTCGCCCTCATTCTCGCCGAGCCGTTGAAAGACAATTTGCCCCACGCGCTGGCGCAGTCGCGTTTGATCCACGGCAATGGCACGAGATTCATTCACGAATGTGTTGTGCGCCAGCGATCCGCGTCGCCGGTCGAGGGCCTGCGCCAACATTAAGAGCATCCGCTGACTGAGCGCGTTCTTCTCCGCCTCAGCGGGTGGAGCGGCGTCTACGGCCACGGAGTCGTACTCGTCGGCGCGCGCCATGCGCCAGGTACGCGTTTCCGACGCGCCCATACCAATACCGCTCACCGTGTTGCCGTCACGCGCCACGGCGCGCAGGTGAAGCACGTCGCCCGGTTCGAGCTTGAGTGCGTCGAGGTTGAGAGAAGCGGTTAACGTGGCCGCTTTCCCACTGAGCGCGGTGGCGCCGATGGTCGAGGTGCGGAAGGTAAAGTTCTCCCCTGCACCGGAACTCACCACTAACTCCCAAGCGCCGCTCGTGAGACCAATGTCGTCGGTGACCGTGGCCGTGAGCGGCACGCGTCCAACGCCGCTGCGGAGAATGCTGTCACGTGCCGGCGTGGTGAGCGCGAGTACCGGAACCGAGTCGCGCACCGGATCGAGCGCCAGTAGCCGCTCGTGCGTGCCGGCGAGGAAGCGCACCGCGCCCGAAGCGGCGAGCATGGGAAGTTCGATGCGCCAGCGGCCGTTGATGACGCGAGCCGTGAGTGTGTCGGCCGCCAGCACCACGCGCACGAGTGGTGCCTCGCCGCGCCCTTCAATATCAACGCTGCTTCCCACTAGAGCGCGGACGACCGCAGGGTTTTCCACCGTCTGCGCGACAGTGTGCGCGTAAGCAGGAGGCGACACGCGCACGACGATCGTTTCGAGCGGATTCACGCGTCGCGCGTTCAGCACGGGGCGGTCCAGCGCATCGCCCGCGTGCGGCCAAGTCACGCGCGTCACCGAGCCACTCGGCAATATCGCGAGCACGGTGACGAACACGATGACCACCAGCGCTGGCCAGCGAAGCGCGCGCAGCGTGACACGGCGGATTTCCGACTCGAATGGCACCTGCGCGGCTGCACGCTCAAGTTCGGGCACAGCGCCGCCGTATTGCGCGTCAACGGCGGTGACCATCGCATAGCGCAGCGAGGGAAAGCGAGACTCAATCCACAATGCGGCGTGATCCGCAGGCGCGCGCCATCCGCGGCGGCGCAATCGGCGCAGGACTTCGGCGAGCCCCACACCGAGCGCGCTGAGCGGTACGGCCATGCGAGCGTCCGCCGAGAGCGCAAAGGCGGCATCGGCGAAGGTGGCGAGCAACAACACAAACAGTGCGAACGCACTTCCGCGCAAAAGCGCCGAGGCGAGCACCGCGTGCCGGAGGAGCTGGTCGGCCCGCTCCACACGCTGGCGGAGCGACTGGTCAGCGGGAGGCACCGGTCTGGCCTCCGCCGTAGGCGTGACGTCTGGAGTGCGCATCAGCTGCGCACTCCAGCGCGCAGTCCATACTCGGCGAGCAGTGCGACCAGCGCGGCCGCGAGCAACCATGGTGCAAGCGGCGATTCGTCGTGCCCAGTGAGCAACGCGCTCGCACGTGCCGCCGGGCCGCCCTGCTGCAGAGTGGCGAACAACGAATCACTGATCGCCGGCCATGCGCTGCGCGCAATGCAGGGGCCAAGGAGCGTGTGAGAAAGCGCGACGAAGGCTGGCTGAATGGCGGCATCGCCGGCCGAGGGAAGTGCAACACCAACGTGGCGGAGACAGCCTTGACCCAGCGACTGCTCCACGGCGGCTGGTGCGCCATCGGCCCAGCGAGCGATGACGGTGCCGGCGGTGTCGATGGGCACTCGTCCGAACGTGGCCACCACCGTCGCGCGGTTGTCTGTGAGCCCAGCGGGCGAGGGGGTGCTTGCTGGGAGCGCGTTGGCTGAGCTTGCTGGGATCTTCGCTGGGATTGATGCGCTCGCTGGGAACTGCTCCCAGTGAACGAGCGCGGCGCCATCGCGAGCGGCGGCACTGTCGGCTGCCGTGAACGAAAGCCGCGTGACGCGCACCGTCGTCCTTTGCACAGCTGGAGGCGCGGCGCGCGATATCAGCACCGCAGTCGCGGCAAGCGGAGCGTCCATCACACCGCCTGCAACGGCAACGCTTGGCCAATAGGTCGGCGACGCGGCCACGCGCACTACGCGCACGCGCCCCGGCCACGCGCGCAGCAGTGGCGACGTCGCACTATCGAACTCATCAGCCGTCAGAGGCGAGATCACGACGAGTTCAACCGAATCCGCATGCTGCGCCAGCACACTCGCGGCGCGGCGCGCGGCAATAACCCCCGCGCTCAACAGGCCCGGCACCGGCGTGGGCACCATCTTCGAGATGGTGTCCTCCGCTCCCCCTGTCACGACTCGCGCTGTGGAATCGAGGAGCACGAGCGCATCGCCCGTGCGCCATTCACCGCGAACACGCTCACGCAACTCCGTGCCTGCGCCCCGCGAACGATCGGCCACAAGCACGCGCCGCACGCCACCGCCACGCGTATGCACCACCGGCTGCGCAAAGGCGGCGGCGAGTAGCATCACGGCCAATACGCGAACCGCCAAGCGCACCAAGTCTGCTGGCCGCCGCGACCGCGCCACGGCACTGGCCTCGCCACGCGGCACAAACCGCGCGGTGGGTAGCAGCACCGCAGGCGCTCGCGATGTCGTAATGAAATGCAGCGCGACCGTGGCGAGAGCGCCTGCGGCGCCCACCACCAACCAGAGCGGCGAAAGCCAGCTCACGAACGCGCTCCCGCTTGCGGCGCCGCCACCACTCGCCGCACGACGACTTCGCTTGGTTCATCGTCAACGCAGCGATGATACGACACTCCGTCGTCGCGCCAACGCCGCGCGGTGTCCTCGCACCACTCGCTAAAGGCTGCGAGGTATCGCGGGCGCGTGGCGTCGGTGAGCGGACGCGCAACAGACGCGTCCTCTGGATCGGTCGCGAGTACGGCGCCGCTCGGCGGCTCAAGTTCCCCACGCGCCACCACGTGAATGACGTGAACCTCGCCACCGCGCGCCACGTGCGCACGGGCCGCCGCGCGTATGGCGTCGAGATCGCCAAGGCAATCGGTAATCAACACCACGCGTGGGCTCGCACCACTCAGCGACTCCGCGAGCGGCAACGCGCCTCCAGGCACAATCGCGTCGAGTGTGCGCGCGATCTCCGCCACGACGCCACGTCGCGTGCGCGCAGCTAATCGAGTGGTTCCGTGCGCGCCGGCGACCGCCAATCCTACGGGATCGCCACTGCTGTGCACAATCGCGGCACAGGCAACCGCGAGACGGCGCGCCGCGCTCCACTTCCCCATTTCAACCGCGGGAAATGCCATCGACGCCGAACCGTCCACCACGATGAGCGTAGGGAACACCGCCCGGTCAGGCGCGAGTCGCACGAAGGCGCGATCGCTGCGCGCGAGGAGCTTCCAGTCGAGGCGACGAGGATCGTCGCCTTGCCGATACGGACGATATTCCGCGAACTCACTCGCCACGCCGCGCGTGCGCGCAGGATGCACACCGGGCGCGCCTCCCGCCACGGCACGCCGAGCCGGCCATTTCACACCGCGCACTGCCTCGAGCAGCGCGCCGTACGGACCGACGGCCATCGCTACACCCGGATGTCGCTGCGCGGTGCGCTCACGCGCGCGAGCAGATCCTCCACGATGCGCTCCGACGTGATCCCCTCAGCCTCAGCGGCAAAGTTCGGGAGCACACGGTGTCGCAACACGGGCCGCGCCACGCGACGAATATCTTCTGGCGCTACCGCCATGCGCCCCGCGAGCAGCGCAGAGGCCTTCGCCCCGAGGATCAACGCCTGCCCCGCGCGCGGGCCGGCACCCCAGCGCACATACTTGCGCACGAGATCGGTCGCATCGGGCGAGTCGGGGCGCGTTGCACGCGCGAGCGCCGCTGCAAAGCGGAGCGCCGCATCCGCCGCCGGCACCTCGCGCGCAAGCCGCTGCAGCGCTCGCGCCTCGTCGGCGTTGATCACGGGCTTCAGCGCTTCACGTTCCACGCCCGTGGTCGCGCGCAAAATCGCCACTTCATCTTCTTCGCTGGGATAGCCAATGCGAATATCAAAGAGAAAGCGATCGAGTTGCGCTTCGGGCAACGGATACGTCCCTTCTTGCTCAATGGGATTTTGCGTGGCCAGCACAAAAAACGGTTCCGGCAACGCCATGGAGGTGCCGGCGGCCGTCACGCGGTGTTCCTGCATCGCTTCGAGCAACGCCGCCTGCGTGCGCGGCGGCGCGCGATTGATTTCGTCGGCAAGCACAATGTTGGCAAACACTGGGCCGCGCACAAACCGAAATGACCGTTGTCCGGTCGCCGAGTCTTCCTCGAGAATCTCGGTACCAGTGATGTCGCTTGGCACGAGATCCGGCGTGAACTGAATGCGTCGGAAGTCGAGGTGCATGGCCTCGGCCACCGAGCGGATCATCATCGTCTTGGCGAGCCCCGGCACGCCGACGAGCAACGCATGACCGCCCGCCACCATCGCCATGAGGATTTCGTCGAGCACATCCCCCTGTCCGACAATGCGCTTCGCCACCTCGGCGCGCAGTCGCTTCGCCGCAGCGAGCAGCGCCTCACGTTCGGCAGCGGTGGCAGTCATTGCGGCGGCGCTCAGCGGACGGGGCGACGACGCCGGTGACTGAGCAGGAACGACGACCCGTCGCGCGCCGTATTCTCCTCGAGCGACTCGCCCTCGGCCAACACCTCTACGCCGCGGAGCTTGAGCACGTAATCTTCGGCTGGCACGCCGGGCAACCCGAACGCCGCGAGTGCGCTGCGCTTGAGCGCCGTCACAGGGGCATCGGAGGCCACGTCAAATGCGACGGTGTCCCACTGATCCTGCAGTTCCACGCGCACCGTCAGGCGAGCACCGGTGCCGCCAGCGACCGACACGATCCCCACTCGGCTACGCAGCTGTGTCACGAATGGACGTTGCGTCTGAGCGGCGCTCATGCGGACTGCTCCACCGCAGCGGGCGGCAGCGTCGAGAGAAAGCGCGCGACCTGCTGGTCAAACAGATACGACGAGCCCGTGACCTGCGTGCGCCCCGCCGACTCGGCGACGCCAAGCACGATCTCTTCGCCGCCCTGCCCGCGCAACACGAGATGCGTGGGCCCCTCTTTTTCGAGAAACGCCGTGTAGATCCCGGACCGCGAGCCAAAGAACTCCTTCGCCGCGGTGAGAACGGCGGCGCCACTCAGCGTGGTGTCCGCCTGCTGCATCGTGCGATTACGCTGATGATTCTTCACAAAGTCCCCAAGTGATCAGAGTGCATCCGTCGCCAGCGGATTGACGGTCGCGACGGTTTCGAGCGGAAGGACAACAATAAAAGTGGAGCCATCGCCAGGTACGGATTCCAGTGTCACGTCACCGCCGAGCAGTCGAGCCAGTCCTCGCGACAGGGCGAGTCCGAGCCCAGACCCGCCGAAGCGACGCGATGTGGAGCCATCTAACTGGCGGAACTCGTCGAAGACCGTCGCGTGATCGGCCGGATCGATGCCGATGCCGGTGTCCTGTACGCGGTATTCTGTCCGTCCGTTGGCCACACCTACAGAGACCCGCACCTCGCCCTGCGCGGTAAACTTGAACGCATTACTCAGTAAACTAACGAGAATGCGGGTGATTTTCTTGCGGTCGCTCCGCATGAGCGGAAGTGCCAGTACTGGCTCCTCGGCAATCAACTGCACCCCCTCGGCGTGCCCACGCGCCGCACGGCAGGCCTCGCGCAACGGCACCCGCGGGTCGAATTCCTCAACGGCAATCTCGATCGTGCCGCGTTGCAGCGCGGTGTAGTCGAGCAACGCATCCACCACTTCTAGCAGGCGCGCACTCGCGGCACGGGCGATGTCGATTTCGGCGAGCTGCTCAGCCGCGCTGGCCTCTGGAATTTGCTCCCGCAGCGACGAGAGATAACTCATCACAGACGTCAGCGGCGCGCGCAACTCAAGCGACACGTTGGCGAGAAACTCGTCCTTTACCCGACGCGCGTCCACGACCGCGAGGTACTGTCGCTCCAACTCCGCATTGGATTCCACCAGGGCGGCATTCGTGCGACGCAACTCGTCCACTAGCTCCGCCTTCTCCGCCGTGGCGGCCATTTGATCGGCCACAATACGGAGCAGGCCGCGCTTGTCCGGCGTAAAGTCGCCGGTGTCGGCAAAGTAAAACGTGACCGCGCCGAGCACGCGCGTGGAGGTTTGGAGGGGCAAGGCCACGATCGCACGAAAGCCCATCTCGCGCGCCACTTCGTGCCAGTCTTCGAGATCCTGATCCGAAAACACATCGGGAATCTCAATCGCGCGGCGCTCGCTGGCGGCCTCGCCGCTTGGCCCGAATCCCACGCGGACGCGCATCTGACTGAGCCACGGGCGCATGCGCTCCGGCCATTTGTAAGCGGCCGCAAGGCGCATGAGTTCTGAGGCGCCATCCACGAGGTACACCGACGCAAACGCCGCGCCCACCACCGGGCTCACGCGATCGAGCGCGAACTGAAATACTTCTTCCGGTCGGTCCGCACGTAAGAACGCGTGCACAATCTCGCGCACCGCGACGAGCTCGCGATGTCCCGCCGATTCGACCTTCGGCGGCGCGGGGGGCGTGCGCGAGACGTACCGACGGCGTGGCATCAGCGCCGAATCGACGGAACGGGCGTCCGGGGGGAGCGCGTCACATTCACCGCACGCTTCCGGCCGCCTGATACAATCGCGCCTCGAAGGCGTCGCGCAGCTTCACCGTCAGCGCCCCCGGCTGCCCATTGCCCACCGGCTTTCCGTCCAGCGTCACAATGGGCGTGACGTCGGTGGTCGAACCGCACACAAAGATTTCGCTGGCACTCGCCAGACGGTCGGCCGGAATGGGCGTCTCGTCGAGCGCGACCCCGCGTTCGGCCAGCAGCTCCAAAATCACCTGGCGGGTGATCCCTGGGAGAATGCGCTGCGACAACGGATGCGTACGCAACGTGCCGTCGAGCATGGCAAAGACGTTCGTCGCCGCGCCCTCAGTGATAATGCCGTCTTCGTTGAGAATCGCTTCGTAGGCACCAGCCTCAGCCGCGGCCTGACGCGCCAGCACATTGCCGAGCAGGTTCACCGTCTTCCAGTCGCGCCGCTTCCAGCGGAGATCGGGATAGCTGATGGCCTTGCCGCCCTGCTCGCGTAGCGGACGCGACACCGCAAACTTCGACGCGGACACGAAAACCGTCGGAGAGACCGTTGCCGTGGGGAAGTTGTGCGTGCGTGGCGCTGCACCGCGCGTCACCTCGAGATACAAAAACGCTTCGCCGTCTTGGAGACCGTTGTCGCGCACCAGCTTCTCCTGCACACCCTTCAGCGCGGCCACCTGCTCCGCGCCAAACGGAATGCGCAATCCGGCGAGCCCGTTCACCATACGCTCCGCGTGCGCGTCCCACTCAAACAGTCGGCCGGCCGCGTAACGCACGCCTTCATAAATGCCGTCGCCAAAAATGAACCCGCGATCCTCCACGGGAATCAGCGCCTGTTCGCGTGGCACGTACTGGCCATTCAAGTAAAACGTCGTCATCGCCTGCTCCTGACGTGTTGAGCTACGTGGTGAACGTGTGGTGTGTGTTTCGAAAATCAGCCCAGCATCTGCTCAATCGCGCGAACGAGTGGCGCAAAGCTCAACCGCTTGCCGGTCACGCGCTGCGCCTGTTCTTCGGCTAGCTCTCGCTGGCCCCAGCCAAACAATTCGCCCACCAGATACGGTCCGGTGCGCGGATTGCGCCACCAATCAGCGTCAAAGCGCCCAATCAGCGATTCATTCAACAACGCCTGTAGCTGCCAAGCACGGAGGTAACGCGCCGCATAGAACCGCGGATCCACGTCGAGAAACGCGTCCGACGCCTGATACCGAAAGCCCGTGGCACCGCTCAGCGTTTCCACATACAGATCAGGAAGCGCGCTCCAGGGCACGCTACCGTCATAAATCTGCGTTTCGTAAATCAGCTTGGCGCAGTAGCGGCGCAAGAACTGCAGTTCCTCAAAACCCGCCGAACGTAGATAGCGAGGAAGATCGGACTTCTCGAGACGCGAATAGCGCAGCAACCACCCTCGATCCTGCAGCCGGTGGTCAAACAGCATCGCGTACCCTTCGGTGATTGAGTTGTCTCCCAACCAGCGAAACTCAAAGGGGAGCTCTCGGCTCATATTCGCAAAGTGCAGCGCGTGCCCCAGTTCGTGCATAAGCGTCTGCCAATCGTTCTGGCCACCGTGCGGACGAATCACGAGGTGCACTTCGTCGGGGATCTGCACGGGCGAACAAAAGGCGCGCGCCCGCTTCCCCGGCCGCTCCGCCGTATCAAAACGCACACGCCCATGCGCGTCGGGACTGATCCCCATTTCCGTAACGTGGCGGCGCACTTCTGTTTCCATGGCGTCAGCCGGAAACGCACCGTCAAACTCAGGCGCGCGCATCAGCGCCACGGCATCGGCACGCGTCGCCTCGCCCGGCGCAATACCGAGCACACGTTTCAGAAACTCGGGGAGGACGTCGTCCCACATAGACTGCGTATCGCGCAGAAACTGCTCGCACTCGGCACGCAATGCGGAAATCGACGTGCCGGAGAGCGCTTCGAGCGTCGGCGTGTAACCGTCCACGAGGCGGGCATCTTCAATCAGCCCTTTCTCGCGCGCCATGCGCTCCCGCCGCATCGGCGCAAACTCGGCGAGCACCAGTTTCGCGCGCGCGTCATCGAGCGCGCGTCGAGCGTCCGTCTCGCGCGTGTTGGCGATGGTGATCGCCACGCGCGAGTACGGCTCCTCGGTGCCATCAGGAAGGCGCACGATGGCCGCAGCTTCCCACGCGAATTCTTTTTCTTCCAGCGGCGCCATCGCACGACCCACGCGCGACTCGAGCAGCCAGTCCACAATCATCCGCGCGGACCGATGCTCCTCGCTACCGGGCGTGGCCTCGCGCCACTGCGCCACTGCGTCCGCCCACGCTTCGTCACCGAAGGCATCCTTGTGACGCTCGTAGATCGGCTGGAGATCCGCCCCAGACTTGTGCCCCGCATGCGCCGCGTGATACTCGCGCGAGACGTCCTCGAGGAACGCCTCGGCGCGCGTACGCAGCGGGTCGGCGTGCGTCACGCCGCCGGCACCTTTGTGCTTTCCGCCGTCGAAATATCCGACGCGAGGTACCGCCCAATCACTTCCGCCACCTGCCCCGTGCCGACGCGAATCTGCCCCATATCGTCGCGGAAGCGGATGGTCACCGAATCGTTCGTCGCCGATTCCGGATCGATCGTAATGCCGAACGGCGTGCCCGCTTCGTCCTGCCGGCGGTACCGGCGGCCAATGGCGCCAGCGTCGTCGTAGAACACAGGGAACTTCTTGCGTAGCGAGGCCGCCAGCTTCTCGGCCATCTCGGGCTGCCCGTCTTTCTTGGTGAGCGGAAAGACGCCGGCTTTGATCGGGGCGAGCGCCGGGTGAAAGCCAAGTACGGTGCGTCCTTCGGTTTCGCCTGGCACCGCTTCTTCGCGCATCGCATTCACGAGAATCGCCAGCGTCACGCGATCGGCGCCCACCGACGTTTCCACCACGTGCGGGATGTACTTGCGGTTCGCGACCTGATCCACGTATTCGAGCCTCTTTCCAGAGGCTTCCTGATGGCGACCCAAGTCAAAGTCCGAGCGGTGGTGCACGCCTTCGATTTCCTGAAAGCCGAGCGAGCCACCAAAGTCGAACTCAATGTCGAACGCGGCCTTGGCGTAGTGCGCGAGTTCTTGTTCGGTGTGCTGATGGAAGTGCAGCCGGTCGCGCGTCAGTCCGAGCGAGAGGTGCCACTCCATGCGCTGAGCCTTCCAGTACTCGAACCACTCCATATCCGTCTGCTTGCCTTCTGCGGCGACCGGGTCGACGAAGAACTGCATCTCCATCTGCTCGAACTCGCGCGTGCGGAAGGTGAAGTTTCCGGGCGTGATTTCATTGCGGAACGCCTTGCCAATCTGCGCAATGCCAAACGGCACCTTCTGGCGCGTCGCCTGCTGCACGTTCAGGAAGTTCACAAAAATTCCCTGCGCCGTTTCCGGCCGCAGGTAGACGGTGGACGCCGACTCTTCCACCGGTCCCATGAACGTCTTGAACATCAGGTTGAACTGCCGCGGCTCGGTGAGTTGGCAGTCGCCGTGCTCGCCGGGTTTCTTGCTCGGCTTTCGCGGGCACACGGCGTCACCGATTTTGTCGGCACGGAATCGCGCTTTGCACGCCTTGCAGTCCACCAGCGGGTCCGAGAAGCCGCTCACGTGACCGCTGGCCTCCCACACCTTGGGATGCATGAGGATCGACGCGTCGAGCCCTTCGACGTCGTCGCGCTCGCGCACCATCGCCTGCCACCAGCGCGCTTTGACGTTGTTCTTGAGCTCGACGCCGAGCGGGCCGTAGTCCCACACGGACCCGGTGCCGCCGTAGATCTCGGAGGATTGAAAAATGAAGCCGCGTCGCTTGGCCAGCGACACGAGTTTGTCCATCACATCTGGGTAGGAAGACATAGCTGAAATCTCGCTCCGGGAGGGGGGTTCTGACCACCCCGGAAGCCCTCGGGTTTGCGCGCATCCCCGGCCTGCACCAGCTTCAGGCTGGTAACCAGCCGTTCACCCGCCTCCAACGTGTGAGTCCGACTATGCTGTTCCGTCGCTTTTTCGCCGCCGCCACCCTCGCGGCCGTGCTCTCCTCCGTGGCTCTGGCCCAGCGGGCGCAGTCTAAGCCCCTCGACCGCGCCAACCTCGACACCACCTGCGCCCCCTGCACCGACTTCTACCAGTTTGCCAATGGCAGCTGGCTGGGCAAACAGACGATCCCTCCCGACAAGTCGGGGCTTGGGGCCTTTGGCATGCTCGGCGACAAAAATCAGGAGGTCGTCCAGCACATTGTGGATGACGACGCCAAGCTGGTGCGCGGCGGCGAGACCAAAGCCGGCACCAACGAATGGAAAATCGGCACTTTCTACATGAGCTGCCTCGACACCGTGGCCATGGAAAAGGCCGGCTTCAAGCCGATCAAGGCGCACCTCGATGCCATCGCGGCCATCAAAAGTACCGATGACGTGGTGAAGACCTTCGGCCTCCGCGGCGCGGGTGGTGGTGGCGGACGTGGGGGCGGCGGCGGACTCGCGCCCTTCTCCCTCGGGCCGTCCACCGATCCCCGCAACAGCAAGATGGTGATCGTCTCCGCCAATCAGGGCGGTCTCGTCCTCAATCGCGAAGACTACCTCGGCACCAACGAGCGGGCCGTCAAGCGCCGCGCCGATTACGTCGAGCACGTTGCGCGTACGCTCAAACTGCTGGGCGAGAATGACGCCCAATCGAAGGCCAGCGCGGCCTCGATCCTCGCGCTCGAGACATCGCTCGCGAAAATCTCGATTCCGCAGGCCGACATGCGCGACCCCAACTCCACCTATCACAAGATGGCGCTCGCCGAGTTCGGCAAGATGACGCCGCATCTGGATTGGGCGCGCTATATCAAGCAGCAGGGCGGCAAGAACGTCGGCGACGTGAACGTGCGCACCCCCACCTTCTTTACCGCGCTCGACTCGCTCCTCCCCGCCACTGGCGTGGAGGACTGGAAAGCGTATCTCCGCTGGCATGCCACCAACAGTGCGATGGCCTCGCTCAGCGGCGCCTTCCGCGCTGAAGCGTTCCATTGGCAACAAATCACGAGCGGCGTCCTCCAGCAGGAATCGCGCGTGAAGATGTGCGCCGCCGCCACCAGCGGCGCGCTCGGAGAGGCCGTGGGGCAGGACTGGATCAAGCGCAACTTCACCCCCGAGGCCAAGGCACGCGCCACCAAGATGGTGGACAACCTCGTCTCCGCCCTGCGTGACCGCATCAAGGGGCTCGATTGGATGAGCGAAGTCACCAAGGTGCAGGCGGTCGCCAAACTCGACGCCTTCCTGCGGAAGATTGCGTATCCCGACAAGTGGCGCGATTACTCGACGCTCGAGATTAAAACAGGCTCGTACTACGACAATCAAAAAGTCGTGGGCGAGTGGAACTCCGAGCGCAGCTGGAAGCGCGTAGGGCACGCGCCGGATCGCGCCGAGTGGAGTATGACGCCGCCGACTGTGAACGCGAGCTACAGCTCGTCGCTCAATCAGATTCAGTTCCCTGCGGGCATTCTGCAGCCGCCATTCTTTGACGCCAAAGCCGACGATGCCGTCAACTACGGCGCCATCGGCGCCGTGATCGGCCACGAAATGACCCACGGCTTCGACGACTCCGGCCGGCAGTTCGATGCCACCGGCAATCTCCGCGATTGGTGGACGCCAGAAGATGCGGCCAAATACAAATCGGCAGCGCAGCTCGTGGTGGAACAGTTCAACGGCTATACCGTGGTCGACGATCAGTCCCACGTGAACGGTCGCCTCACCCTCGGCGAGAACATTGCCGACCTCGGCGGACTCACGGTCGCGTACTTTGCCATGCAGAAAGCCAACGGGAACAAGCCCAAAGCAAAGATCGACGGCTTTACCCAGGAACAGCGCTTCTTCCTCGCGTGGGCGCAAATCTGGCGCGGACTGCAGCGCCCCGAAGCCGAGTTGCAGAACCTCAAGACCAACCCGCACTCGCCTGGCAAATGGCGTGTGGACGGCCCGCTGGCCAACATGCCGGAGTTCAAGGCGGCATTTGGGTGCAAAGACGGCGACGCGATGGTGCGGCCCGAATTGATTCGCGCGAGGATCTGGTAATGCGCGTCTTCAACTTCAGTCCCGGCCCCGCAGCGTTGCCCGTCGAGGTGCTGGAACAGGCCCGTGCCGAAATGCTCGACTGGCATGGCACCGGCATGTCCGTCATGGAAATGAGTCACCGCGGCAAGGCGTTTATTTCGATTGCCGAACAAGCGGAAGCCGATCTGCGCGAACTGCTCGCGGTGCCGGCGAACTACAAAGTGTTGTTCGTGCAGGGCGGCGCCACCATGCAATTCGCCGCCGTGCCGCTGAATCTCTCGGCGGCCGGTCAGACGGTGGACTACGTCAACACGGGCGCGTGGTCGAAGAAGGCGATGAGCGAGGCCAAGCGCTACGCGGCGGTGCATGTTGCCGCCGACGCGGGCGAACCGTACGCGTCGATTCCCGACGTCGCCTCGTGGTCGCGGTCGCCTGATGCCGCGTACCTGCACTACACGCCCAACGAAACCATCGGGGGCGTGGAGTTCCACGACATCCCCAATAGCGGCGACGTGCCGCTGGTGGCCGACATGTCGTCCACGCTGCTCTCGCGCCCGATCGACGTGTCGAAGTTCGGCGTGATCTATGCCGGCGCGCAGAAGAACATCGGTCCCGCCGGACTCACCGTGGTCATAGTCCGCGACGACCTCCTCGGCCGCGCGCGCGCCGACATTCCTGGCGTGCTCGACTATGCGGCGATGGCTAAGGAAGGCTCGATGCTCAACACGCCGCCCACGTACACGTGGTATCTCGCAGGGCTCGTGTTTCAGTGGATCAAACGGCACGGGGGACTCGCCGCGATGGGTGAGGTCAACCGCGCCAAGGCGGCCAAACTCTACGCGGCCATCGACGGGTCGTCGTTCTATGCCAATCCGGTCGCCAAGAATGCACGCTCCTGGATGAACGTCCCGTTCACGCTCGCCAAGCCCGACCTCGACAAGACCTTCCTTGCCGAAGCCAAGACGGCGGGCCTCGTCACGCTCGAAGGCCACCGTTCTGTTGGTGGCATGCGCGCGAGTATCTACAACGCCATGCCCGTCGCGGGCGTCGATGCGTTGATCACCCTCATGCAACAATTCGAACGGACTCACGCATGACCGCATTCACGATCCAGACGCTCAACAACATTTCCGCGCGCGGCCTCAGCCGACTCCCCACCGACCGCTACGTCACCGCGCCGGATGCCGCCACACCGGACGCGATCATGTTGCGCTCGGCAGATCTGCACGAGGTGGTCATTCCCGATTCCGTGCGCGCCATTGGCCGCGCGGGAGCGGGAACGAATAACGTGCCCGTCGCAAAGCTCTCCAAGCGGGGCGTGCCGGTATTCAACGCACCGGGCGCGAATGCGAACGCCGTGAAGGAACTGGTCATCGCCAGTCTCTTTCTCGCACAACGCGACATTTGCCAGGCGTGGGGCTACGTCAAAGCGCTCGAGGGCGACGACGAGACGCTCGAAAAAGCGGTGGAGAAAGGGAAAAAGAAATTTGCCGGACACGAACTCCCGGGCCGCGTGCTCGGCGTGGTGGGACTCGGGGCCATCGGCGTGGAAGTGGCAAACGCCGCGCACCGACTCGGCATGCACGTCATCGGCTTTGACCCCGAACTCACCGTGCAGCGTGCGATGCAGCTGTCGTCGGCGGTCGAGCGCACCTCGTCGATCGACGATCTCTTCGCCCGGTCCGACATGATCACACTGCACGTGCCGCTGGTGGAAGGCACCAAGAACCTCGTGAACGCGGCGCGCCTTAAGTTGATGCGCGACGGCGGCGCTATTCTCAACTTCGCGCGCGCCGGCATTGTGGACACCGCTGCGTTACTCGAGGCGCTCGATCGCGGCACGTTGGCGAGCTACATCTGCGATTTTCCCACGAACGCCGTTAGAAACCACGCGCGCGTGATTGCATTGCCACACCTTGGGGCCTCAACCGAGGAAGCCGAGGAGAACTGCGCCATTATGGTCGCCGACACGCTGCGTGAGTTCCTCGAACACGGCAATATTCGACACTCCGTGAACTTCCCCGAAGCGTCCATGCCGCGCACCGCCAGCGCCACGCGCCTCACGCTCGCTACGGAGAACGTGCCCAATATGGTCGGGCAGATCACCTCCGCTGTTGCGTCGGCGCAGCTCAACATCGCCAATTTGCTCAACAAATCGCGCGGCGATCTCGCTTACACCATCATTGACATTGACGGCGCGATTCCGGCCGCGATGACCGACACCCTACGCGCCATTCCCGGCGTGTTGTCGCTGCGAAATCTGGGCGCGTAATCCCCGCCCCGCCGCGGCGTTCCCGTTCAGCGAACGCCGCGGCCCGCCCGTACTCTCGACAAACACAGCTTCTCCCTCTTTTTGGAGCCGAGATGTCCCTGATGCGCCTTCCCCACCTTACGCTCGCGCTGATGGCCGCCGCTTCGACGGCCGTCGCACAGAACCCTCCCGTCACTCCACCCGCCGCACAGGCCGCGGCCGCCGGCGACACACCGGCCCCAGCCGGTGGAGCCGCAGCACGACGCGCGGGACCACGCCCCTACGCACAGGTGATCACCGCCCGTGCGCACACGGAAAAGGGCGGCGTCACCGTGCACCGCGTGGACGACCGGTACTTTTTTGAAGTGCCCGACTCGTTGATGGGCCGCGATTTCCTGATGGTCACGCGCGTCGCAGGCGTGCCCGCCGGGGCCGGCGGCTTTCAAAGTGCCGGCAGCTCGCTCAACGAGCGTATGGTCCGGTGGGAACGCGCCGCAGATCGCATCCTGATCAAGACGCAGACCCATGAAGCCGTCGCGGCCGAAGGACTCCCCATCGCTAAGTCCGTTGCGCAAAACAACTACGGCGCTATCCTCGGCGCCTTCCCCATTGCGGCGTTCGGCAAGGACAGCACGTCGTACGTGGTGGACGTCACCGACTTCTTTGCCACCGACAACCCCGCCACCTCGGGGCTGAACGCGAACCAGCGCCGCACCTATGGCGTTCGGCGCTTCGATCCGGCGCGGAGCTACATCAGCGGCATGCGCGGCTTCCCGATCAACATCGAAGTGCGGCAGGTGCAGACGTTCGACGCGGCCACGCCGCCCACCGACGCCAACAGCGGCACGCTCACCATGGAGACGCGGCAGTCGATCGTCCTCCTCCCCAAGGAACCGATGCGTCCGCGCAACTTCGATGCGCGCGTTGGCTTCTTTACCGTCGGGCGCGTGAACTACGGACTCGACGAACAAAAAGCCGCCTCGCAGGAGTTCATCACGCGCTGGCGCCTCGAACCCAAGGATCCTGCTGCTTATGCGCGCGGCGAGCTCGTGGAGCCGGTCAAGCCGATTGTATACTATCTCGATCCGGCCACGCCGCTACGGTGGCGGCGCTACGTACGCGAAGGCGTGGAGAACTGGCAAAAGGTATTTGAGAAGGCCGGTTTCAAAAACGCGATTCTCGCCAAGGACGCGCCCACCAAAGCGCAGGACCCCGACTTCGATCCAGACGACGCGCGCTACTCAATGGTGCGGTGGGCCGCATCACTCGTCCGCGATGCCACGGGACCGCACACGCACGACCCACGCTCCGGCGAAATCATCAACTCCGAGATCACCTGGTATCACAACCACATGCGCTCGTACCGCAACTGGTTGATGATGGAAACCGGCGCCGCCAACCCGGCCGCCCGCTCGCTCGACATTCCCGAAGAGCTGATAGGCGAGACGATGCGCCAAGTGATCACGCACGAAATTGGCCACGCCCTCGGCCTGCAGCACAACATGATCGCGTCCGCATCATTCCCGGTGGACTCACTGCGTTCGCCCAGCTTCACGAGCGTGTACGGTGTGAGCGCCACGATTATGGACTACGCACGACAGAACTACGTTGCGCAACCCGGCGACGGACTCAAGACCAACGATTTCATTCGCCGCGTCGGACCGTTCGACAACTTCGCCATTAACTGGGGCTACCGCGTGATCGCCGCGCCGTCGGCCGAGGCCGAAAAGCCCACGCTTAATCGCTGGCTCACCAATCAGTCGGGACCGTTTCCGTATCGCTATGTCGCACAGCAACTCGGCAGCGGCGATCCGCGCAATCAAACCGAGGACCTCGGCGACGATCCGGTAAAAGCCACGAACTACGGCGTGATGAACTACAAGAAAATGATCCCGCAGTTGGTAAACTGGACGACCAAGCCCGGCGAAGATTACGATGACCTGCAGGAGCTGTACGAAGAGTCCGTCGGCCGCTGGGCCGGCATGATGGGGCACGTCACCACGGTCATCGGCGGCGTGAACGTCGACCTCAAGACGGCTGACATTGCCGGCGCCGTCTTCAGCGTGGTCCCCAAGGCCAAGCAAAAGGCCGCGCTCGCCTTCCTCGCCGAGAACGCCATTGCGACGCAGGGTTGGCTCGCACCAAAGGAAATCATCACACGTATTGGCCCCAACGGTACGCTCGCCACACGGCAAGCGGGATTCATCACGTCGCTGTTGAGCACCACACGCCTCGGACGACTCGCCGAATCTGAGCGGTACGACGTCGTCAATGCTTATCCGCTCCCAGAGTATCTGAGCGATCTCAAAAAAGTGGTGTGGGGCGCCGCAAACCCCGATGCCAACCGGCGTCAACTGCAGCGCGTGTACCTCGCACGACTCGGCGCACTTATCAATCCGCCGGCGGCGACCGCTGGTGGCGCAGAGGGCGGACGCGGCGGTGGCGCAGGTGGTGGTGCCCCAGCACGCGTCATTCCATTTGTGACCGCGCCAAATGTCCCGACGAGCGACTTGCCCGCCCTCGCCCGGGCGCAGCTGCGTGAGATTCAGCGCGACGCGCGTGCGTCGGCCACCACTGCGACCGCCGCCGTGGAAAAGGCACACTGGTCGGATGTCGTCGATCGCATCACCGAGATCCTCGACCCCAAGAAGTAGTCGTTACCGTCCGAAACAAAAACTGCCCGCGGTGCCAGGACGGCACCGCGGGCAGTTTTCTCGTTGTACGTCGCGCTCGCAGCGTGAGCTGCGTACAAGGCGTTGCCTACGGCAGCGTGCGCAGCTCCAGTCGCGTCGGCTGCTTCGGCGTGTGATACACGCGCATCGTCGCCTTTTGGAAATCGCTCGCCTTGGCCTCGAAGATATTCGGCACAAACTTCTGCGGATTGCGATCGATATGCGGGAACCAGGTGCTCTGCACCTGCACCATGATCCGATGCCCCTTCTTGAACGTGTGGTGGATCGACGGCATCTCGAACTTCACCGAGTCGGCCGCGTTCGGCACCATCGCCGACGGCTTCTCCCACGAGCGGCGGTAACGCGCACGGAACGGCTCGCCGCGCACCAACTGCTGGTACCCACCCACGGTGAAGCCACTCACGTCGCCAGGCCAGTTCGCCGCCGAATCAGGAAAGACGTCAATGAGCTTCACAATGAAATCGGCATCGGTTCCCGTCGTGCTCACATGTAGCACTGGGCTTACGGGCCCTGTGAGCGTGACGTCCTCGGTGAGCACGTCGGTCTGATACGTGAGCACATCAGGACGCCGCGACGCAAAGCGCTGGTCGGCCGTGATGTAGTCGCGCGGCATGCCGTTGTTCTCAATGCGCTCCACGAGCGGCACCGGCTTGGCCGGATCGCTCACGTATTCATCAAACGCCGCACCGGCAGCGGGCGGCGTAAAAGCCAGCTTGCCACCGGGGTGCAGATAGAGCGCGGACGGCTTCGAACTCTTGGGCGGCCACGTATCGTAGCCGTCCCACTTGTCGCCACCCGTGCGGAACACGAGCACGTTCGGCAGTTTGGGATCCGGCGCCCCCGCCAAATAGTGCGCGAAAAACGGATACTCCACCGAATCGCGATAGTAGGGGCCGGTCTTGTACTTCCACCGCAACGTGCCGAGCACGTCATCGTCGCCGCGACTCCACCCGCCGTGCGACCACGGTCCCACCACGAGGCGATTGCTGGTGCTGGGGCTCTGCTTCGCGATGCTGCCATAGACCCACCACGGACCGTGCAGATCTTCGGTGTCGTAAAATCCGCCCACCGTGAGTACGGCAGCTCTCACATCCTTCAAATGCGGCCGCACGTCGCGCTCTTTCCAGAACGCATCGTACGACGGATGCGTGATAATGCTCTGCCAGAGCGGTGCCGTCGCAGAGTCCAACGTCTTTCGTGTTCCCGGGCCGAGCGGTCCAAGACCCAAGTAGAACTGGTACGCGTCGCGTGTTCCCATTGAGAACGGGTAACGCGCATCGGGGCCAGGCTCATTGCGCGGCGTACGGCCAAAGCCGGTGTAGAACCCGAAGTTGTGCGCCAGCAGAAACGCGCCGCCGTGAAAGTTGTCGTCGCCCATCCAGATGTCGGTCATCGGCGCCTGCGGTGAGCAGGCCACCAGCGCCGGATGGCGGGACAAACAGCTGGCGCTGGTATAGAACCCGGGGTACGACGTGCCGTACAACCCGACCTTCCCATTGGTGGGAAGATTCTTAACGAGCCAGTCGATGCTATCAAACGCATCGGTGCCTTCGTCCACATCGGTCGGCTTGTCGTGCTTCTCCAGAATCGGCGTCATGTCGCGAAACACGCCTTCGGAAAAATTCCGGCCGCGCACATCCTGATACACAAAGATGTAGCCGTCATCCACCCACTTCGTATTGCCGGACGGTCCGAGCGCCGCTTTGTAATCCGCACCATACGGACTCACCGAGTACGGCGTCCGCGACATCAGCACCGGATACCGGCGCGTCGTGTCGCGCGGCACATAGATCGACGTGAAGAGCTGCGCCCCGTCGCGCACGCGAATGCGCACTTCGCGCTTCACGTAGCGCTCCTTGATGCGCGCAGCGAGTGTAGGGTCGGGACCGGGCGGTGCCTGAGCAGGCAGAGCAGCGGCGGACAGCAAGAGGACAGCGAGCAGCGCAATTGATCGGCGCATCGGCGACTCCGTAAGAGACATTAGAAACTATGACTCCTACGTCACTGTCGGCTAGCACTCACGACACGTGGTGTGGTAACCGCTCAACGAGTCGCGCAACAGAAAGCGATCACCGCACGACGCCAGGCGCCGCCGCAACGCGCCCGACTCAGTCGATCCAGCGCCCGATCACGTCGCGCACCCGCGACCGCAACGCGCCGAGCAGATCGCGGCGCAACACCGGTCGCCCAGACTCCAGCATCGCGAGCCGATCCTCCCCCCCCACCGACGCCGCCCACGGCCGCACAAGCGCGGCGAGCTCGGCCCACCGCTCCGAACCAATCCACCGACTGATCTGGTCGAGCCGAACATCGAACCGCCGGCGCGAAGACACTGCCACCGCCCGCTGCGCCGCCGCCGCGTGTGAACCCAGCAATGCGGCCACCTCAGGCTCCACCCGAAGGCAGATCCCCATTTCGTCTTCCAGCTCAAGCCGGATACGCGCGTTCAACTGACCAGGGCGATGGTTTACGCGGTATTCCGCGATCACCTCCGGCACGTACACGAACGCCCCCAACGGACTCGCCTTGAGCCAGAGCGCCCAATCGCCCCACAGGTGGAACGACGCATCAAAGCCGCCCAGCTGGTCATAGGCCGCACGCTTGAACGCGAACGCCGCAAAGCTCGTCTTATTGATCGCCACCTGCTCAAGGAAGGTGCGCGGCGGATGCGCCACGGCTCGATTGCTCAGAATGCGCTGGCGCTTGAGTCGCGCCCCTACGCCATCAATCACGTCAAAGGCGCCTCGCACCAGCACCGCCGAGGGATCGAGCGCAATGCCACTGCGAAGCGCGCGCACATACGACGGCGTCGCCCGATCATCGCTCGACAATAGCGCAAACCAGTCCCCTTCGAGTTGCGGCACGAGATAGTTCCAGTGCGCCATCATCGGCATATGCACCGGCGGACGCACCACGCGCACACGCCCCGCAAACTCCTCAAGCACCGCGGGGGTATTGTCGGTCGAATGATTCTCCGACACCACAATCTCGGTGGACGCGTCAACCTGATGCACGAGCGACGCCAGCGTCTCGCGCAGATATTCCCCCTGATTATAGGCCGGAATACCTATCGACAGCTTAGGCGTGGCGCTCATGCTACGCCTGCGCCGCAGCGCGTGCCACCAGCGCACGCGCAATCAAGGTTCCGTGATCGCGTCCGTTCTCAATGAAGATCTTGTTGGCGTCAAAACCACTCGCCAATACCCCTGCAATGAACACGCCACGCGTGGGCGTCTCCATGGTCGCGGCATCATGCACCGGCACGCCGGTCGTGGCGTCAACCGTCACACCGAGGCCCTCGAGCAACTCCGGGCGAGGCGTGTAGCCGGTCATCACGTACACGTGCTGTGCATCGACCGTGGTCACCGCCCCCTCCACGCGCACCTGCGCCGACGCGTGCGCAATAGACTCCACGCGCGCGTTCCACAGCACGCGAATGCTCCCCTCTCGCACGCGCCCTTCAAAATCCGGCAGCACCCACGGCTTGATGTTCTTGTCGAACGTTGGGCCAAAGTGGACCACCGTCACTGCGGCGCCAGCGCGATACAAATCGAGCGCCGTCTCCACGGCGGAGTTGCCGCCCCCGATCACCAGCGCGGTTCGCTGAAAGGCTTCGTGCCCCTCAAGAAACGTGTGCGTCACGTGCGGCAAATCCTCACCGGGCACGCCAATCCGGTTCGGGGTGCCAAAGTATCCGGTCGCCACCACCACCGCCGACGCGCACGCCTCGGTCGGTTCGCCGCCGCGCGGCCGCGCGCGTACCACGAACTGCGCCCCATCATGCGAAACGCGCTCCACGGGCTCGTACTGCCGCACCCGTAAACCAAAGTGCGTCACCACCGCGCGGTAATAGGCCAGCGCATCGCGGCGCGTGGGCTTCTCCGTGGCCACCGGAAATGGCAGCCCGCCAACAGAGATCTTCTCGGCGGTGGAAAAGAACGAGAGGTACGTCGGGTAGCCGGCGATGGAACTGCACACCGAGCCGGCGTCAAAGACCACCGCGGGAATCCCCGCGGCGTGCATCGCGACCGCGGCCGCCAAACCGCACGGCCCGGCGCCGATAATGCACACGGGCCATCGCTCCCGCGACTCCATCTGCGCGGCGCTCATCGCCGCGCGCACTCCAGCGCGCACCGACACGCGCAGCTCAACGCGACGCGCTGCCGCGCCATGCGCCTCACGCCGTTTCGAGAATCTGGTCGCGTCGTGTGCCGACCGACACGTACCGTGCGCGGCATTCCACTAACTCCTGAATTCGGTCGAGGTACGCACGCGCACCCGACGGCAAATCCGACAGCTGACGCGCATCGGCCGTGGAGCTCCGCCATCCGTCAAACCACTCGTAGCGGGGCTTGATGTCATCAAGATCCGCAATATCACCAGGGAATTCCTCAACCATCTCCCCGTTGATCTCATAGCCCGTGCACAGACCAATCTTCTCCAACGTGTCGAGCACGTCGAGCTTCGTGATGGCCAACGCCGACAACCCGTTCACCCGCACCGCGTAGCGCACGACCACCGCGTCAAACCATCCACACCGACGCGGTCGGCCGGTCACAGCGCCAAACTCGTTGCCAAGGGTCCGGATATGCTCGCTCATCGCCTCGTCGAACTCGGTGGGCAACGGACCGGCCCCCACGCGCGTGGTATACGCTTTGACCACGCCGAGCGCGGCGTCGATGGCGCGCGGACCAATGCCGATGCCCGTGCTCGCGCCGCCCGCCGTCGTGTTGCTCGACGTCACATACGGATACGTGCCGTGATCCACGTCGAGCAGCGAGCCCTGCGCCCCTTCGAGCAGCACGGCCGCGCCACGCTGAATCGCCTTATGCACCGCGAGCCCAACATCCTCGGCAATGCCCAGCACGCGCGGCGCAATGTTCTGCAGCGCCGCAATCGTGAACTCTACATCGGCGCGCTTCGCGGACCCAAACGACGCCAGTTGATGATTCGCGTGCTCGCATCCCTTCTCCACGAGCGCCCGCAACCGCGCCGGGTGCCGCAGGTCGAGCACGCGCACTCCGCGCCGCGCAATCTTGTCTTCGTACGCAGGGCCAATACCGCGCCCCGTGGTGCCAATCGCTTTGCTCGCGGCACTCTCTTTGTCCACCAGCTTGTGGTAGGGCATCACGAGGTGGGTGCGGTCGCTGATGTACAAGCGCCCCTGCACATCCACGCCACCCTTCACCATGTCATCGACTTCAGCAAACATGGTCTCGGGGTCGAGCACCACGCCGTTGCCAATTGCGCATCGCACGCCGGGGTGCAGAATTCCGCTCGGAATTTGACGCAACACCATCGACTTGTCGCCGACGTGCACCGTGTGGCCCGCATTCGCGCCACCCTGATACCGCACCACCCAGTCGGCGCCCTGCGCCAGCACGTCCACCAACTTGCCTTTTCCCTCGTCGCCCCATTGGGCGCCGACCACCACGAGCGTGCGGATTTTGGAATCGAACATGGACCTGGCTGGCTAGAGAGCGTCGGCGCAGTGCGCGCTGGCGGGCACAAAAAAACGCCCCGGCGCAATCCGCGGGGCGTTGCAGAAATCTAGTCTCCACCATCGCGAACGCAACGCAACGTCGGCTCCCTCCTCCGCGTGGCGACTGGAACCCCTCCTCCAGCCGCCATTGTAACAACCGGCCGAGCGCCTACGAACGAACCGCGATCCCCGCCTCCGTCAATACGCTACGCACCTTGGCCACGCGCTCGGCGTCGAGATTCAGCAACGGCCCACGCACCGTGCCGCCGGCGAGCCCCACGGCCTCCAGAGCGGCTTTGACGCCGGGAACGCCCAACTCACCCACGATTTGCGCGGCAACGCCCTTGAGCGGCGCCTGCAGCGCGTCAGCGGCCGCCGCATCGCCACGAGCCGCCGCCTCATAGACGGCCACGCACTGCGCCCCGGCAAACAGCGACACCGCCACAATCCCCCCGCCAGCACCAGCCGCAATCGCCGGCGCGATCTGCCCCGCATTGCCCGTCAGCACGGCAAACGTCTCGCTCTTCGACTGCAGGTAACCGGCCAACAGCTCCAGATCACCAGAACTGTCCTTAATCCCGATGATGTTCTCGTGCTGCGCCAACTCCGCCACGAGCTCCGGCAGCAGCTTGAAGTGCATGTACTTGGGAATGTTGTACAGCGCAACCGGCAGGGGGCTCGCGTCCGCCACACGTCGATAATGCGTACGCAGCGCCTCGGGCGACATCGCGTTGGAGTAGTAGTGCGGCGCCACCACCAACACCGCGTCGGCACCGCCGCGCTTCGCGTCTTTCGATCGCTGAATCGTCAGGCGCGTGGACTCTGCGCCAACCCCCATCAACACCAGCCGGCCCGCAGGCGTCTCCGCGCGCGCCGCATCGAGCACCGCGCGACGCTCATCCTCAGAGAGCAACGTCGCCTCGCCCGTGGAGCCGCACACCAGCACCCCCGCGAGCCCCGCCGACATGTGCGCGCGAATATTCGAGCGGAAGGCTGCCACATCGAGATCTTCCGACCCATGCACGAAATTCGACACCACGGGTCCGAAGACCCCGCGAAGAGCAATCATGGAATCAATCGTCCAGTGTAGTGTCTATCGGGGCGGCATCCGGGGCTTCCTTGGCGCCTTTGCGCTTCGGAGCCGGCCGGCGGCGGAACGTCTTCATCTTCGATTCAAATTCTGTTGGCTTGGCCGCCGCCGTCGCGGCGACCTCGAACTCCACCAAATCGGCCTGCACCAAATCAGCAAGATGCTGATCGAACGTCTGCATCCCGTACTGCTCGCGCCCCTCAGCGATCGCGTCGCGAATTTCGCCCGTGCGATCTTTGTCCAAAATCAACTCGCGAATGGCAGGAGTCACGATCATCACTTCGAGCGCGGCCACGCGACCATGGCCGTCCTTGCGCGGGACCAATCGCTGCGAGACCACGGCGTGCAACGACTCGGCGAGCCGAATCCGCACCACATCCTGCTCCTCCGGCGGGAACATCGCAAGCAAGCGCAGCACGGTGCTTTGCGCATCCGGCGTGTGCAATGTCGAGATCAGCAGATGGCCCGTCTCCGCCGCTTTCATCGCGGTATCGATCGTTTCCGGGTCGCGCATTTCGCCAATGAGAATCACGTCCGGATCTTGGCGCAGGGCGGCACGGAGGCCCATGCGAAAACTCTCGGTGTCTACGCCAATCTCGCGCTGCGTCACCGAGCACTGAATGTCGCGATGCAAAAACTCCAGCGGATTCTCGAGCGTCACAATGTGCTTGTGCTTGGTGGCGTTGATGTGATTGATCAGCGCGGCCATCGTGCTCGACTTGCCCGAGCCCGTCACGCCAGTCACCAGCACCATGCCACGATCGGCGTCCGCAATGGTTTGCAGCACCGACGGAAGCCCCAGCTTCTCAATCGTCGGCACCTCAAAGGGAATCACCCGCATCACGATCATGAAGCTCGATCGCTGCCGCAGGATGTTGACCCGAAACCGACCAATGCCTGGCGCGCCCCACGAGCAGTCGTAGTCCTGAATTTTTTCAATGCGCGCACGGTCTTCGTCGTTCGGAATCAGCCGTAGCGCGATGGACTTGGTCTGCTCCGGCGTCAGCGCCTGCTTCGTCAGCGGCACCAACTTGCCGTCGATGCGCGCGCGGAACACATCGCCTGCCTTAATGTGCAGGTCGCTGGCACCGCGATCCACCGCCGCTTTGATGATTTTTTCCATTAGGGTCCAGCCGGTCCGGCTACGAGGGGGAACATCAATGGAAAGTGCCACAAACGACACCACGGCGCCAGCGTTTCACGAGGGAAATCACCATCGCCGGGGTCGGCCGACACCACTAGTCGAGATGCACGTGTAGCACGTCCGCGTGCTTCGGCAACGACCCGCGAATCACCTCAAACTGCCGAGCGGGACCATGCAGCCACAGCTCAAACACCCGGTCATCGGCGTGGTCAAAGACTTCGGCCGAGCGAATCCGGATGCCGTCATCCGCCAGCGTCCGCGTCATCCAGTCGAGCGACAACGTCTTGCGTGTGCGAATCGTGGCCGAAATCGATCGCCGCGTGCGTAGCAACAAATGCTCCACGCGCCCGAGCCCCATCAGCACAAGCATCACCATCGCCGTGGCGCCGAGCGCTTCCACATAAAACCCAGCGCCAATAGCCAAGCCGATCGCCGCCACCACCCAGATCGTCGCCGCCGACGTCAGCCCGGTGATCGTGCCGCGCGCCTGCATGATCGTTCCCGCACCAATGAAACCGATGCCGGTCACCACCTGCGCCGCGATTCGCCCCGGATCACCAATTCGAACGCCGCCCACCGCATCGCCGAGGTGAATCGACAAATCCATCAACAACGCCGAACCCAGACAAATCAGAATGTTTGTGCGTAGTCCAGCGGGTTTCCCCGCAATCTGACGCTCCAACCCAATGGCGCCGCCGGCGAGAACCGCCAAGCCGAGCCGCATTGCCAAATCCAGGCGAAACGCTGACACCATCGTGTCCACTGATGGGAGCTGCGGGTCCAGTATGAACATGTCGCCTCCCCGTGAGCGGCGTGGCCGCTCGGTGAGCTATACCGCGCGAGGCAATCCCATCAGATCCTTCACCACGCCAATCGTCTCCTGCGCCACCGCCCGCGCCTTTTGTGCGCCAGCATCGAGCAGCGCCGTCACCTGGGCCGGCGCACTCGCCAGTTCCGCCGCGCGCTCACGAATCGGCGTCAGCTCGGCGACCATGTGCTGATGCAACGACTTCTTACAATCAATGCATCCCCACTTGGCGCCCCGGCAGTTCTCCTCAACTTCCGCCACGGTCTCTGCAGGCGAAAACGCGCGGTGTAACTGATAAATCGTCGCGCAACGCTCAGGCTCGCCCGCGTCAGTTTTCCGCTGGCGCGTTGGATCCGTGACGGCTCCGCGCAACTTGTCCCAGATCTGTTCGGGCGTCTCCAGCAGCCCGACCGTATTGCCAATCGACTTCGACATCTTGGCCTGCCCATCCAGCCCCACAATGCGACGCGTCGCCGTGAGACGGGGCTGCGGCTCGGGAAAGTACGGCGTGGCTGGCGAGAATCGCGAGTTCCAGTTGCGCGCCACAACACGCGACAGCTCGAGATGCTGCACCTGATCTTCCCCCACCGGCACGATGTCCGCACGATACAGGAGAATGTCCGCAGCCTGCAACACCGGATAGTTCAACAGACCAGCCATCACCTGCTCCTGCCGACTGGCCTTGTCCTTGTACTGGGTTTGGCGCTCCAACTCCCCCAACGGCGTCACCGTATTGAAAATCCACGCGAGCTCGGTATGCTCCGGTACCTGCGACTGCACAAAGATCGTGCATCGCGCCGGATCGAGCCCCGACGCCAACAGACCGACCGCCATTTCGTGCGTGCGCCGCTCCAGATCTTCCCGCGCGTACGGCGCGATGATGGCGTGATAATTCACAACGCAGAAGAACGACTCAAATTGATCCTGCAGCGCCACCCAGTTCTTGACGGCGCCGAGATAGTTTCCGATGTGCAGTTCGCCCGAAGGCTGAATACCGCTGAAGATCCGTGACATACGTGAAACCTAGGCATCGTTCAATGACCGATCAATCACCTGCGTCCCTGCTCGCCATTGCCGTCGCCGCCGCGCGTGACGCCGCCTCGGTCATTCGGGACGCCACGCCACGCCGCGGGGCGATCGTCTGGCAGGAGAAATCCGCCACCGATTTTGTGAGTGAAGTCGACCTCGCGGCGGAAAAGCGAATTTTCGACACCGTTCGTGCCCACGCCCCACAGGCCCGTTTCCTCGCCGAAGAAACCGCCAACCAGATCGGGCCGGACGAGCAGGCGAGCGGGCTCGTTTTTGTCGCGGATCCCCTCGACGGCACCACCAACTTCCTGCACGGCTACCCCGAGTACGCCGTTTCCATTGGCGTCCTCCGCGACGGCATCCTCGTCGCCGGCGTCGTCATCGACATCCCAGGCGGCGAGGAGTTTACCGCCACCCTCGGAGGCGGCACTCGGCTCAATGGCGAGCCCTGCCACGTGTCGGCCACCAGCAACCCGCAGCGGACACTCATTGGCACGGGATTCCCCTTCAAGGTCCACGCCGAAATCGCCCCCTACCAAGCCCAAATGAGCCGCGTGATGGCCGGCGTAAGCGGCGTCCGGCGCCCCGGCGCCGCCTCCATCGACCTCGCCAGCGTGGCCTGCGGACGGTTCGACGCCTTTTGGGAGAACATCCTCTCGCCGTGGGACATCGCCGCCGGCATCCTCCTTGTCCGCGAGGCCGGTGGCATCGCCACCAACCTGCAGGGGGAGCCCTGCCCCGTGGCGCACACGGGGGTGATCGCGGGGAACGCGGCTATGCACCAGTGGCTCACAGCGACGATAGCCGCCGACTGACAGCAATAACGAGTAGGCAGTAGACGGTAGACCGTAGACCGTCCACGTTTAGAGGCGGTACCGTGCCGGCAGCTCTCCCTTCAGCCACCAAACGCGTACCGTCGACCGTCTATAGGTCCACCGTCTACTCGCCCCAGCCTTTCCAATGAAACTCGTCGAGTTCGTCCCCAACTTCTCCGAAGGCCGCCGCCCTGAGATCGTCGCCCAAATCCGCGACGCTATCGCCGCCGTCGAAGGAGTCGCCATTCTCGACGTCAGCAGCGACCCGAGTCACAACCGCACCGTCCTTACCGCCGTCGCCCCAGCCGACCGCGCCGTCGATGCGGCCTTCCGCGGCATCGCCAAAGCCTGCGAGCTGATCGACCTCAATACCCACAGCGGCGAACACCCCCGCATCGGCGCCACCGACGTCTGCCCCTTCATTCCGCTCGACGGCGCCACTATGGACGACTGCATCGCCCTCGCACGCGAACTCGGCGCACGCGTCGGCACAGAACTCGGCATCCCCGTCTTCCTCTACGAACGCGCCGCCACGCGCCCGGATCGCGAAAATCTCGCCGACGTGCGCCGTGGTGAGTTCGAACTGGCCAAACAGGAAATCGGGCAGAACACCAACCGCGTTCCCGACTTCGGCCCCAACGCCATTCACAAAACCGCTGGCGCCACCGTCATTGGCGCGCGTCCATTTCTGGTGGCGTACAACGTCTATCTCGGCGGCAAGGAAAACGTGCAGGTGGCCAAGGACGTCGCCAAAGCCGTGCGCGGCTCCAGCGGTGGACTGCGCTACGTCAAAGGCCTTGGCCTCGAGGTCGATGGCCAGGCGCAGGTCTCCATGAATCTCGTGGACACCGACAAAACCCCGCTCTACCGCGCCTACGACGCCGTGCGCACCGAAGCCGAAGCGCGCGGCGTCACGCCCACCAAGAGCGAACTCATCGGACTGGTCCCCGAACGCGTCCTCTTCGAAACCGCAGCGCGCTAC
Organism: Gemmatimonadota bacterium; assembly: GCA_026387915.1. Lineage (NCBI taxonomy): Bacteria > Pseudomonadati > Gemmatimonadota > Gemmatimonadota bacterium. The sequence continues at coordinate 163,221 of JAPLKS010000005.1, forward strand.
ATTCGCCTGCCAAACTTCAGCACGGCGATGGTGCTCGAGCACAAAGTGCGCGCCGCCATCGGTGGAGGCGAATCACTCAGCGGATTCGTCGCCGCCGTCGCCAGCGGTGCGCCCGTCCCAGGGGGCGGATCCGTCAGCGCGCTCGCCGGTCAACTTGCCGCCGCGCTCGCGCAGATGGTCGCCGGACTCACCGTGGGGCGAAAAAAGTACGCGGCCGTCGAGCCAGAAATGAAAGAGCTCGCGCTCGCCGCCGTTACCCTAGGCAACCAACTCTCCGCGCTCGTCACCAAAGACTCCGACGCCTACGCGCTCGTCAGCAACGCGTACAAGCTTCCCAAGGAAACGCCGAGCGAGCAGGCGGCACGCGACGCTGCCATCTTGCGTGCACTCATCACCGCCGCCGAGGTGCCACTCGAGACCGCGCGCGCCTGCGCCGCCGTCGCCGCACTCGCGGTCACCTGCGCCACCAAGGGCAATACGAACGCCGTAAGTGACGCCGGTGTGGCCGCGCTCCTCGCTGATGCCGCGTGCCGCGGCGCCGCGTACAACGTGCGCATCAACGTTGCCGCCATGTCCGACAAATCGGCCGGCACCGCGCTCGCGGCCGAGGCCGCGCGCCTCGTGGCCGAGACGGCCGCCGCAGCCGCGACCGCGACCGCTGCCGTGGAGCGCGCCATCGGTGACTGAGCGCGCGCAGTGAACCTCCGCGACTACTTCGTCGCCGACTATCACGGGGCCCCGTTCGAACTCTTCGGACGAGCCCACCTGCTCTCGCTCGCCCTCCTCGCGGCACTGGCCATCGCGCTCATCAGTCTCCGCGGCAGCCATCACATCACACGCCGACGGGTGCGCGTCGGCCTCGCCCTCTCCTTGGCGGTCGCCGAGCTCTCGTGGCATTGGTGGAGCCTCGAGTATGCGCAATGGACACTCGACGCAAACCTCCCGCTGCATCTCTGCACCGCGCTCATCTGGCTGTCGGTGTACGCGCTGCTCTCGCTCGACGTCGTCGCGTACGAGTTTGTCTATTTCCTTGGGATCGGCGGGCCTTTACAAGGCATCCTCACGCCTGACGCCGGCGCCTATGGGCTTCCGCACTTCCGCGCCGTGCAAACCATGGCATCGCACGGCCTCATCATCATCACGGCACTCTACCTCACCTTCGTCGAAGGGCTCCGCCCACGACCGGGTTCCGTGCGACGCGTCGTGACCGGCGCAGTGATGTACATGGCGCTCGTGACCGTGGTGAACGTCGCCGTCGGTAGCAACTACATGTTCACGCTGCACAAGCCGCCTACCGCGAGCCTACTCGATGCGCTGGGGCCATGGCCGTTCTACCTAGTACCGATGATCGGCATCGGCATTCTGAACTGCATCATTTTGTATGTGCCGTTCGCCATCCTCGACCGCCGCTCGCAGTCGTCCTGACGCACGCAACCACCGCGACACCGTGCGGCTGGCGCCGCGCAGCAACTAGCGAGTGAGAACCCGCGGCCCCTGCTCGGTAATCGCGACCGTGTGTTCGAAGTGCGCGCTGCGCTTGCCGTCAGCGGTCACCACCGTCCACTTGTCCGACAACGTGCGCGTGGCCGCCGTGCCGAGATTCACCATCGGCTCAATCGCCAGCGTCAGCCCAGCCACCAGCTTCATGCCGCGCTTCGGTTTTCCGTGATTGGGCACCTGCGGCTCTTCATGCATCTGAAAACCAACACCGTGCCCCACGAGCTCGCGCACCACCGTAAGGCGCCCCTTCACCACTAGCCCCTCGATCGCCGCGCCAATGTCGCCAATGTGATTTCCAATCACGCAGGCCTCGATTCCCGCTTCCAAACTTGCCTCCGTCACGCGCAGCAACCGCTCGGTGTCAGCATCCACCGGTCCCACTGGCCACGTGCGCGCCGAATCCGTGTGCATGCCGCCAAAGAACACGCCGATGTCCACCGAGATAATGTCGCCCTCGCGCAGCACGCGCTTGGCCGACGGAATCCCGTGCACAATCTCTTCGTTGATGGACGCGCAAATCGATGCCGGAAACCCGTAGAGTCCCTTGAATGACGGCGTCGCCCCTTCGTGCGAGCGAATGAAGTTTTCACACACGCGGTCGAGGTCGAGCGTGCTCACCCCTGGGCGCACCGCAGCGCGCACCGCTTCATGCGCGGCGAACATGATCTTGCCGCCCGCGGCCATCGTCTCGAGCTCGCGTGGGCTTTTTAGCTGGACCATCACTCAGCCCTTGCCGACAGCCTTCAGGGCACGCGCTTGCACCTCTTCCAACGCGCCCAGCGCATTGATCTCGGCGATGTTGGCGCCGTGCGCGCGATACCACGCTACCACCGGCGCCGTTTGCGCTTCATACACACGCATTCGGTTCCGCACGGCATCGGGTTCGTCGTCCTTGCGACGCACCAGCGTCCCCTTGGGCGACTGCGCGCACTCGGCGTGCGTCTCACCAGGCGCACGTCCCGTGAACGGCGTCTGACAGCCGTCGCACACCGTACGGCCTGACAACCGGGCCACCAACGCATCTTCGGCAATCGTGAACAACATCACGACGTCGAGCGGTCGGTTCAGCTCGGCGAGTACCGCCGTGAGTCCCTCGGCCTGCGGCACCGTGCGCACCACGCCGTCGAGCACCACGCCGCGCGCCTGCTCCGGCGCCGCCAAGGCCTGCTTCATGATCCCGAGAATCACCACATCGGGCACCAGATCGCCACGGTCCATGTAGCCCTTGGCTTCGAGCCCAAGGGGCGTCCCCGCCTTCACGGCGGCGCGCAACACGTCTCCCGTAGCGATCTTGGGGACGCCGAGGGCAGCGGCAATGCGCTCCCCCTGCGTCCCCTTGCCGGCGCCCGGAGGTCCGAGCAGCACGACGATCATAGTGTCGTTCCTACTGCCAGGACCCGTCGGCCTGACGGCCACGGAACCGGACACGTCCCTTCTTCATGAACCCGTCATACTTGCGCAGCAACAAGTGCTGCTGCATCTGCGCCATCGTATCGAGTGCCACGCCCACCACGATCAGCAGCGATGTGCCGCCGAACTTGAAGGGCACGTTCACGAGATCCGCAATCCAGATCGGCAGGAGCGCGATGATCGTGAGGAAGATGGCGCCCGGGAACGTAATGCGGCTCACCACCTGATCGATGTATTCGGCCGTCTTCGACCCCGGCTTGATGCCCGGAATGAAGCCGCCCTGCTTCTTCAGGTTTTCCGCCAAATCGATCGGGTTGAAAATGATCGACGTGTAGAAGTACGTGAAGAACAGAATCAGCACGGCGGACAGGGCGAAATACAGCCACGTCCCCGGCTGGAAGTAATCGGAGAAATCCTTGAGGCGTTCGTTGCCGCTGAACTGGGCCAACGCGCCCGGCACCACGATCAACGACTGCGCGAAGATGATCGGCATCACGCCGGCACTATTGATGCGGAGCGGAATGAAGTTCTTCGCCGCCTCGCGCTGACGGCCACGGGCCATCGTGCGCTGCGGAATCTGGATGGCAATGCGGCGCGCAGCGAGCGTGATCATGACGACGCCGGCCACCACACCCAACATCAGGAAGCCAATGGCAATCAGCCCAAGCACGTTCACCGCGCCCGTGCTCACAAAGCCAACCGTCTGCCCAATGCCCGGCCAGAAGCGTTCGACGATCGAGAAGAAGATGAGGAGCGACGCGCCGTTGCCGAGCCCGCGTTCCGTGATCTGCTCACCAAGCCACATCACGAAAATCGCACCCGTCGTCAACACCAGCGTCATCTGCAACTTGAAGCCAAAGCCCGGCGTGCTCACGGCACCCTGCACACTTTCCGTGAACAGCGAGAAGCCCCACGCCTGCACCAGCGCCAATACGACGGTCGCGTAGCGCGTCCCCTGCGTGATCTTTTTCCGACCCTCTTCGTCCTTCTGCATCTTGTCCACCTGCGGCAACACCGCGCCCGCGATCTGCGCAAAGATGCTGGCCGAGATGTACGGCATGATGCCGAGCGCAAAGATCTGCGCACGGCTCAGGTTGCCGCCGACGAACATGTCATACAGGCCGAAGAAACCGCCGGCCCCGCCCTTCTGCTGATTGAGGAAGAAGTCCACCATCGCCTGCACGTCCACGCCCGGCGCCGCCACGTGCGACCCGATGCGGTAGACAACCAAGCACAGGAACGTGAAGGTGATCTTCTGCCAGAGCTCCGGCGTGCGATAGATATTCGTCAGCGCCGAAGCGGGATTGGCCTGCGCCATGTTACTCCTCGACGCGTCCGCCGGCCGCGAGAACCTTCTCGCGAGCGGTGGCGCTCATTTTGATTCCACGCACCGTCACCGCATGCGTCAACTCGCCAGTCGCGAGCAACTTCGCCGGACCCTTCGACGCCTTGATCAGTCCCGCCGTCGCCAACGTCTCCTGCGTCACCTCAGCACCCTGCGGCAGCAGCGTGAGATCCGACAGCTTGACGATCTGCGATTCAACGCGGAACGGATTCGTAAAGCCGCGCTTCGGCACGCGACGCGTCATCGGCATCTGGCCGCCTTCGAAATGCGGCTTGTTACCACCGTGACCGTGGTGGCCCGAACGCGCCTTGATACCCTTATGTCCCTTGCCCGACGTCTTACCCGTGCCCGAACCCGGGCCGCGGCCAAGACGCTTGCGGTTCCGGTGCGAACCCGGAGCCGGCATCAGGTTGTGGAGACCAATTTTCTCTGTCGTCACGTGGTTAGTCCTCGACCGGGGTGACCGTCACCAGGTGACGGACCCGCTTGATCATGCCGCGAAGCGCCGGCGAATCCGGGTGCACGACCTCCGACTGATGGTGCCGGAGACCGATCGCTTCCAGATTCGCGCGCATACGCGCCGTCTGTCCGATGCCGCTCTTCACCTGCTTAATCCGCACCTTCCCCTCCGTGAGGGTATTGGGCGGGGTCGTCTTGGGACCGCGCTGGCGGTGCCACACAAATGTCCTAGGCATGCGAAGCCTCCTTCACCTTAGCGCGCGACCGGTAGCCGAGCGACGACACTTCTACACCGCGCTCACGCGCGATCTGCTCGACCGTCGTCAACGACAATAGTCCGTTCATCGCCGCCAACACCATGTTGTGCGGGTTCGTCGAGCCCAGCGACTTCGTCAGAATGTCGCTGATCCCCACGCACTCCATCACCGCGCGCACCGCACCACCGGCAATCACGCCGGCGCCAGGAGCGGCGGGCTTCATCAAAACGCTGCCCGCGCCATGCTTGCCCACGATTTCGTGAGGAATCGTCGAGCCCGTCATCGGCACCGACACCATATGGCGACGCGCCCCGTCCACGGCCTTACGGACCGCTTCCGACACTTCGTTCGCCTTGCCCGTTGCGATGCCGACCTTGCCCTGCCCATCGCCCACCGCCACCAGCGCGTTGAACGAAAAGCGACGGCCGCCCTTCACCACTTTGGCCACGCGGTTGATCGCGATCACGTTCTCAACGAGATCGCTCCCTTCTCCGCGATCGGCACCCGGGGCGCCGCCACGCTCACCACCACGGCCACGTCCCTCGCCGCCACGTCCGCCGCCCGGCGCACCACCACCCGGGCCACCACGGCCGCGACCGCCACCAGGACCGCCGGCTCCACCACCAGGACCACCAGGACCACCACGGCCGCCGCCTGGGCCGCCACGTCCGCCACGGCCCGGAGGACCGTTACGGTTGGCGCCACTACGCGCGCTGCCGCCCGAACGCGCGCTACCACCCGTGCGCGGCGCTTCGGCAGATCCCGTCGTCGTTGTCGTCGTTTCGTCAGCCATTTAGAACTCCAGCCCGCCTTCGCGGGCACCATCGGCCACCGCCTTCACGCGGCCGTGAAACTGATAACCAGCGCGGTCGAACACGACCTTGCTGATGCCGGCGGCCTTGGCCTTCTCGGCGATCTTCTTCCCGACTTCCACCGACTTCTCGGACTTCTTCCCCGTAAACCCGTTGTCCGTGACCGTCAGCAACGTGTGCTGCGCGTCGTCGTTCACCAGTTGGGCCGAGATGTGCTTGTCGGAACGGAACACGACGAGGCGCGGACGCTCCGCCGTACCGTGAACCTTCGCCCGCACACGAATGTGCCGGCGTGTGCGCAGACCGGAGCGCGTCTTGGGTACTCTCAAACCAGGCATTACTTACCTCCCGCCTTACCGGCCTTCCGCCGGACAACTTCGCCGGCATACTTGACGCCCTTGCCCTTATAGGGCTCAGGCTTGCGGAGCGCGCGAATCTCGGCGGCTACCTGACCGACGATCTCCTTATCCGCTCCCTCCACCAACACTTGCGTCGGAACCGGTGCCGTCAGCTTGATCCCCTTCGGCGCCTTGAACTCAATCAGGTGCGAAAATCCGAGCGCCAGCTGCAGACCGTACGGCTTCACTTCCGCCTTATAGCCTACGCCCGTGATCTCCAACGTCTTGCTGTAGCCCTTCGTCACCCCCTCTACCATGTTGGCAAGGAGCGTGCGCGACAGGCCATGCAACGACTTGTGCTTCGGTTCGTCCGAAGGGCGCGTGACCAGCGCCTCCGTCCCCTGCACGGCAAGCCCAACTTCCGGATGAAACGTCCGGATGAGCTCGCCCTTCGGTCCCTTGACCGTCACGATACGACCATTGATGGCCACCGTGACGCCCGCTGGGATCGGAATCGGATGCTTTCCAATACGCGACATATGCGGCGTCCCCCTACCAAACCACGGCGAGCAACTCGCCGCCGGTGCGTTGGGCACGTGCCTCGCGGTCGGTCATCAGCCCCTTGGAGGTGCTGAGGATCGCCACGCCGAGGCCGTTCCGGACACGCGGGATTTCCGCTGCGCCGACATACTTACGCAGACCTGGGCTCGACACCCGCTGCAGTTCTCGAATCACCGGATGACCGCCCTGCGCGTACTTCAAATGCACGCGAAGCAACGGCTTGCCGTCCTCGGCCGCGACCGTCTTGTAATCGGTGATGAAGTTGTTCTCCTTCAGCAACCGTGCGATCTCGAGTTTCATCTTGGATGCCGGCATGTCCACGCGACGGTGCTTCGATCCGCAAGCATTGCGAATCCGCGTGAGCATATCGGCAATCGGGTCAGTCATGCTCATTGAGATACCCCTGGTCCTATGGTTTCCAGCCAACGTTTGGCTGGACTTCTAGGAGTGAATGGACCTGCGGGTGGTGCGTCCTGCGTCACACATCCTGCTCCGTCGAATACGGGTGACGGATAACCGTGAACGGTCAACCATACACGACCGACGACCAACTGCCCTACTACCAGCTCGCCTTGCGCACGCCCGGAATCAGTCCCATCAGCGCCATGTCCCGGAACGCGATGCGGCTCAATCCGAAGTGGGAGATGTAGGCACGCGACCGGCCGCTCATCGAGCAACGATTGCGCACACGCTCCGCCGCCGAGTTCCGCGGAAGCTTCTGCAGCGCCACCTGCGCCGCACGCTTCTCTGCGTCACTGGCCTTGGTGCTCACCATCACGACCTTAAGCGCGGCGCGCTTGACCGCAAACTTCGCGACCAGCTTCTTCCGACGCTCGTTCTTCTCAATGCTGCTTTTCTTGGCCATCGTTATTAGTCTCGTGAAGTCGGTTCGGTCAGCTCGCCTGCACCACGATCGGCTTGTCGTCCCCGCGGAACGGCATGCCTAGCTCGCGCAGCAGCGCGAACGCCTGATCATCCTTCTCGGTCGTCGTCACGAACGTGATGTCCATGCCGTGAATCTGCTCGACCTGATCGTACTCGATTTCCGGGAAGATCATTTGTTCCTTCACGCCCATGCTGTAGTTGCCGCGGCCGTCAAACGACCGCGTGCTCAGCCCGCGGAAGTCGCGGATGCGTGGGATCGCCGTCGTAATAAACCGGTCGAGAAACTCCCACATGCGCGCGCCACGCAGTGTGACCGAAGCACCGATCTCCTGCCCCTGACGCAACCCGTAGTTGGCGATCGACTTCTTCGCCTTCTTTCGCGTCGCGCGCTGGCCGGCGATGATCCCCAGTTCGTCCACCACGCCATCGAGCAGCTTGGGCTGCTTGATCGCTTCGCCGAGGCCCACGTTCAGCACGATCTTCTCGAGATCCGGAATCTGATGAATGTTCATCAGTCCGAACTGCTTCGCGAGATTCCCGCGCACCGTGGTCGTGTAGTAGCCGCGCAAACGCGGAGCCGGCACTGGCAGGTCTACACCCGCGTGCGCCTTCTGCGTCTGCTGCTTGTCGGCGCCTTTCTTGCCGCCGCTCTTCTTTTCTTTCTTTTCAGTAGTGGCCATTGCTCAGTCCTCGATCAGCGCTTCGGCCGAGCGATTGCGTCGCCCGACTTCGTGCTGATACGCTCCTTCGTGCCATCGGTGTCGATCCGCGCGCGAGTGCGCGTCGGGGCGCCCGACTTGGGGTCGAGCAACATCACGTTCGAAGCGTCCATCGGCGCCGGCATCTCAATGATCCCGGAGGTCTCTTCCGCACGACGCGCCTTACGGTGCTTCTTCACAATATTGATGCCTTCGATAGTCACGCGCCCCGTCTTCGGGTAGACGTGAATCACCTTGCCTTCCTTGCCCTTGTCGTCGCCGCGCACCACGCGCACGACGTCGCCCTTGAGCACGTGCAACGGCTGGCGCTCAGCATTGATCTCATGACGCGTGCGATTCCGCTTGCCGCGCGTCTTGCGATGAGTCAGGATCCGCATGTTAGATGACCTCCGGCGCCAGCGATACGATCTTCATGTATTTCTTCTCTCGCAGCTCGCGCGCCACCGGCCCGAAAATACGGGTCGACCGCGGCTCGCCCTTGTCGTCGATGATTACGACGGCGTTCTCGTCGAATCGGATATACGACCCGTCCTTGCGCCGCGTCTCCTTCACCGTGCGCACCACCACGGCGCGCGCGACGTCCGACTTCTTGACCGCACCGTTCGGGAGCGCATTCTTCACGGCGACAATCACGACGTCACCGAGGCGCGCATACCGACGACGCGTTCCACCGAGTACGCGGATCACCAGGGCGGTCTTCGCGCCTGAGTTGTCCGCTACCTTGACTACCGATTCCTGCTGGATCATTGTCGGTTCCCCTTAGCGCGCGCGTTCAACGATCTCGACCACACGCCACCGCTTGTCCTTCGACAGCGGACGAGTCTCCACGATCCGCACGGTGTCACCGGCCTTGGCGCTGTTCTCTTCATCATGCGCCTTCAACCGCTTGGTGCGCGTCATCATCTTGCCATACACCGGGTGCGCCACGCGACGTTCAATCGCGACGACCACCGTCTTTTCCATTTTGTCGCTCACCACTACGCCCATACGCGTCTTCCGCGTATTCCGCGACAGCGCCGAGCCGGGTTGTGTCGTTTCAGCCATGATTTATTTCCCCGCCTTGCCAGCCGTCGCCGGCTGCGCCTTCTGCTCGCGCAGCACCGTGTTCAGCCGCGCGATGTCGCGGCGAATCACCCGCAGGCGCAGCGGATCGCTCAATACTTCCGTCGCCCCACGAAACCGCAGGCGAAACTGCTCTTCCTGTAACTCGGCAATCCGCGCCGAGACTTCCTGCGCACTCAACTCGCGCATATTCGTGGCCTTCGTCATTCGGTGTGCGCCTCCTCGCGGGACACAAACTTGGTCTTCACGCCAAGCTTGGCCGCAGCCAGCCCCAGCGCCTTCTGGGCAATGTCCTTCGGCACGCCCTCGATCTCAAACATCACACGACCCGGCTTCACCACCGCCACCCACAGCTCCGGCGATCCCTTGCCCTTGCCCATGCGGGTTTCCGCCGGCTTCTTCGTGACCGGTTTGTCTGGGAAAATCCGGATCCACACCTTACCACCACGCTTGATGTGACGCGTCAGCGCCACACGCGAGGCCTCAATCTGACGGGCCGTCACCCAACCCGGCTCCAGCGCCTGCAGCCCATAGTGACCGAAGTCCACCGTGTTGCCGCGGGTCGCGAGCCCATTGGTACGCCCCTTAAACATCTTGCGAAACTTGACGCGCTTTGGTGCGAGCATTGATCAGTCTCCTCCCTTACGCGTCAGACGAGTACGTTTTGCCACGGCGGTCTTCCACGATCTCACCCTTGAAGATCCACACCTTCACACCGATCGCTCCAAACGTCGTCTTCGCCGTGCTGATGGCGTAATCGATGTCCGCGCGAATCGTGTGAAGCGGCACACGACCTTCGTGGTAGCCCTCGACGCGCGCGATTTCGGCGCCGCCCAGACGGCCACTGCACTTCACCTTGATGCCACCAGCGCCCATACGCATCGCGCTCTGCACCGCACGCTTCATCGCGCGACGGAACGAAATGCGCTGCGCCAGCTGCGCCGCAATGTTGTCGGCCACCAACTGCGCCTCGATCTCCGGGCGCTTGATCTCCTCAACATTGACCCCCACATCCTTGCCAGTCAGCTGCTGGAGCTCGTTCTTCAGCTCCTCAACCGCCTGTCCCTTCTTGCCGATCACCACGCCCGGACGGCCCGTGTGGATGGTCACGACGACCTTCCCCGGCTTCCGTTCAATCGTGATGTCGCTGATCGCCGCGCCCGACAGGCGCGCCTTCAGATACTTCCGGAGGAGTTCGTCCTCCTTCAGCAACGCAGGGAAGTCCTTCTTCGCAAACCACGTCGAGCGCCAGTTCTTCGAGACGCCGAGGCGGAAGCCGATCGGATTGGTTTTCTGTCCCATTATCGTCCTTCCTTCTCTGCCACGACGATCTCGACGTGGCTCGTACGCTTACGCATGGGCGTCGCCCGACCCATCGCCGCCGGAGTGAACCGCTTCAGCGGAGGGCCTTCATTCACGATCGCCTTCTGCACGAACAGAGCATCCACATCGATCGACTCATTCGCGTTCCGCGCCGCCTGCTCGGCGTTCGCAATCGCGCTCTTGAGCACCTTCTCGATCTGCTTGGCCGCATGCTTCTTGCTGAACTTCAGCAGCGCCAAGGCATCGTTACAGTTAAGTCCGCGCACCTGGTCGATCACCAGTCGCATCTTGTAAGGCGACTGACGCGCCGTGCGCTGAATCGCGCGAGCATTCGTCATGGCTTACTTGCCTCCTTTGGCGGGTGCCGCAGCCGGCTTGGCCTTGGAATCCGACGCTGGTGCCGCCTTCCCACCCTGCGCTGTGTGACCGCGGAACAGACGCGTCGGCGCAAACTCACCCAGCTTGTGACCGACCATATTTTCGGTCACATACACCGGAATGAACTTGTTGCCATTGTGCACCGCGAACGTGTGCCCGACAAAATCGGGCAACACCGTACTGGCGCGCGACCAGGTCTTGACGACCTTCTTTTCGCTCTTGGCGTTCATGGCTACGATCCGCTTCATGAGCGAATCTTGCACGAACGGGCCCTTCTTTACGCTTCTCGCCATAGTCTCGAGTCCCGGTTAGCTCTGCGTGGCCTTGCCGCGCTTCCGGCCGCGCACAATCAGGCGCTGCGACGGCTTCTTCTTGTTGCGCGTCTTGACCCCTTCCTTCTTGCCCCAAGGGCTCACCACGTTACGACCGCCGCGTGTGCGGCCACCGTGCGGGTGATCCACCGGGTTCATCACTTCGCCGCGCACCTTCGGACGACGACCGGCCCACCGGCTCGCACCGGCCTTGCCCGCCGACATCAACTCGTGCTCGGAGTTCCCGACCTCGCCAATCGTCGCCAGGCAGTTGCCGTGCAGCATGCGCATTTCCGTCGAGGCCATGCGCAACGTCACGTACTCCCCTTCCTTCGCGACCACCTGCAAGCTCGTGCCCGCCGAACGCGCCATCTGACCGCCCTTACCGGGAATCAGTTCCACGTTGTGCACCGCCGTACCCAGCGGCACTTCCTTCAGCGGCAGCGCATTGCCGAGACGCACATCGGAGCCAGGACCCGACACGATCTTGTCGCCCTGAACCATCCCCTTGGCGTGCAGCACGTAACGCTTGTCGCCGTCCGTATACTCGACCAGCGCAATGCGCGCCGAACGGTTCGGATCGTACTCGATTTCCTTGATGACACCAACGATCCCAAACTTGTTGCGCTTGAAGTCGATCACGCGGTACTTCCGCTTGTGACCGCCGCCAAGGCGACGCATCGAGATGTGGCCGTGGTTGTCGCGCCCACCGCTCTTCTTCAGCGGCTCGGTCAACGACTTTTCCGGCGTGGTGCGCGTGATCACATCGAAGTCCGAGACCGAACGGAACCGCGAACTCTTCGTGACCGGCTTGAACTGGCGAATGCCCATGGGTTATCCCTCGAAAATCTCGATCGAGTCGCCGGCCTTCAGCGTCACGATCGCTTTCTTCCAACGGGGACGGAGCCCGGCCTTGCCGCCCACTCGGCGAAGCTTGCCGCGCTGCTGAGACGTCCACACGCCGGTCACTTTCACGCCGAACAATGACTCGATCGCCTGCTTGATCGAGGTCTTGTTGGCGTCCGGATGCACTTCAAACGTGTACTCGCCACGATCCTGATATGCCGCCGAACTCTTCTCGGTGACAATCGGACGGACGATGGTGCGATGAATCGTCGGCATAGTTTACTTCCCCTTCTTCTTCGGAGCCGCCGTCTTCTTGGCGGGCGCTTTCTTGACAGCCGTCTTCTTGGCCGCCGGCTTCGCCGCCTTCGCGGTCGTCGCAGCCGTCTTCTTGGCCGCGGCTTTCTTCTTCGCCGGCGCTTCCACGGCCGGCGCCTTCTTGGCCGCGGCGCGCTTCACCTTCACCGGCGCCAACGCCTTCTCCGCCATTGGGGCGAGCGCCGTACCGAGCGCACCCGACTCCACCAGCAAGACATCCGACCACAACACGTGATACGTGCTCACGTCCGTGAACGGCAGGATCTGCACGTTCGGCAAGTTGCGACCCGACAAGTACACGTTCGGCTTCACACCGTCCGTCAGGATCAACACCTTGCGCGTCGTCAACTCAAGACGCGCCAGCAACTGCGTCAGCTTCTGCGTCTTCGGCGCGTCATACTGGAACGCGTCGATGATCAGCAGCGCGCCTTCGCTGGCCCGGGCGTTCAGCGCGCTCTTGCGCGCGAGCGCGCGCACCTGGCGCGGCACGATTTCCGTGTACTTGCGCGGACGCGGACCGAACACCGTACCGCCACCCACCCAAACGGGCGAACGCGTCGAGCCGGAACGAGCCCGGCCAGTGCCCTTCTGCTTCCACGGCTTCTGATTGCCGCCGACCACTTCGCCACGCGTCTTCGTCGACGCGTTGCCCTGGCGCTGATTGGCCAGGAAGGCCTTCACGGCCTGGTGCATCACCGGCAAGTTGATCGTGCCATCAAAGGTCGCGCCCGGCAACGCGATCTTCTCGCGGGGCGTGCCCTGCGCCGAATACGCGGCGGCTTCAAAGTTCAAGGTTTCAGCCATCGGTTCAGCCCTGCTTGCGGACGAGGACGATCCCATTGGTCGGGCCGGCCACCGAACCGCGGATATAGATCAGGTTGCGCTCCACATCGATCTTCTCAACGCGAAGGTGCGTCTGGGTGCAACGCTCGGCGCCATAATGGCCCGGCATCTTTTTGCCCTTGATGACGCGCGACGGATCCGTGCCGGGTCCGATGGAACCGGGACGGCGGTGCTTGGTGTTACCGTGCGTGTTCGGTCCACCACCGAAGCCCCAGCGCTTGACGACGCCCTGGAACCCACGGCCCTTCGACGTTCCGGTCACCTTGACGGTGTCACCCGGCGCGAAGATGTCGACCTTGATCACATCGCCCACAGCGTACGTCGGAATCTCCGGGTCCTTCCCCGGCGCGTCATCGAGGCGAAACGAGCGCAGCACCGCTGGCGCCGTGTCAAGATTCGCCTTCTGCGCGTGTCCGAGCTCCGCCTTCGTGGCACGCGAACCCTTCGGCGTGCGCTCTCCCTTCTTCGACGGGCGCGCGTTGCGCTGCGCACCATAGCCGAGTTCGACCGACGCAAAGCCCGCCTTCTCCTTCGTCATAACCTTCGTGACGGGATTCGGCGTCGCCTCGACGACGGTCACGGGGATCTGCTGCCCCGCCTCATTAAAGATCTGGGTCATCCCCAGTTTTTTTCCAATAATACCGATCATTGATTCCTCTGTGCGTAGTCACGGCTGGGCAACCATGCGCTGCCACGAAATGCCGTTGGACTGAGACTTCAACTGCGAGTTGGCGGTTCACCGTTAACCGATACCGGTTGACCGATCACTCGTAGTTGCAGTTCGCTACTCCACCTTGATCTCGACATCCACACCGGCCGGCAGATCGAGCTTCGTCAGCGCGTCTACCGTCTGGGCCTTGGAGTCGAGAATGTCGATCACCCGCTTGTGCGTCTTCAGCTCGAACTGCTCGCGCGACTTCTTGTCGACGTGCGGCGAACGGAGCACCGTCCAACGCTGCGTCTTCGTCGGGAGCGGAATCGGACCCGACACCTGCGCCCCAGTCTTTTCAGCGGTGCGCACGATGTCGCCCGCGGCCTGATCAATCACCGCGTGGTCGAACGCCTTCAAACGAATACGGATTCTGCCAGCCATATGTGCTTCCTTGTGAAAAACGAGCGTACGGTTGCCGGTTTTCGGTTGTCGGCGTCCGAGACCGGAGCACCGACAACCGTGAACTCGTTGTTGCTTACGCGAGGATCTTGGTCACGACGCCAGCGCCCACCGTGCGGCCACCTTCACGAATCGCGAAGCGGAGCTGCTCTTCCATCGCGACCGGGGTGATGAGCTCGATGACCATCTGGATGTTGTCGCCCGGCATCACCATCTCCGTGCCGGCCGGCAACTCGATGTTCCCCGTCACGTCCGTCGTGCGAAGGTAGAACTGCGGGCGATAGCCCTTGAAGAACGGCGTGTGACGGCCGCCTTCATCCTTCGTGAGGACGTACACTTCCGCTTCGAACTTCGTGTGCGGAGGAATCGAGCCCGGCTTCGCCAACACCATGCCGCGTTCGATGTCGTTCTTGTCCACGCCGCGGAGCAGGAGGCCGACGTTGTCGCCCGCCTGACCGTCGTCGAGGAGCTTGCGGAACATTTCGACGCCCGTCACGATCGACTTCTTGGTCGAGCCGAAGCCAACCAGTTCGATTTCGTCGCCCGTCTTGATCTTGCCACGCTCAATACGGCCCGTCGCCACCGTGCCACGACCGGTGATCGAGAACACGTCTTCGACCGGCATCAAGAACGGCTTGTCAACTTCGCGCACCGGCTGCGGAATCCAGGTGTCGATCGCGTCGTAAAGCTCCTGGATCTTGTCGACCCACTGCTTCTCGCCGTCAATCGCACGCATGGCCGCGCCACGAATCACCGGGGCGTTGTCGCCATCATAGTTGTACTTCGAGAGGAGCTCGCGCACCTCAAGTTCGACGAGATCCAGCAGTTCGGAATCTTCGACGAGATCGCACTTGTTCAGGAACACGACGATCTTCGGCACGTTCACCTGGCGAGCCAGGAGGATGTGCTCGCGCGTCTGCGGCATCGGGCCGTCAACCGCGCTCACCACCAGGATCGCGCCGTCCATCTGCGCGGCACCCGTGATCATGTTCTTGACGTAATCGGCGTGACCTGGGCAGTCGACGTGCGCGTAGTGACGGTTGCCCGTCTCGTACTCGACGTGCGAGGTCGCGATCGTCAGAATCTTCGTGGGGTCACGACGACCCTGCGATTCCGACGCCTTCGCGACCTGGTCATACGCGATGTACTTGGTGCCGTAACCCAAATCGAACGACAACTTGGTCAGTGCCGCCGTAAGGGTCGTCTTGCCGTGGTCGACGTGTCCGATCGTACCGACGTTCACGTGCGGCTTCGTGCGCTCGAACTTTGCCTTGGCCATTGTCGAATCCTGCTGCTGGTTGTTGAGAAATGAATCGGGTCTACTGCTTTGCCTTCGCGACGATCTCTTCTGCCTTCGCCTTCGGTACTTCGTCGTAATGCGCAAACTCCATCGAGTATACGGCGCGCCCCTGCGTCATGGACCGGAGCTTCGTCGAGTACCCAAACATTTCGGAGAGCGGCACCGTCGCGGCGATCGCTTGCGCTTCGCCACGCTGTGTCATGCCCCCCACTTTGCCGCGGCGGCTCGAGATGTCGCCGAGTACGTCGCCCATATACGCCTCGGGCGTCACGACTTCGACATTCATCATCGGCTCAAGCAGGACGGGATGCGCCTGCCGTGCGGCTTCCTTGATCGCCATGGAACCGGCGATTTTGAACGCCATTTCGCTGGAGTCGACGTCATGGTACGAACCGAAAATCAGTTCGACCTTCACGTCCACCATCGGGTAACCCGCCAGCACACCGTTCTCGAGAGCTTCCTTGATGCCCGCTTCGATCGGCTTGATGTATTCACGCGGAATCACGCCGCCGGAAATCTTGTCTTCAAACACAAACCCGTGCCCATGCTCGGCCGGCATCGCGTTGATGACGCAGTGGCCGTACTGGCCCTTACCACCCGACTGACGGATGAACTTGCCTTCAATCTTGTTGACCCGGTCGCGAATCGTTTCGCGATAGGCGACCTGCGGACGACCGACGTTCGCGTCCACCTTGAACTCGCGCATCATGCGGTCCACGATGATTTCGAGGTGCAACTCACCCATCCCCGAAATGATCGTCTGTCCCGTCTCGGCATCCGTGTGGACGCGGAACGTGGGGTCTTCTTCGGCCAGCTTCGAGAGCGCGATACCCATCTTGTCCTGGTCGGCCTTGGTCTTCGGCTCAACCGCAACGTCGATGACGGGCGTCGGGAACTTCATCGCCTCGAGAATGATCGGATGATCTTCGTCGCACAGCGTGTCGCCCGTGCGCGCTTCCTTCAGACCGATCGCGGCGGCGATGTCGCCCGCGCGCACTTCTTCGATCTCTTCACGCTTGTTCGCGTGCATCTGCAGCAAACGGCCAATGCGTTCGCGCTTGTCCTTCGACGCGTTGAACAAGTGCGCGCCGGACTTCAGCACGCCCGAGTACACACGGAAGAACGTCAGACGGCCGACGAACGGATCGGTCGCGATCTTGAACGCCAACGCCGAGAACGGCGCCGCATCGTCCACTTCGCGCGTCACGAACGTCTCGTCGTGCGACGGGAGGTGCCCCTGCATCGGCGGCACATCCTGCGGCGACGGCAGGAAGTCGATCACGGCGTCGAGCAACGCCTGCACACCCTTGTTCTTAAACGAGGCGCCGCAGAGCACCGGCACAAAATGCATCTTCACCGTTGCCGAACGAATGGCGTGACGGATTTCGTCGTCCGTCAACACCTCCCCATCGAGATACTTCTGGATGAGTTCGTCGTCGTACTGAATCGCGGCCTCCACCAACTCGTGGCGCGTCTTCTCGACGAGTTCCTTCATGTCGTCCGGGACGTCGGTGACCGTGAAGGTCTTACCCAGCGTCTCGTTATCAAAGATGTACTGCTTGCGTTCGATGACGTCGATGTGACCGGTGAACAGCTCGCCCGAACCCACCGGAAGCTGCAGGGCATGCGCATCCTTCGACAGCCGGTCACGGATCATGTCCATGCAGCGGTAGAAGTTGGCGCCCGTACGGTCCATCTTGTTCGCGAAAATCATGCGCGGCACGCGGTACCGATCCGCCTGGCGCCACACCGTTTCGGTCTGCGGCTCCACACCGGCTACTGAGTCGAGCAACGCGACGGCGCCGTCAAGGACGCGGAGCGAGCGCTCCACTTCGACGGTGAAGTCCACGTGGCCCGGGGTGTCGATGATGTTGATGCGGTACTCGGGGCCCGTCGCCGAACCCGTGTCCTGCGTCTGACCGTGGCGCTTCCAGAAGCACGTCGTCGCGGCCGACGTAATCGTGATGCCGCGTTCCTGCTCCTGCTCCATCCAATCCATCGTAGCCGCACCATCGTGCACCTCGCCGATCTTGTGCGACTTCCCCGTGTAATAGAGAATGCGCTCAGTCGTCGTGGTCTTACCGGCATCGATGTGGGCCATGATGCCGATATTGCGGTAGTACTTCAGTTCGGTGGTGCGAGCCATCGTTACTGTGTCCTCTATCGACTCGAAACCGCGTAACTCGCGGAAAGTTGAAACCAGATCCAGTGCTGCAAAACCACGAAATACAAATGCGGGTGGATCAGCACCCCGCCCCGTTGCGCTTACGCGCCCGGGCCGAAGCCGGTATCCATCCGCTCTCGCCGGGTACATCCGCCACTGCTGCACGGAAGGGGACCCACGGCGCGCTGGGAGATTGTCCATCAGCCGCATTCTCTACCGCGGCCGTTCCCAAACGTCTAGTTGTCCTGCGTTCTTTTTCGGGAGCCGGTTGCGTGCGCACGAAGCGCAATGCCACCAGCCGATTGTATCCCGCAATCTCCGCGCGATTCACGTGCCGAAGCACGTTCCAGAATCGTTGGCGAACCCATAAGTGCCGGCACGCAGTACGCCGGCTGTGCACTCAAGGCCTAAAGCACGTTTGCCCAGAGCCTTAAGAAGATACTCGCGAACACCCTTAAGTCAACGGCCAACGCTCGAATATTCAAAGGGCTGCGGCACGATCGCCGCAGCCCTTTGACACCCGAAGAAAACCCGAAGAAAACCCGACTACCAGCGGTAGTGCGCGAACGCCTTGTTCGCTTCTGCCATGCGGTGCGTGTCTTCCTTTTTCTTGACGGCGTTGCCTTCGCCCTTGCTCGCCGCAATCACTTCCGCCGCCAACTTCTCGGCCATCGACTTTTCGTTGCGGTCGCGCGAATAGCTGATCAGCCAGCGCATCGCCAGCGCCGTACGGCGCTCGGGACGCACTTCGACTGGCACCTGGTACGTGGCACCGCCAACGCGGCGGCTCTTCACTTCCACCACCGGCTTCAGATTCGTCAGCGCCTGCTTGAACACATTCACGCCCGGCTGCTGCGTGCGCGCTTCCACGAGATCCATCGCCCCGTAGAAAATGCGCTCGCCCACGGCCTTCTTCCCCTGATACATCAGGACGTTGATGAACTTCGACACCGTCTGGCTGTCGTAGCGCGCGTCGGGGAGAATGACACGCTTTACACTCTTCTTGCGGCGGCTCACTTCTTACCTCCGGTGGCGGCGCCAGCCTTCGGCTTTTTGGTGCCGTACTTGGAACGGCTCTTGTTGCGGCCCGCGACGCCAGAGGCGTCGAGCTTGCCACGTACGATATGGTAGCGCACACCCGGCAAATCCTTTACACGGCCGCCGCGAATGAGCACAATCGAGTGCTCCTGCAGGTTGTGGCCTTCGCCCGGGATGTAGGCGGTGACTTCGAATCCGTTGGTCAAACGGATACGCGCAACCTTACGGAGCGCGGAGTTCGGCTTCTTCGGGGTGGTGGTGTACACGCGAGTGCACACGCCCCGCTTGAAGGGGTTCGCCTTGAGCGCAGGAGCCTTGTCTTTGGCGACAACGGCCCGACGGCTCTGGCGAACGAGCTGGTTAATCGTCGGCATTCTACTCTACGATGTTTGTCGATCTGCTTCTACGTGGATCGCCCGGCGGGCGGCACGAAACAGTCTTTCAAGATAGTAGGCTCTGCGGTGAGGGTCAACGGGGCTGGCCGAGTAAACGGAGCCGCCCACCCCCAAGGGGGGGCCACCCCCCCTCAAAACCCGCCCCCGCTCATCGCTGACCCTCCCAGAACCCTCAGTTGAGCGAGTCAATCGGCAACTCGTCGCGCAGGCGGACCGCTCGCTCAAACTCGCCAAGCAGATGAGCCACGGAGTTGGCATAGTAGCTCACCAACTCTCTCCCCTTCGGCAAGATCAAATACCCCTCACCGGTGCGCGCGATCACGCGACGCATCCGCAATAACTCATACGCCCGATCAAGCGTGTCGTCCACGGGCTCGTCCGGCGCCAGCACGTGGTGTGCGTTGTGCAACAGCGACGTCCGCAGTTCGCTAATGCGATCGAGCAGTGCGCGCCGTCCGATGTACTCGTTCTCGAAGGTTTGCAACGCCGCACATACCAGCGGGACCGGCGGCACCGGAATGATCGCGCCAATACGCTGCATCACATCGTCGGCCATCACCTGCACCTCGGCTAAACGCTCGTGCCGCTCGAGCGAAAACAAATCACAGCCGCGCGCATGTAACGCTTCGACCCACGGTTGCACCGGCACGGGCTCGCCGATCACCACGGCCGCCGTGCCGTACCGCTTCCAGCGCCGCGCCACGAGACGCCACACATTCCATCCCGTAAAACGCCCCACCTCCCACGCCTGCGCGAGCCGGCCCGTGGTGCGCTCACCGCCCTGCGCGCGTAACTCGCGCAACAGCGTGCGGTCTTCGAGCACGCGATCGTAGTTGATTGCCACCGGCACGATATACATCCGCTCGAGAAACCCGGGCTCGCGCGCCACGCCAAGGATGTAGTCGAAGAGTCCGATCTTCGCCGGACGCAGTCGGCCGTCGCGGGTGAGCCCGCCCTCGGGAAAAATTCCCTGCGTGACGCCGTTGCGCGTGATGAGCTGCACGTAGCGCTCAAGCACAGTGTGATACAGCGGCTCCCGGTACCGGCGGCGAATGAAGTACGAACCAAAACTCTTGAAGATGTATTCGAGCGGAAAGACACGCGCCCACTCCCCAACGGCGTACGAGATGGCCACCTGCCCCGCAAGCGCGTAGCCGGCGAACACATAGTCCGCGTTCGATCGGTGGTTCATCAGATAAATCACAATCGACTCGCGTGGGAGCGCATCAAACGATTCGCGCCGTGCGTGCCGTACCTCGGTGCGGTAAAACAGATTGATCACCGCACGCGAGAGCGAAATCCCGTACTCGTAATACGCGAGCAGGTTGAACACGGGGACGATCTCGTCCACATACACACGCACGCGTTTCCACACCGCCGCTTCTGGCATGCGGTGTTCGGTGGCGTGGGCGCGCACGGCCGCGGTAATTGTTTCGTCGGAAAGCAACGCCTCCGAGATGTACGACTTACTCGTGAGTTTGAAGCGATCCACGCGCGCCCGGAAACGGCGCACCGCACCGCGCGCCGCGCGCCGCGTAAAGCGGCGCCACGCCACCGCGCCGAGCACGGCAAAGATGCCGACCGAGAATGCGGCGGCCGCGAGCTTGGCGCTTTCAGCCTCTACCGTACGCCCTCGTCGGCGTGCGCGAGCGCGGCCCAGTCGCGCGGCTCATCGGTAACGGGGCGCAGAATCACCACGCCCGCCACCACCATCGCCAACAGAATCAGAATGGCAAAGGCCTGCCCCGTGAGTACGGGCATCCCCATCCGCTCTACCGTCACGTAGGTCGTAAGCCCCCACAGCGCGGGGCCGGTGACGGCCGAGAACCGGCCGACCATGCTATACAAACCGTAGAACTCCCCGACGCGATCCGGCGGCGTGAGGCGCAGCATGTAGGGGCGGTCGGCGGCCCACGTGCCGCCAAGCGACATCCCTGCGCCGCAGGCTACCACGTACAGCCAGCTGATGGGGAGCCGGAAGAGTCCTATGCACGCCGCGAGCGCGAACGTGACGAGCCAACAGGAGAGAATGATATTGAGCGTCTTTTTTGGTCCGATGCGATCCACCACCTGGCCCCACAGGACGCCGCCGAGAATCGCGGTGGTGATCGCGCTGGTCAGCACGAGCTTGGCGCGCGCCTCGCCCGCTTCAGCACTGAGCCCCGTGCCGATGGCCACGTTCACCGTGTACAGCGTCATGAAGGCAATCACGGTGTTGATGGCGTCGGTATAGAACGCGCGTCCAATCAAGAAGCGCAGCAGCCCGGGAAACCGCCGGCCAGACTTCAGCGTCGTGAAGGTCTCTCCAACGGCCTCGATGATCGCGCTTGGGCGAAAAATGGGACGTGGATTCGGATTCCCGCGCTCTTGAACCAAAAAGAAACAGGGGAGCGCAATGAGCAAGAACAACAGCGCGATCGCCTGAAACACGCTGGTCTTGTCACCCGGAAACAGAAAGCCGAGCGCCACGGCAATGTACGATCCGAGGTATCCGAGCCCCACCGCGAGTCCGTTGATACGCCCGCGGTTCTCCTCGGTACTCACTTCAGGAAGCATTGAATCGTAAAACTGGACGCCGGCTTGATACCCGCCGTTGGCAATCACGAAGAGAATCACCGTTAGCCAAAACGGACCCCGTGTCATCACGGCCGTCGCGCCACACGAGATCAGCGTGGCCCATATCAGGAACGGCATGCGGCGGCGGGCGCGATCGGTCATCGCGCCGAGCAGCGGGCTGAGCAGGAACATCAACCCCATCGCTACGGAGGTCACGGCGCCGAGGACGGAGTCGGCGCGCGCCGCTCCCACGCGCTCTCGCACAAACACGGGGAAGTAGAGCGAGAGCACGCCCATGGTAAAAATCACATTGGCCACGTCGTAGAGAATCCAGCTCACGACGGCACTGCGGCGGATGACGCGGGGAGTGTCGGTCATAGAGGAGGAATGTGGTGCGCGGCGGCTTCCGGCGCGAGGGTGTGTGCCGCGCGAGTCGCCGCCGCTCGAGGCCACGGCACGCCACGCTTCGCCCGTTCTCCTTACACCCAAAACACAAACGCCCCGCTCGGCGAACCGAGCGGGGCGTTGTGCGTCGTATCCTCCAGCCGTCCTACTCTTCGCCTGGCAGCGGCGCAAACGGCGACGCGGCTTCGGCGAGTGGCGTGCCGACGAGACCCGGCAGCCCTACCGCTGCCGGCTCGGTGCCGAACGGAGCGTCGGCAGACGGCGGCGGCGTGATGTCCATCTCCACTTCCTGGTACCGGTACATACCCGTACCGGCCGGGATGAGGTGGCCGATGATGATGTTTTCCTTGAGGCCGAGGAGGTTGTCCTTGGCGCCACGGATCGCGGCATCGGTGAGCACCCGGGTTGTTTCCTGGAAGCTCGCGGCCGAAATGAAGCTCTGCGTCGTGAGCGACGCCTTGGTGATACCAAGGAGCAGCGGCTCGCTCGTGGACGGCTTGTTCTTCTTCTTCTTCGCCTTGTCGTTGGCGTCGCGGAAGACGGCCTTGTCCACGTTCTCGCCCTCGAGGAACTCGGTGTCCCCCGACTCCATCACGCGCACTTTCTGCAACATCTGGCGCACAATCACGCCGATGTGTTTGTCGTTGATCTTCACGCCCTGCAGGCGGTACACTTCCTGCACTTCGTTGAGCAGGTATTCCTGCACCGCGCGCGGGCCCTTGATGCGCAAAATGTCGTGCGGGTTCACCGGTCCTTCCGACAGACGGTCACCGGCGCGCACGCGATCGCCCTCGTGCACGCGCAAGTGCTTGCCCGAGCCCACTTCGTAGAGATGCGGCTCGATCTGTTCATCGGCCGATCCATCCGCCTTGAGCTGCGACACGAAGATCTCGCGCTTGCCGCGCTTGATCTCGCCGAAGCGAACGATGCCGTCCACTTCGGAAATCGTCGCCGGGTCCTTCGGACGACGCGCTTCGAACAGTTCCGCCACACGCGGCAGACCGCCGGTGATGTCGCGGGTCTTGTACGCTTCGCGGTTGACCTTGGCCAAGATCGTGCCGGCCGTGATCTCGTCGCCGTTCTCGACGATGAGCTGTGCGCCCACCGGGATCACGAAGTCGCGGACGCGCTTTTCCTTGCCGCCCTTGGTGCTCCAGATCTCGATGTGCGGGTGCAGCTTCTTTTCGCGGTCTTCGATCACGACGCGCTGACGGAGACCCGTCAGTTCGTCGAGCTCTTCCGACATCGACTCTTCTTCGACGAGGTCCACGAAACGAATCTCGCCCGCCACGTCCGCGATGATCGGGTTGGTGTACGGATCCCACGAGAAGATCACCTGCTCCTTCGCCACTTCCGAGGCATCCTTGACGAGCAGGATGGCGCCGAGCGGCACCTGCAGGCGCGCCGTGATCGCGGCGTTCTTGTCCTTGGTGGCGCGAATGAAGATCTCGCCTTCATACGACGTCACAATCTGCTGGTTCTCCGCATTGGTGACGCTGATCAAACGGTCACCGTACTCGATGACACCGGCCACCTTCGACTTACGGGCAGTCTGCTCGGCAATACGTGCAGCGGTACCACCGATGTGGAACGTACGCAGCGTCAGCTGCGTGCCCGGCTCGCCGATCGACTGCGCGGCAATAATACCGACCGCTTCGCCGATATCGACCATATCCATCGTGGCCAAGTTACGGCCGTAGCACATGCGGCAGAGTCCGCGCTTGGCTTCGCAGGTGAGCACCGAGCGAATCTTGATGGATTCGATGCCCGACTCTTCGATGGCCTTCGCGGTTTCTTCACTGATCATCTGACCCGACTCGACGAGCAGCGCGCGGCGGCCCGACTCGTCGAGCAGCTGCGGATCTTCGACGTCCTCGGCAGCCACGTTGCCGACAATGCGCTCGGACAGAGCTTCGATGATGTCCTCGCCTTCCTTCAGCGCGGCCACTTCGAGTCCCATCACCGTTCCGCAATCTTCCTCGGAGATCGTCACGTCCTGTGCGACGTCGCAGAGGCGACGCGTGAGATAGCCGGCGTCGGCCGTCTTGAGCGCCGTATCCGCGAGACCCTTACGAGCGCCGTGCGTGGACGAGAAGTACTCGAGCACGGACAGCCCTTCGCGGAAGTTCGACTTGATCGGATTTTCGATGATTTCGCCGATGCCGCCGGTGAGCTTCTTCTGCGGCTTCGCCATCAGGCCGCGCATACCAGCGAGCTGACGGATCTGGTCGCGTGAACCACGCGAGCCGGAATCGAACATCATGAACACCGGGTTGAACCCGTTCTGCGATTCGCGCATGCGCTTGACCATCGCCTCGGCGATGTCGTTGTTCGCGTGCGTCCAGGTGTCGATGACCTTATTGTAGCGTTCGCCGTTCGTGATGTTGCCGGTCTGGTAGGCCTTGGTGAAGCGCTCAACGCGCGTCGTGGCCTCTTCGAGCAAGCCCTCCTTCTCGGCCGGGATTTCCAAATCCTCAATACCGATCGACACACCGCCGCGCGTGGCGTTGCGGAAGCCGAAATCCTTGAGCTTGTCGAGCAGTTCAACCGTCGTGGCGAGCCCGGCGTGCCGATACGACTCGAACACGATTTCGGACAGCGCCTTCTTTTTCATGTCGCGGTTCTGATACGGCAACTGCGTCGGCACGATTTCGTTGAACATGACGCGACCGGCCGTCGTGATGACCCACGACACCTTACCGTCTTGCTCCACGAGGTACTTGAGCGCCGAGTGCGTGGTGAGATGGCCGAGGGCCATCGCCATTTCGACTTCGGTCGCCGTCGAGAACGCCCGCAACGCCTTCTGCTGCTTGGCGTCCTTGAGCAGTTCCTCATAGCCCGGCGGGGCCTTGGTGGCGAAGTAGCAACCCAACACGATGTCCTGGCTGGGCTCAGCTACCGGGCGTCCGTCGGCCGGCTTCAGAATGTTGTTCGACGACAGCATCAGCACACGCGCTTCGAGCTGCGCTTCCGGCGACAGCGGCACGTGCACGGCCATCTGGTCACCGTCGAAGTCGGCGTTGAACGCCGCGCAGACGAGCGGGTGAATACGAATGGCCTTGCCTTCGACGAGCACCGGCTCAAACGCCTGAATACCGAGGCGGTGAAGCGTCGGGGCGCGGTTGAGCAACACCGGGTGATCGCGAATGATCTCTTCGAGGATTTCGTACACCTCGGCCGACTCGCGCTCCACAATCTTCTTGGCGCGCTTGACGGTCTCGGCGATGCCCTTCTCGACGAGCTTGTGAATGATGAACGGCTTGAAGAGTTCCAGCGCCATTGCCTTCGGCAAACCGCACTGGTGCAGCTTCAGCTCGGGACCCACGACGATGACCGAACGGCCCGAGTAGTCCACGCGCTTGCCGAGCAGGTTCTGACGGAACCGGCCCTGCTTGCCCTTGAGCATGTCGCTGAGCGACTTGAGCGGGCGCTTGCCACGGCCACGAATGGCCTTGGAGCGACGGCCGTTGTCGAACAGCGCGTCCACCGCTTCCTGCAGCATGCGCTTCTCGTTCCGGAGAATGACTTCCGGCGCGCGATGCACGATGAGCTTCTGGAGGCGGTTGTTACGGTTGATCACGCGACGGTACAGATCGTTGAGATCCGAGGTCGCAAAACGACCGCCGTCGAGCGGCACCAGCGGACGGAGATCCGGCGGGATTACCGGAATCACGTCGAGGATCATCCATTCCGGCTTGTTGCGCACGCCACCGTTGTCGCCCGAGTTGCGGAAGGCGTCCACGATTTTGAGGCGCTTGAGCATCTGCTTCTTCTTATGCTGCGACGTCTCCGTCACCACCTGCGTGCGGAGCTCTTCGGCCACCTTGTCGACGTCGAGGCGGCGCAACAGATCGCGCACGGCCGGCGCGCCGATGTCGGCGAAGAAGGCGGTGTCGCCCTCTTCCTTCGCCTTCATGCGCAAATTCAGGTACTGCTCTTCGTCGAGGAGCTCGTTCGTGCGCACTTCCTGCTCGCCGGGCTCGATGACGACGTAGTTCGAATAGTAGACGACCTTTTCGAGATCACGGAGCGTGAGATCGAGCAGGTTGCCCATCGGGCTCGGCAACGTCTTGAAGAACCAGATGTGCGCCACCGGCACGGCCAACTCAATGTGGCCCATGCGGTCGCGACGCACCTTGCTCAGCGTGACTTCAACGCCGCAGCGATCGCAAATGACGCCGCGATAGCGGATGCGCTTGTACTTACCGCAATGGCATTCCCAGTCCTTGACCGGACCAAAGATGCGCTCGCAGAACAAGCCGTCCTTTTCAGGCTTGAACGACCGATAGTTGATCGTTTCTGGCTTGGTGACTTCGCCCCACGACCACCACGAGCGGAGCCCGGCCATTTCGAGCCGTTCCCGTTCCTTGGAGTCCTTGGGTCCGCGAATCTCCTCGGGGGAGGCGATGCGGATCTGGATATAGTCGAACGCGGAAGCGCGCGTATCGCGCGCGTTGCGGAAATCGATCATCGGTTATTCCTCACCAGCGCTAAAGGGCAACCCACTGTAACCACCCTCTGCATTGGCATCCATGGTGACGTGGATCCCGAGGGCCTGCAGTTCCTTCACCAACACGTTGAACGACTCCGGCGTACCCGGCTCGGGCATGTTCTGCCCCTTCACGATCGCTTCGTACACGCGCGACCGGCCGTTCACGTCGTCCGACTTCACCGTGAGGATTTCCTGCAGCGTGTGCGCGGCGCCGTACGCCTCGAGCGCCCACACTTCCATTTCGCCGAAACGCTGGCCGCCGAACTGCGCCTTGCCGGCGAGCGGCTGCTGCGTGACGAGCGAATACGGTCCAATGGACCGGGCGTGAATCTTGTCGTCGACCAAGTGGCTCAGCTTGAGCATGTACACGGTGCCGACCGTGACCGCCGACGAGAACCCTTCGCCGGTGCGACCGTCGCGCAGGCGAATCTTACCGGCCGGCGTCAGGCCGGCGGCGGTAATCATTTCCAACGACGCCGCATTGGCATCGCTCTCGCCCTTCGGACCGAGCATGCCGGCCATCGCCGGTAGCCCGTTGGACACGAGCAGCTCCGCGGGCGACAGCGCCGCGCGCTTCTCGAGTTCCTTGAGCGCCTTCTTGGCATCGGCCTTCTGCGTCGCCGACGCCGTCTCGTCCTCCGCCACCGACCCGTGGAACGCGATGGCGTGCTTGAGGTTCGTCAGTTCCTGCTCGGCCAGATCCTTCGCCGCATTCGTGATGTAGTCGCGCACGCGATGGAACACATCCTTCGCTTCCGCCGACATCCCACGCGCATTGAGTTCGTTCAGGTTCGCATCACGCAGCAACTCGACCTTCTCCTCGCCCACCGGCGGGCGAAGTTCCGTGAGGAAGCCGAGGATTTCCGTATCGTTGATGTCGAGCACCGGCGTGCGCAGGTCGAGCGCGTCGTGCGACCAGCGCAGTGACGCGAGACGCATGAGCAACCCGATTTCTTTTTCGTTCGCGCCGCTGAATACCGGCGTCTTGGCGTAGAAGCCGAGGATCTTCGCGGCCCACCCGAGGTGGGTTTCGAGGATCTGCCCGACGTTCATTCGGGACGGCACGCCGAGCGGATTGAGGACGATGTCCACCGGACGTCCATCCGGGAGGAACGGCATGTCTTCTTCCGGCACGATGCGCGCCACGATGCCCTTGTTGCCGTGACGGCCGGCCATCTTGTCGCCCACCGAGATCTTACGCTTCTCGGCGAGGTAGACCTTCACGAGCTGAATCACGCCCGGCGGCAATTCGTCGGGCTGGAGAATACGGTCAATGCGCTCTTCCGCCTTCTCTTCGAGCTTCGCCTTGACGTGATTGGCGGCCTCGATGATCTCGCGGATGTCGTCGTTGACCTTCTTGCTCTCAACGCGGAACGTCTTGAGGTCGAGCGTCGCGAGACGGATGCCGTCGAGCACTTCGGTGGTCAGCTTTGTGCCCGCCGGAATGGCCTCTTCGACCGTGCCCGACTTGAGCGCCAACGCGACCGTCTGTCCTTCGAGCATCACCTTGAGTTCGGCATCGCGCACGTCGTTCACGCGCACCTTCTCCTCGCCCTCGAGCCGGCGCACGTCACCAATGCGCTCGCCGCGATCCTTTTCGACCACCTGGTCTTCAATACGCGAGAAGATCTTGCAGTCGATGACGACGCCTTCCATACCCGGCGGCACCTTGAGCGACGAATCCTTCACGTCCTTGGCCTTTTCGCCGAAGATGGCCGTGAGGAGTTTTTCTTCCGGCGACAGTTCCGTCTCGCCCTTCGGCGTGATCTTGCCGACGAGGATGTCGCCCGGGCGCACATGCGCGCCAATACGCACAATGCCGCGCTCGTCCAGATCCACCAGCGACTCTTCCGACACGTTCGGAATTTCGCGCGTGATTTCTTCCTGACCGCGCTTGGTGTCGCGGACGTGGAGTTCGAGTTCCTGAATGTGGATCGACGAATAGACGTCGTCCTTCACCAGGCGCTCGCTCAAAATGATGGCGTCTTCGAAGTTGTGGCCGTACCAGCTCATGAACGCGACGAGCACGTTGGAGCCGAGGGCCAACTGGCCGTGCTCGGTCGCGGCGCCGTCGGCGAGGACTTCGCCGGCCTTCACTTTCTGACCGAGCTTGACGATCGGCCGCTGGTTGATGGCGGTGTCCTGGTTGGTACGCACGTACTTCTTGACGTGATATCGGTCGAGCTGCGTAAGGCGAGCGAGCGGGGCGTCCGCGCCCTTCTTGCCCTTCTCCACGGCGCCGGCATCAACGAGAATCTCGTCGGCCGTGACGCGGGTGACGATGCCCGCGCGACGCGCGATTACCGTCGCGCCGGAATGGCGAGCCACGGTCTCTTCGAGCCCCGTGCCGACCACCGGCGTCTGCGGATTGAGGAGCGGCACCGCCTGACGTTGCATGTTCGAGCCCATCAACGCGCGGTTGGCGTCGTCGTGCTCGAGGAACGGAATGAGCGCCGCGGCGATCGAGACGAGCTGCTCGGGCGCGACGTCCATGTAATCGATACGGCTCGGCGTCACGAGCGGGAAGTCGCCCTGCTGACGGCAGAGCACCAGCGACTCGAGGAACGTGTGGTCGGGATTCAGCAGCGCCGACGCCTGCGCGATCGTCGCTTCCTCTTCACGATTGGCGTCGAGCCACGCGAGTTCGTTGGTCACCTTGCCGTTCTTGACGATGCGGTACGGCGTCTCAATGAAGCCGAGGTCGTTGACGCGCGCGAAGCACGCCAGCGACGTGATGAGTCCGATGTTCGGACCTTCCGGCGTTTCGATGGGGCACATGCGGCCGTACTGCGAATAGTGCACGTCACGGACTTCAAAGCCGGCGCGCTCGCGCGTCAGGCCGCCCGGTCCAAGCGCCGACAGACGACGCTTGTGCGTCAACTCGGCGAGCGGATTGGTCTGGTCCATGAACTGCGACAGCTGTGACGATCCGAAGAACGCCTGAATGACCGCCGACACCGTACGGGCGTTGACGAGGTCGTCGAGGGCAATCTTCTCGCTGTCCTGATTGATGCTCATGCGCTCCTTGACCAAGCGCGCCATACGCGACAGGCCCACGGAGAACTGGTTGGCGATGAGTTCGCCCACTGAGCGGATACGACGGTTGCCCAAGTGATCGATGTCGTCCACATGGCCGCGGCCTTCGTGGAGTTCCACGAGGTAACGGATGATGGCAACGAAATCTTCCTTCGTGAGCACGGTCTGATTGGCCGGCGTGTTGAGGCCGAGCCGCTGATTGATTTTGTAGCGGCCGACACGACCGAGG
Source organism: Gemmatimonadota bacterium (assembly GCA_026387915.1). NCBI lineage: Bacteria > Pseudomonadati > Gemmatimonadota > Gemmatimonadota bacterium. Next base: position 193,311 of record JAPLKS010000005.1, read on the forward strand.
TCGTAGCGCTTGGGGCTGAAGAACAGCCGCTCAAGGGCCTGCTTGGCCGTTTCCTTGTTGGGCGCATCGCCCGGACGCAGCAGCGAATAGATCTGCTTGAGCGCTTCGTCTTCAGCGCGCGTCGGATCCTTGGCGAGCGTGTTCTTGATGAGCGTGCTTTCGGCGCGGCCACTCACGACAAAGCAGCGGGCCTTGATGATCCCGTGCTTCCGCAGGCGCTTGGCCAGCGTTTCCTTGAGCGCCTGACCGGCTTCGGCGACGACTTCACCCGTTTCCGGGTCCACTTCGTCCACCGCGATGATGCGCGGGGTGGGACGGTCGCCGCGTTCGATCGCGTCGAGCTCGTCGCGTACGTCGACGGTCGTGTAGCTGGCGAACACCTTTACGGTGTCGACCTTCTGGCGGCGGAGGCGGTTGAACACCTCTTCCGTGAGTTCGTCGCCCTGACGCACGAGCAGTGCGTTCTCGGAACGCTCGCGCTCGGCGCGGGCCTTCTTGGTCTTGGCCTTGGGGGCGTCGTCGGCTGTGGCTTCGCCCGGCAACTCGATGTCCTCGGCGACGATCGCGCCCAGGACTTCGCGGTTTTCGGCGCGCCCTTCACGCTTGCGCGTGAGGTCGAGGTCGCGCACGGCGAAGAAGAGGCGGAGGATGTCCGCGTTGTTCCCGAAGCCGAACGCGCGGAGGAGCGCGGTGGCCGGGAACTTCTTCTTCTTGTCGATGTGGACGTAGATGATGTCGTGGATGTCGACGGTAAACTCAACCCACGAGCCGCGGAACGGGATAATGCGCGACGAGATCAGGCGCTGCCCGTTCGGGTGCGTCGACTCTTCGAACACCACACCCGGCGAGCGGTGCAGCTGACTCACGATCACGCGTTCGGCGCCGTTGATGACGAACGTGCCGAGGCCCGTGAGGAGGGGGAGTTCCCCGAGATAGACTTCCTTCTCGATCTGATTCTTGACGCGCTTCTTGCCGTCGGCCGCATTTTCCTCAAACACCGTGAGGGCGAGCGTGGCCTTGAGCGGCGCGGAGTACGTCATGTCGCGCTCGATGCACTCTTCAACAGAGTACTTCGGCTCGCCAAGCGTATAGCGCTTGAAGTCGAGTGAGAAATTCTCATGGACGTCGGTGATCGGGAACAGGTCTTTAAAGACCCGTTCGAGGCCGACGTCTTCGCGATCGTGCGCGGCGGCGTCGAGCTGGAGCAACGACTCGAACGCGCGTGTCTGGATGTCGAGCAAGTGGGGCATTTCCATGCCGTGCTCGAGCTTTCCGAAGGAAATCTGTTTGATCATATCAACCCGGGTTCACCCTGTGACAGGCGAAAACCGCCCCGCCCCGTCGCCGCGGGAAATCGCGGCGCGGAGTGGAGCGCAAGGAACTTCAGTTGTTGCGAGGAACGAATGCCGTCATGTCGGAGACCAAGTGAGAGAAGGGGAGCGTACCGGGGGCCGGGATCGAATCCCGGCCCCGGCACGAACCACTTGCCCTTACTTGATCTCGACGACGGCGCCCTGCTCTTCCAGCTTCGCCTTCATTGCCGCGGCTTCGTCCTTCGTCGCGCTCGGACGCACCACCTGCGGTGCACCGTCCACCATGTCCTTGGCTTCCTTCAGGCCAAGACCGGTGAGTTCGCGGACAACCTTGATGACCTGAATCTTCTTGGCGCCGGCTTCCTTGAGGATGACCGAGAACTCGGTCTGCTCTTCGACGGCAGCCGCACCGCCAGCCGCACCTGCACCGCCCGGCGCCGCAGCGACGGCCGAGATGGTCACATTGAACTTCGTCTTGAAAGCGTCGATGAGCTCGGCGAGATCGATGACCGACATAGTGCCGATCGCCTCGAGAATCTCGTCCTTGCCGATGGTCGCGTTAGCCATTGTTGCAATCTCCGTGGAATCCCCCAGGCATTCCTGGGGCGTTTGTGTGTCAGGCAGACGCCTGGGGAATCAGTTGGCGGAAGCTTCTTCGAGCTGGGTCTTTCTCGCTTCGAGCGCGAGGGCGAACATGGCGAGGACGCTGTTGAAGCAGCCCAAGAGCTGCCCAAGTGCCTCGTCGCGGGTCGGGAGGGCGGCGAGCTTCTTCACCAACGCCGCATCCACCACCGCACCTTCGTAGAGCCCACCCTTCACCGTCGGACGCGCGTCGTTCTCTTTCGCGAAGTCGGTGAGGAGCTTGGCTGCGGCCACCGCATCCTTCGCGACGACAACACCCGTGGGTCCCTTCAGTCGCACGCCCGCCAAGCCGCTTTCGTTCACGGCCTTCAGCGCGAGAGTGTTCTTGATGACCACGTACTCCACGCCGGCCTTACGGAACCGGCGGCGGAGTTCGGTCATCCGCTTCACGTTCAGCCCCGTGAAGTCGGTGTAATAGAGCGCCGAGGCGCCCTTCATTTTTTCTTTGAGCTCAATGACGAGCTGTTCCTTTTCGGTGCGCTTCATCGCGGGTTACCGGTAGGGGGTGGTGTCGACCCGCACGCCCGGGCCCATCGTGCTGCTCACGGCGACCGTCTTCACGTACACGCCCTTTGCCGCTGCCGGCTTGGAGCGAATGATCGTGTCCATGAGGGCCTGAAAGTTCGACTCGAGCGACTCGAGTTCGAACGAAACCTTGCCAATCGCAGCGTGCACATTGCCACCCTTGTCGACACGGAATTCGATCTTGCCGGCCTTGGTCTCCTTCACCGCCTGGCCAACGTTGAACGTCACCGTACCGGCCTTCGGGTTCGGCATCAAACCGCGGGGACCGAGCACGCGACCGAGTGCGCCGATCTGCCCCATCTGGTCCGGGGTCGCGATCATGATGTCAAAGTCGAGCCAGCCTTCCTTGATCTTGGCGATGTACTCGGAGCCGACAAAATCGGCACCGGCCGCCTCCGCTTCCTTCGCCTTGTCGCCAACGGCGATGACGAGGACGCGCACCGTCTTACCCGTACCGGCCGGCAGCACCACCGTGCCGCGGACGACCTGGTCCGCGTGACGCGGATCCACGCCGAGGCGAATCGCAACGTCGACGGTCTCGTCGAACTTTGCAAACGCCGCCTTCTTGACGAGCTCGAGCGCCGTCTTCGGCTGGTACTGCGACTCCAGCTGACGCGACTCCGCCGCCTTGAGGAACTTCTTTCCGTGAGTACGCATCAGCCGATGACCTCCACGCCCATCGAACGCGCCGCGCCGGCGATCATCGCCATAGCGGACTCGACCGACTCCGTGTTCAGATCGGGCATCTTGAGCTCGGCAATCACCTTGATCTGCGCCTTGGTGATCTTGCCGACCTTGTTACGGTTGGGCTGACCTGACCCCTTCTCCAGTCCAATCGCCTTCTTGATGAGGATCGCCGCAGGCGGCGTCTTCAGAATGAAGGTGAAAGACTTGTCGGTATAAATCGTGATCTCGACCGGGAGAATCGTATCCTGGCCCTGCGTCCGAGCGTTAAACTCTTTGCAGAACGCCATGATGTTGATTCCCTGCGGGCCGAGCGCGGTACCGACCGGCGGGGCCGGGTTCGCCTTACCTGCAGGAATCTGCAGTTTGACGAAACCAGCGACCTTCTTTGCCATGGGACTCCCCTAGACACGTGAAGCGGACCACGGCCGATGCGCGAGAACCGCGATCGGAGAGTGGTGCCGCTGACTGCCACGGTGTGTTTAACGTCGTTGTGGTAGCCGACGGTGCGCTTCTCGCTGTGTTGCAGCTGCCCCGCGCAAGGGCACGATCTCTTCTATTGAACTGCGACTGCTACTGCTGTTTACGTAGACCGTTATCGGTACATCGTTCACCGAAAACGACCGAACAATACGAAGTTAGTGCGCCTTCAACTGCAGGTAATCGAGCTCCACCGACGTCGGCCGGCCGAACAACGACACCGACACGCGAACCTTCCCCTTGTCCGGCATCACTTCTTCAACCGTTCCATTGAAATCCGTGAACGGTCCTTCCGTGATCGCCACGGCCTGACCCACGAGGAACGGAATCTCTTCCTTTGGTACTTCTTCCACGGCTTCGTCGGCAATGCCGAGGAGGCGGTTCACTTCATCCGTGCGCAACGCCTGCGGCTCGCGATCCTTGCCGATGAACTTGATCACACCCTGGATCCCGTTCACCTGGTGCAACGTCTCCTGGTTCACGACCATTTCGACGAGCACGTAGCCCGGATACACCTTCCGCTCGACCGTCACCTTCTTGCCATTCTTGATCTCGACCACCTGCTCTGTCGGGACCAACGCCTGCCGCACAAGACGATGTTCCGCAGGCGTGAGATCAGCTTCGATCTTGCGCAGGAGCAGCGTCTTCACCTTGTTCTCGTGCCCAGACGTGGTCTGGACCGCGTACCACCGATGCGTCACCTCAGCCCCCGAAGAGCGCTGGGATCCATCGAACCAGCACGCTCTGCAGCAACAGATCCATCAGCCAGATCACGCCGCCAATCAACAGCGACAGCGAAATGACGCCAATGGACAACTGGCGCACCTGCGGCATGTCGGGCCACGTCACTTTGCGCATTTCGGCCATGACGTCGTGATAAAACGTCACGACGCGCTGCACCGGGCTCAGCTGAGGAGCGGCAACAGGTACGGCCATTACTTGGTTTCCTTATGCACGACGTGCTTGTTGCACCGCGGGCAATACTTCTTCCACTCGACGCGCTCCGGATGGGTGCGCTTGTTCTTCATCGTGAAGTAGTTGCGGTTCTTGCAGTCGCCACAGGCGAGGATAATCTTTTCGCGAGCCATAGCCCGTTATCTCTTTGGTTGCGCCTTCGTGTATTGACGGTTCACGGTTGACCGTCCCCGTGGCACATTCGCGCCATGAACAACACCTGCAACAACACCTGCAACAACACCCTCACAAACACGTGCACCAACGCTGTCACCTGCCGTCCTGCGAGAGCACGCAATCGGGATCGAACCGATGACCTCATCCTTACCAAGGATGTGCTCTACCGACTGAGCTATGCGTGCAACGCGACTGCCTTCCACATCCCGCAGCAACGCCCCGCTGTCCCGCTTGTCCCGCTTGTCCCGCTTGTTCAGCTTGTTCAGCCGACCTTAGCCGCCCATCGCGTCGTCGGCCCCCTCGTCAGTCCGTGCTGCAACGACCTACGCACTGCAGAGCGGGAGACGGGGCTCGAACCCGCGACATCAAGCTTGGAAGGCTTGCGCTCTACCAGCTGAGCTACTCCCGCAAACCTCAATCGTACCTGCCGTACACTTCACTTACACTTCACTTACACTTCACTGCTGGCGCGCCGACCTTCACCGCACCAACCACACATATCAATGGTGGGGGAAGGATTCGAACCTTCGAAGGCTTGCGCCGGCAGATTTACAGTCTGCTCCCGTTGGCCACTTAGGTACCCCACCGCAGCGTGACCGTTCTGCCACGCCTATGGCCCAAGTCCGACTTACATCGACAGCAGAGCTGACGGCGAGAATCGAACTCGCAACCGCCTGATTACAAATCAGGTGCTCTGCCAATTGAGCTACGTCAGCGGCAGGCCATTTGCGCGAGACTCTTAGAATACCTTGCTGGCTGCCTCTAGTCAAGCCGTTGAGGCGCACAGCGTTAGGACTCGCCGGCAGGCCGTTCTCGCCCCTCAGCGAACCTTCTTCCAGCGCGTCCCGGCCGTACCGTCTTCAATCGCTATCCCCTTGTCTTCCAACATCTTGCGGATGCGATCGGCCTCAGCAAAATCCCGCCGCTGGCGGGCGGCCACCCGGTCGCGCAACAACGACTCTACCCACGACACGAGTTCGGCGTCGTCCACGACCCGGTCTGGCACGATGTCGAACACGGCGTTGACCTGACGGAATGCCTCGCGGGCCCGCCCCAGCGCCTCGACGCTCTCACCACCGCTATCAAACTCGCGATTCGCCGCCGTGATGAACTCAAACAGCGCGGCCATGCCGCGCGGCGCGTTGAGGTCATCAGCAAAGGCCGTCGTCGCCTCGACGAGCAGCGTTTCCGCCGCTTCCGCAAGCGCGGTCGTTCCGGCCGACTCACGCTGCAAGCGCTCCACGAAATCGCCCACGCGACGCACCGCTTCAATCGATCCTTCCAGCGCCTCGCCCGAGAGATTCAGCTGCTTGCGATAGTGCGTCGAGAACATAAAGTGCCGCACCGCCGCCGCACTTACACCATTCGCCTTGAGGTCCGCGACCGTCGTCACATTGCCAACGCGCTTGGCCATCTTGGCGCCGTCAATGTTCAGGAATTCGCCGTGTGACCAGAAACGGCTGAACGTCTTTCCGGTGGCGGCTTCGCTCTGCGCGATTTCGTCTTCGTGATGCGGGAACTGCAAATCCACCGCACCGCAATGCAGGTCAATCGTCTCGCCCAGAATGGCCATGGCCATCGCCGAGCATTCGAGATGCCAGCCGGGACGCCCGCGTCCCCACGGCGATTCCCACGCGGCGTCGCACGCTTCGTCCTCGGGCTTCGCCGCTTTCCAGAGCGCAAAGTCCTGTGCGTTTTCCTTGGCGTATTCGTCCTGTGACACGCGCGCACCGGCGCGGATTTCTCGCGTGTCGAGGCGCGAAAGTCGTCCGTAGCCGGGGAACTTGTCAATCGCGAAGTACACCGTGCCGTCTTCCGCCTTGTACGCGATCCCCTTCTGCTCGAGCCGCTGCACGAGCTCGATCATTTGCGGAATGAAATCCGTGGCCCGCGGATAATGTTCGGCGCGCTGAATGCGCAGGAACTCACGATCCTCGTGAAAAGTCACGACGACGGGATCGGTGACCTGACGAATCGTGCGGCCCTGCTCGGTGGCGCGCTTGATGATTTTGTCGTCGACGTCGGTGAGGTTCATCACCTGCTCGACGTTCCATCCGCGCTGGCGCAGCACGCGCCGCATCAGATCCTCAAAGAGGAAGGTGCGGAAGTTACCGATGTGCGCCGGGTTGTAGACCGTAGGGCCGCACGTATACAACCGCACGGTATGACCGTCGGCGGGAGCGAACAGCTCCACCTGGCGGGAGAGCGTATTGTAGAGGCGGAAGTCTGGCACGGCATAAAGCTAAGGCCGGACGGGCGAACGGTGGAGTGCAGGTGGCAAAATTCGGCCATGCAGGGGCGCTTCTTCGGCGACGACCTTTGAACCGCGTACGGTGATCCCGAGTGCCAAACAGGCACTGAGAATCTCCTCGGCCGAGGCACGGCCAAGCGGTACGCGGAGCCTTCTCCCGCGCCGCTCGACGCCAAGCCCGTGCAGGGCGAGCAGGCCAGCCGCTGCTTCGGGCGTCCGTACCTGCAGTTCAAGTGCGTGCGGGTCGCTCGTCATCGGCGTGAGACGGCCCGCACGCATCGTGAGCATCCGATGGGCCACCGTTCCCAATGGTTCCGGCTGACGGGCGGTGACGACGCAGGCGAGCCGATCGCGCGCGCCCAGCCGCCCGACGAACTCGGCAAAGCCTCGGCGCTCGTCGAGATCGTGTAGCGCGCTGAACGGATCGTCGAGGAGCAGCACCTCCGGTGCGCCGACCAGTGCGATGGCCACGCGCACCCGCGCTCTCGTGCCGGCGGCAAGTTGTGCGATCCGCACCGTGGCGAACTCGGTGAGGGCGCACCGTTCGAGGATTGCGTCGAAGTCGTCGTCGCTGCTGTCGGAGCCGGCGAGGTCGAGCCGCGCCAGCGCGTACTCGAGTGCCGCGCGCACGCCGAGGAATCCGAACTCCGATCCGTGCGCGGCAACTAGGGCTGATGGCGCGCGCCAGACGAAACCGCGATCGGGTGCGAGCAGCCCCGCGGCCAGATGCAACAACGTGCGCTTGCCAGACGCTGGGCCGCCGACGATTTCCACACACTCGCCGCGCTCCACGCGGAGGCTCGCACCGTCCACGGCGGTGACCTCCGCCGAGCATCCGTCGATGCCGATGGCGAATCGGCGGTGGACGTGACGGAGGTCGAGAACGGTGGCGGACATGGCGCCACAGTACGCGGGCGCACGCGGGCCAGCGTCACCGCATTACCGCACGCACACCCCAAACGTTTCCGCTCAGCCGGCGTCTGGCTCTGCGGGGTCGGTGTGCGCGTCCGCGGCGTGTGCGTGCGCGGCGTGTGCGTGCGCGGCATGCTTCGGCGACGGGTCGTGATAGATCCCTTCAATAAGAATCTTCCGCACGAGCACCATCAGCACGGCGAGCATCGGCACGGCCACGAGCAATCCGGTGGGGCCTAGGAGACGACCCACCACGAGGACCGCCAGAATGGAAAACACCGGCGGGAGATGCACGCCCTTTTGCATAATGAGCGGCGCCACGATGTTCGCTTCGATGATGTGCACCACAACGCCGATGAGCAGTACGAGCAACGCGCCGCTCGCGCCACCAGGGCCGCCGAGCACGAAGAGCGCCGGCGCGACGGTGGAAGCCAAGGTTCCAAAGAACGGCACAATCGCCGCGAGGCCAGCAAACAAACCGAACGTGAGCCAGTACGGGACGCTGATGATTTTGAACAACACCGCCGTCAGCACGCCGAGGACCGTCATGGCGATGAACTGCGAGATGATCCAGGCGCGCAGGGTGCGCGCGAGCGCAGCGAGCACCTCGCGGGACTGGTCGCGATAGCGCGGCGGCGTGACGGCGATCACCATGTTCTCGTACGTACGCGGATGCAGCGCGAGGTAGAGCGCCATCACCAGCACGGACACGATGTTGATGAAGCCGTGCACGAGATCGAACACGTGCGGAATGATGCCTGAGGCGAACGCTTCGGCTTCGCCGACGGCGGACTTGATCATGTCGGCTTGGCGATCGGCGCCGACATACGGCTCAAGCGCCGGAAAACGATCGACGGCTCGCTGAATCCACTGCTGCCACGCCACGGCAAACTCAGGAAGCCGTTCAATGAGCTGCCGCGTCTGTTCGACCACGGGTGGCACGAGTAGCGCCCACACGCCCCAGACGCCGGCGAAGGTCAGGGCGACGGCAACGGACATCGCCACCACTGGCTTGAAGCGCAGCTTGGTGGCGAGCAGTTCCTTCAGGGCGTTGAGATAGACGCCGAGGAGAATGGCGAGAAAAAAGAGCAGCAGCACGGGCGCAACAGAGCGCGCAAACCAGAGTAGCGCGACGAGCGCGACGACTCCAGCAAGGCCCGGCGTCAGTTGGACGAGCCGGACTCTCGCAGTGGAGTCGCCGTGTGAATCAGCCAAGCTCAGCCTTTCTTGCCACGAACATCCTCAACCTCGGCCTGCACGGTTTCCTCACCGGCACCAATGCGACGTGGCGCGGCCGATTCACCTGCAGGGAGGAGCCCCATCTTCTGCTTGAGCGCGAGCAACTGCTGGTCGGCGCTGGCACTGCCGGCCACTTTCTCGAGCTTCTTGAAATCGCCCACGAGGCGGTCGCCCGAAAACTCTTCGTCGATTTCCGTGGACGCTTTGATCATGCGTTCGTTTTGATCGATTTTTTCTTCCATGCGGGCGAACGCCTCAAAGGCGCTCTTCTCGGACATGGAGGACATCGTCTCGGAAATGCGCTGCTGGGCCTGCGCGCGACGCTGGCGCGCGAGCAAGAGATTCTTCTTGCGCTTGGCCTCTTCGATTTTGTCGTTGAGGTCGCGCAGGGAGTTCTTGAGTTTCTCGGTTTCGGCCGCGTGCGACTGCCACGTCGTCTGCAGTTGCTGCGCGTGCTCGCCGTGCTCGCCTTGACGGACGAGCGCCTGCTTGGCCAAGTCATCTCGCCCTTCCTTGATGGCGAGCATGGCCTTGGCTTCCCAGTCCTGCGACGCCTTGTACTCGGCTTCGGCCTGGTCCTTGAGGCGCTTTTCGTCGGCAATGGCGCTGGCCACCTGCTGTTTGGCCTTTGCGAGCTGATTGCGCATGTCGACAACGATCTGGTCGAGCATCTTTTCCGGATCTTCCGCCTTGGAGATCAGGTCGTTGATGTTCGACTTGAAGAGCGTGGCAATGCGATCAAAAATGCCCATCGTCAGCGAGCCTCTCGGAACGACGCCAGCTCGCGGATGTGCGAGGCCAGCGCCAAGGTGATGCTCTCGTACGCAGCAAGAAACTCCTCAAAATCGAGGTGCGCGAGCTCGAGGGCTTCGGTGAGTACGACCGTGTTGTGCTGAATGCCGTACGACCCGTGAAGCAGGTCGGTGGCGTTCAGTTCGAGCAGGCGATGGGCGAGCCCATAGCGTTGTTCGTCGTTGGCAGGGAGGTCCATGACCTTTACCCGCAGGACGACGACCGGGGGCGAGTAGTGCACGACGACGCCGAAATCGAGCTGTCCGGTCGGTTTCACCGTCCAGAGCCCGTCGTTCACTTCTTCGTAGGTGACGCCGTCGGCCGACAAGCGGTCGAGGAACGTCTCGATTTCTTCTTTATTAACCATTCAGGTCTCTCGCTGCTGTGGCTGTCGGGGAAACCTACGGGAGAGCCTCTAGTAGAAGTTTCACTCCGACACGGGGTTTGTGCCAGCGTCAGCCGCCAGAACGCTTGATTTGCACCAATCGTTCGCGGGCGAGCCGGCGCCCCGTTGGGGTGGCCGCGAGGCCTCCGCCGGCGGTTTCCCGGTACCGAACGTCCATTTCGCTGCCGATCTCCCCCATGACGTCGATCACCTCATCCACCGGAATGGCAAAGGTGACGCCGGCCAGGGCCATTTCGACGGCGGCGAGGGCTATGGCGGCGCCCGTCGCATTGCGGAATACGCACGGGAGCTCCACGAGCCCGCCGAGGGGATCGCAGACAAGTCCGAGGGTGCCCTGTTGGGCGAGGGCCACAGCGTGCCCCACCTGCGTCGGGGTGCCACCCAGCATTTCGACGGCCGCGCCGGCGGCCATTCCTGCGGCGGCGCCCGTTTCGGCTTGGCAGCCACCTTCGGCTCCGGAGAGCGAGGCTCGTTCGGCAACAACGGCGCCAATCAATCCGGCCGTCGCGAGGGCGCTCACGATGTCATCTTCGGAAATCCCGCGGGCCTTCGCGAGCCCGGTGAGCACGGCGGGGAGTACGCCCGCGCCACCGGCTGTGGGGGCCGCGACGATGACGCCCATTGCCGCATTCACTTCCTGCACGGCCAAGGCGCGGGCAATCACGTCGGCAAATGGAGAGCCGGTGAACGGACCCTTGGTGCTCTGTGCGACCTTGGCCGCGTCGCCGCCGACTAGGCCGCTCTCGCTGTACAGGTCGCCCACGAGCCCCTGTTCAATCGCGCTTCTCATCACGACGAGTGCGCGTCGGAGCGCGTCGCGAATCTCTGCGACGGGACGCCCCTGGTCTTTGGCTTCGGTGTCGAGCGCGAGCTGCGAGAGGGAGCGGTGCGACGCTTCAGCGTCGGCGATCGCGGCGAGCAGTGACGAATACACGGTGACTGGGAGAGAGACTCGAACGGACGAGGCGAGACAATAACAATCCGACGGGGTGGCGTGACCGAGCGGTGATCAGCCGCTGACTTTATCGAGGCGGTGCGACCATCGCACCCACGAGAGGGCGCGAATCGCGTCGCGCACCTGTTCGTCGGGGCGATCATCTACTTCAATCACCATGAATGCGTCGCCGCCTTTTTCTTTTCGCGTGAGTCGCAGCGTCGCAATGTTGATACTGGCATCGGCGAGAAGCTGCGCGATGCGGGCGACGGAGCCTTTCACATCTTCGGCAACGAGTACGATGGTGTGATGATTGCCATGCACTTCGACGGGGAACCCATCCACTTCCGTGATATGGATGCGGCCGGCGCCCAGCGACTCGCCGGTCATGACATGCGTGCGATCGCCGCGCTCGAGCGTGATGCGCACCGTGTTGGGATGCGCGGTATCGGAGAGCGTGGTTTTTTCGAACACGTACGCGAGTCCTTCGCGTTCGGCGATGTTCAGCGCGTCGCGAATGCGATCGTCGTCGGGGCGGAAACCCATCAGACCGCCGGCGATCGCTTTGTCGGTGCCATGCCCTTCGCCGGTGCGCGCGAAGGAGCCGTGGAGTTCCATGTGTGCGCGCTCGGGCGTGCCGCCCACGAGTCCGCGGGCCAGCAAGCCAATGCGACAGGCGCCGGCGGTGTGACTGCTACTCGGCCCCACCATCACGGGGCCGATGATATCGAGAAGCGATACCATCAGCGTTTGCGCGGAGCGGCGGCGGTGCGCAACACCGCGCCGAGGTAATGACCGGTGTGACTCCCCGGCGCTTCGGCGACGGTCTCTGGCGAACCCGCCGCCACAATGCAACCGCCGCGCGATCCGCCGTCGGGGCCGAGGTCCACGACCCAGTCCGCGGTTTTGATGACGTCGAGATTGTGCTCAATCACCAGCACCGTATTCCCGCGCTCCACCAAACGGTGCAACACATCGAGCAGCATGCGAACGTCCTCGAAGTGCAGACCGGTGGTCGGTTCGTCGAGGATGTACAGCGTGCGGCCGGTGTCGCGCTTGCTCAGCTCCGTAGCGAGCTTGACGCGTTGCGCCTCGCCACCGGAGAGGGTCGTGGCGCTCTGGCCAAGATGGATATAGCCGAGTCCAACGTCGTTGAGCACGCGCAGCTTGTCGCCGATTCGCGGCTGGTTTTCAAAAAGCGCCAAGGCATCTTCGACGGTGAGATCGAGCACTTCGCTAATGCTGAGCCCGCGGAAGCGCACTTCAAGTGTTTCGCGATTGTAGCGTTTGCCCTTGCACGTCTCGCAAGTGACGTAGACGTCTGGGAGAAAGTGCATTTCGATTTTGACCAGTCCGTCGCCCTGACAGGCTTCGCAACGTCCGCCCTTCACATTGAACGAGAAGCGGCCGGGGCCGTAGCCGCGCAGCTTGGCTTCGGGCATTTCGGCGAACAAGTCGCGGATCGGCGTGAAGAGTCCGGTGTACGTCGCGGGATTCGAGCGCGGCGTACGACCGATGGGGCTCTGGTCGATGTCGATGACTTTATCGAGGTGCTCAATGCCCGTAATGCGCTTGTGCTCACCCGGCACGACACGCGCACGATAGAAGTGGCGAGCGAGCGCGCGGTGCAGGATGTCTTCGATGAGCGTACTTTTGCCCGAGCCACTGACGCCCGTGATGGCGACGAACAACCCGAGCGGAATCTCAAGATCGACGTTCTGCAGGTTGTGCTCGGTGGCACCTTCCACGCGCAGCAAGCGCTTGGGGTCGCGCGGGCGCCGAGCACCGGGCGCCTCGATGCGCTTGGTGCCATTCAGGTACTGCGCGGTGAGTGACGCCGGATTAGCGAGCACCTCGGCGACCGTGCCAGCCGCGATCACTTCGCCGCCGTGTTTGCCGGCGCCTGGCCCGAGATCAATGAGGTAATCCGCTTCGCGAATCGTTTCTTCGTCGTGCTCCACGACGAGCACGGTGTTCCCGAGGTCGCGCAGTTGCTTGAGCGTGGCGAGGAGGCGCGCGTTGTCGCGTTGGTGCAGGCCGATGCTCGGTTCGTCGAGAATATAGAGCACGCCAACGAGGCGCGAACCGATTTGCGTGGCAAGGCGAATGCGTTGCGCTTCACCACCCGACAGCGACTCAGCGCTGCGGTTGAGCGTGAGATAGTCGAGGCCCACGTCCATGAGAAAACGGAGTCGCTCGCGCACTTCCTTGAGGATGGGGCCACCGATGTCCGGATCAATGCCCACGCGCCCTGGCGCGCGCAGCGCAATGGAGTCGATGAACGCGAGGGCGTCGCTGACCGAGAACTCGCCAAACGCGCCGATGTTGCGTTTGGCGATCGTCACGGCGAGCGACTCGGGCTTGAGACGCAGCCCCGTGCATTCGGGACAGACGGCGACGACCATGTAGTCTTCGAGATCGGAGCGAATAGAATCGCTCGTCGTCTCGTTGTAGCGCCGCTGCACGTTGGAGAGGATGCCTTCCCAGCGCGTTTCGTTTTCTTCGCCGCGCTTGCGCGGTTGGCCGAACAACAACGTCTCACGTGCCTTGGCGGGGATTTTTCCCCAGGGCGCGTTGAGTTCAAAGTTCAGCTGCTTCGCCAACCCAGGAAGAATGACGCGCCGCAGATAGCCGTCCGGCTCGCCCCAGGGCAGGATGACGCCTTCCAGCATCGAAATACTGGGGTCACCCAACACGAGATCGGCGCTGGCGGTGCGACGTGTGCCGAGCCCGCTGCAGGCTGGGCAGGCGCCAAAGGGCGAGTTGAACGAGAAGTGGCGCGGCTCAAGTTCGGGCATGGACAGCCCGCAACTCGGGCAGCCGTATTTCTCACTGAAGAGTTGCGTTTCGCGTTTGGTGCCGTGCTTGACGATTTCGACCAGGCCGTCGGCGAGGCGGAGCGCCGTTTCGATCGAATCGACCAGACGTCCACGGTCTTCGACTTTGACGGAGAGGCGATCCACCACGACGGACACGTCGTGATTCAACCGGCGATTGAGCTTGGGCGGGTCGGCGAGCTCAATGAGTTCGCCATCGACCATCGCGCGCACAAAGCCCTGTTTGCGCGCGGACTCAAAGAGTTCGCGGAACTCGCCTTTGCGGCCGCGCACGAGCGGCGCGAGCACTTCGATGCGCAGGTCGGCGGGCCAGCCGAGGATGGTGTCGGCAATCTGACCTGCACTCTGACGCTCGACGGGATTGCCGCACTCTGGGCAGTGCGGCGTACCGGCGCGCGCGTAGAGCAGGCGGAGGTAGTCGTGAATTTCGGTGACGGTGCCGACGGTGGAGCGCGGATTGTGTCCGGCGGTCTTCTGCTCAATCGAGATGGCGGGCGACAGCCCCTCGATGGCGTCCACATCGGGCTTTTCCATTAGCCCGAGGAACTGGCGGGCGTAGGCGGAGAGCGACTCCACATAGCGCCGCTGCCCCTCGGCAAAAATCGTGTCAAAGGCGAGCGACGATTTGCCCGAGCCCGACAACCCCGTGATCACCGTGAGGCGGTCGCGGGGGATGGTGACATCAATATTCTTGAGATTGTGTTCGCGGGCTCCGCGAACAATCAGGGCATCTTCTGGCATAGCCTGTGTAAGCTGGAGGCCATCAAGGGCGGAAACAAGCGGCGGCGTGAGATGGTTCAATATCCGAAGGCCCCCGGAGGCTGGGGCCGGCCGGCCGATTCGAGCCGGATGACCGGCTGGTTTCGCTTGGACACAGCCCCTTCCCTATCTATAGATTTCACAGTTCATGTCCCCCTATCCGCGCTTTCGTCCTCGTCTTGGCGGTTGCCTTTGCCGCTGCTGCGAAGTTCGCGCCCTCCTCTCTGGAGCGGCGAGCGCTCGACCGTGGAGGGTGTGCGGCCGGATGAGCGTTTTCCCAGACGGCGGCCTGCGATGAACCAGTCGGCCTACAATCCTTGGAACGACAACCGCTCCGGTGATGCCGAGCAGTTGCCGCTCGGCGCTTTTGAAGGAACGTCGTTGTTGCCGCAGGTCGCGCCGGCGTCGCGGGACGATGGGGAGTCGGACGCGCCGGCGGCGTATCGCGAACTTCCGGTGTGCGGCGAATGGTCGTATGAAGTGCACGACGACGCGGAGTCCCGCGGCGCGGCACTCGTGGCCGACGCCATCAGCGCGACGGCCACCGCACAGCGAGCGGCAGCCACCGCAGCGCGTCTGGCAGCCACTCTGCAGTCCCCCGCGCGCGGGATGACGGCGGGCACGACTCCGCTAGACGCCGCGCACACCGCGTCGGCCGGAGCTGCACCGAAGACTGCCGCTGGGTCGGTCGGGATCAGCGGGTCGGCGACGCAGCGGCCGAGCCCAGAGGCACGACGGCCGGAACGTGCGCCGATGACGCCGCGCATCGTAGCGCGGGTGCCGGCCACGCCGACGGCGTTGCCGGCGCTGGACGAACTGCGGAGCCAGCACGAAGCACATCCGGGAGACGCGAAGACGGCCATCGCGTTGTCGGCGGCGTTCGACAAGCGCGGCAACATTGCAGCCGCACTCGGTGCGCTCCAGCGCGCCATCGACTCTGGCGCGGATGCGGTGCCGTTGCGATGCGCGCGCGCGGCAATCCTCAGCGGTCGTTTGCGGTACGACGACGCCGAAGCCGAGTTGAAGAAGGCCGCGAAGGTACACGCGGACGATCCCGACGTGCTGTTGCAGCTTGGCATTCTCGCCTGCCGCCGCGCCAAGTGGCGCGATGCCGTCGAGCCGCTGACGCGCCTGATTAAGCTCGACGCGGCCTCGGCGCAGGGGCTGTTTTACCTCGGCGAGACGTTGAATAAACTCGACAAACTCCCCGACGCGCTCGTGGCGTACGAGCGGGCGAGCGAGCTCGAGCCCGACAACTGGCGCGCGCTCAAGGGCGTGGGGATCGTACTCGACCGTATGGGGCGACCGACGGAAGCGGCCGCGTTTTACCGTCGCGCACGCGACGCGCAGCAGGGCTAGCCCGTGCATCCGATTCTCGTGGTTCGCGAGCGAAAGCGCGCGCTGATCGCTGTCGGTATTCTGGCCGCGTGGGGAGCCGGGCTCTTCGCCCTCGCGCGTCGCGAGTTCTCCGTGAGTGCACCGCAGCGTCTCGCAGAGATGGCGCAGCGCATTGCGCCGGGTTCGACGTTTTTTGTTGTCGAGCAGGGCGGTCAGCAAATCGGCTTCGCGTCGAACACGATCGACACGACGGGCGCCGGCATTGATGTCGTGGATTACTTCGTAGCCGATTTGCCGATTGCCGGTGCCGCGCATCGTACGTCGGCGCGCAGCGTGGTGAAACTGTCGCGCGCCCTCGCGTTACGCACCTTCGACGTACAGGTGGAATCGGCCGACGCCCCAATGCGCATTGGTGGCCGCGCCGACGGCGACTCGGCGATCGTGTTTGCGGCAGCCGGGGCGGTGCTTGGCGCTCGGGTCGAGAAATCCGACAGTCAGCGCGTCGCGGTGCGGGGGCCGGTGTACCTCCCGACGCTCGTGCCGCTGCTGGTGGCGCTCGGTGAGACGCCGAAGGTTGGGCGTTCGTATGCGCTGCCGACGTTTAATCCAACGACGATGTCGTCGGCGACGATGCGGCTGAACATTCGAGCCGAATCGGTATTTACACTCGTTGACAGCGCGCGGTTCGATGAGACTCGGGGCGAATGGGTGAGCGCGCTGACCGACACGGTGCGCGCATGGCGCGTGGAACCGGAGGCAGCGCAGGGCGGATTCACCGGCTGGGTCGATGCGCAGGGACGCGTAGTGCAGAGCACGCAGCCCGGCGGCATTACGCTCCGACGGATGGCGTATGAAATGGCGTTTGAGAACTGGCGCATTGGTCGTGATCGCGCCGCCGCCACGGCGACGGGCGGCCGCAAGAATGACATTCTCGAGCGCACGGCGATCGCGGCCGGCGCGCTACTGGGGCGCACCAAACTGATGCTGCTGCGCGCCGAATTGAACGGCGCCGAGTTGCGAGGCTTTGATCTCGACGGCGGACGTCAGTCGCTGGCAGGCCGCACGGTGACGATCACGCGTGAAGATGCGCGCGCGCTGGCCCCGGGATGGTCGCTCCTGACGAGTGACACGGCGTTCAAAACGCGGTTTCGCGCGGAGCTTTCGCCGGAGCCGTTCTTGCAGTCGAACGAACTGCGCATCGTGCAACTTGCCGTACGCATTGCCGGGAATGATCGTGACCCGCGCGTGATTGCGGAGAAGATCAATACGTGGGTGCACGACTCGCTGCGCAAGGAAATCGTGTTCAGTATTCCGAATGCGCTCGAGGTGTTACGGACGCGACGTGGCGACTGTAACGAGCACACACAGTTGTTCACGGCGCTCACGCGCGCGCTTGGCATTCCGACGCGCATTGCCACCGGACTCGCGTATGTGAACGGCAAGTTTTACTACCACGCGTGGCCGGAAGTGTGGCTGTCCGACTGGGTGGCGGTGGACCCGACGTTCGGCCAGTTCCCTGCCGACGCCGCGCACGTCCGATTTGTGGTCGGCGGACTTAACCGTCAGGTGGAACTGTTGCGCCTGATTGGCAATCTCAAGATTCGCGTGACGGACGCTCGCTGATGCGCGCCAACAGTCTGTTCCTTTGCTTGTTCCGGCGTACCCGCCGTATGGAGCCGCAATGATCCAGTTGCAATCACTGACCAAACGCTACGGTAAGTTCACCGCAGTGGACGCCATTGACCTCACGGTACCACAGGGCGAGCTGTTCGGCTTTGTGGGGCCGAACGGCGCAGGTAAAACAACGACGTTGCGGATGATCGCCGGCATCTTGCAGCCGACGTCGGGCTCAGTGCGCATCGGGGGCATCGACATCGTTGCCGACCCCGTCGCCGCAAAATCGAAGCTCGGCTTCATCCCAGACCGGCCGTTCATTTACGAGAAGTTGACCGGCGCGGAGTTTTTGCGTTTTGTGGCCGGTCTCTACGGCCAGGAAGGCGCCGAGGTGGAGCATCGGGCGCGCGAGTTGATGGCGCTGTTTGACCTCGACGAATGGCGCGACGAACTCGTGGAGAGCTACAGCCACGGGATGCGGCAGAAATTGATCGTGAGTAGCGCGTTTGTGCACCGTCCGGACGTGATCGTGGTGGACGAGCCGCACGTGGGGCTCGATCCAAAGTCGATCAAGATTCTGCGTGACCTGTTCAAGGAATACACGCGGCGCGGCCACACCATCATGATGAGCACGCACACGCTCGACGCGGCGGAGTCGCTGTGCGACCGCATTGCGATCATTCACGCCGGCCGTATTGCGGCGTGTGGCACCATGGACGATCTGCGCGCTGGCGCGGCGAGCGGCGGCACCGGGCTTGAGGAGATTTTCTTGAAACTCACCGGCCAGAACGCCGCACGCGACCTGATGGACGTTCTCGATGCCTGAGGCCGCCGGACGCGGTGCGGCGCCCACCGCCGCTGGCGGTGTGCTCCCCGATGCCCCGCTCCTGCATCTGCTCGCGCCCAAGTGGCTCACGGCCCGCGCGCGCGCGATGGCCAACGAACGCGGCCGTGGCGCGCGCTTCACGCTGCTTGCGATTGTCGGCGTGTTGTTTTGGGGCTTCATCTTTGGCGTGCTGTATCGCCTGCTGAGCTATTTCCGTGGCGTGCAGGAAATCGGGCCGCTGCTCGCCGGGAAATTGCTCGGCCTGATGCTCGTGAGCTTCTTCTCCATTTTGTTGCTCTCGAACGTCATCACGGCGCTCTCCAGTTTCTTTTTGGCGCGCGATCTCGACTTACTCGTGAGCGGTCCCGTGGACTGGCTGCGCCTCTACGGCGCCAAGTTGCTCGAGACGGTCATCGCGAGTAGTTGGATGGTGGCGTTAATGGCTGTCCCAGTGTTCGCGGCGTACGGCGTGGTGTACCACGGCGGGTGGCTCTTTGCGCCGTTTGCCATTGCAGTCTTCGTGCCCTTCCTACTTGTGCCGTCGGTGATCGGCAGCGCGGTGACGTTGATTCTTGTCAACGTGTTTCCGGCTCGGCGCACGCGCGACATTCTCAGCGTGATCGCCGTCGCATCGGCGGCGGCGATTGTGCTGTTGCTGCGACTGGTGCGCCCGGAGCGTCTGGCGCGCCCCGAGGGTTTCCGCTCGCTGGTCGATTTTGTTTCGGTGCTCCGCACCCCCACCTCGCCGTTTCTCCCGAGCGAATGGGTCCAGCGTTCCATCATGAGCATGCTGGGCGGCGCCACGGACTGGCTGGCCGTCTATCTCATCTGGTCCACGGCGGCGGCGTTCCTCGTGATGGGCGCCTTACTCCATCGGCAGCTCTATTTGCATGGGTTTAGCAAGGCGCAGGAAAGCGCGGAACGCTGGGCGCGTTCCGGACGCATGACGCGGATCGCGATGCGTGTGCTTCGCCCCCTTGGCGTGCTCCGGCGCGAGTTGGTGCTCAAAGAGTTGCGAGTGTTTTTCCGTGACACCACGCAGTGGTCACAACTCATTCTGCTAGCCGTGCTCGTGATCGTGTACGTGTTCAATATCAAGTTCCTCCCGCTGCGCGGCGAGGGCGTCACGTGGTTGCTGCAGCAGATTGTCCCATTTCTCAATCTCGTGCTGGCCGGCTTCGTGCTCGCGTCCATTGCCGCGCGATTTATTTTCCCTGGCGTGTCGCTCGAGGGACGCACACTGTGGCTGTTGCGTTCGAGCCCGATGCGCATGCAGGATTTACTGTGGGCCAAGTTCTGGGTTGGGACCACGCCGTTGTTGGTGCTGGCCCTGCTCATTGTGGGCGTGACCGACCTGCTCCTGCAGGTGACCCCCTTCTTGTTTGTCGTGTCGATCTGCACCATTACCCTGATGACCTTTGCCGTCGCGGGCCTCGCGATTGGATTTGGGACGCTCTTCCCGCAGTTTGAGACGGAGAACGCCGCACAGATTCCGACGAGTTTTGGCGGCCTGCTCTTTATGATGTCGTCGGTGGGCGTCATTGGCGGGGTCGTGATTCTGGAGGCACGCCCGGTGTATGGATACTTGTCGGCCATCGCATTCAAGCAGCCGACGAGCCCGCTCGAAATGATCGTTGGGTTCGGCGCCGCCGCCCTGCTCTGCATTGCGGCAACGGTCATCCCCGTACGTGTGGCGCTGCGGCGCCTCGAAGCCGTGGAGCGTTAATGCGAATCGAACATGCGAATGAGCCGGACATTCCCTCGCTCGTTGCCCTCAACAACCGTTATGCGCCGCAGGGACTGACGCTCGCACGCTCGGAGGGCTTCGCCTATGCTCACCTCGCCGACTATCGCGTGATTCGCGACGCCGATGGATCGGCCGTGGGGTGTGTGGCGCTCGACGAGTATTCACCGTCGATTGTTGAAATCATCTCGCTCGCGGTCACGCCGGCCGCACAGGGGCTCGGCTACGGCAAACGACTCATCGCGGCGGCGGAACAACTCGCGCGACGACGCGGATACCAAGAAGTGTTTGCCGTCTCGTTCTCCGACGAACTCTTTCTCTCGTGCGGATTCGAGCACGCGGCGCTCTCGCACTTCCCTGAAAAAATTGCGCGTTATGCGACGGTGGATGCGAGCGAAATTCTCGTCGGCGAGAAGCACTGCTTCACCAAGCGCATCACCGTCGGTTCTCCTGCCCCGTTGCCAGCGTAGCGCGCCACGGCGAGGTTCGCGAATCACCGAGCGCAGGCCCGCCGAACATCGGCTGCACAGCAAAACAGGCGGGGCGACGCATCAGCGTCGTCCCGCCTGTTCAGCGTCCGGCCCACCTATGGCGCGCCAGTCGCAACAATCACGGCGTTGGATGCCGTCGAGGCCACGATGTTTGCCAGATTGACTCCCGGGGCAGCGCCGAGCGTCCACTTGGCCGTGACTTCGCCGAGTGCGCTGGTGATGGCGCTGGCTGGCGAGATGGCGCCGCCGCCCGAGATGATCTGAAATGCGACGGTGATGCCCTGCATCGGCACGTTATTCGGTCCCACGACACGCACGACGATCGAGTTGGTGAGCGAGGTTCCGACTTTGGCGGTTTGGTTGTTGCCCTGCGCGACGATGATATCCGTCGGCAGAATCGCCGTGGCGGTCAGGCGCACCGACGCGACGCCTGGCGCGGATGCGGTGAGTTCTTGTTCGGTCTGCGTGTTGCCCACCGTCCACTTCGCTTTCACTTCGCCTTTCGCATCGCTCATCGCGGAGGCGGGATCAACCGCACCACCGCCAGCGGTGACGGCCAGCGCAATCTGCTGGCCGATGATGCCGGCGCCGCTCTTGTCGGTGACGCGCAGGATAACGGCCTGCGGAAGGTCTTTGCCACCCTGCACGGCCTGCAGATTGCCCTGCACCACGGTAAGTGCGGCGGGCGTAGCTGTGGCCGTCGCGGTGGCCTTGGCGCAACCAGCGATGGTCAGGACGGCGATGCCGCCGAGGGCCGGGATAAGATTGAGTATTCGCATAGGTTCTGCTTGAAGTGTCGGCAGAACCCAGCAAAGCTGAAGCCGTTACTCGGGTACGGCGGCTTCCGTTTGAGCCGCGTCCGGAACACCCGCTGGGCCCACCCTGCCGGCGCGAGCGGCCTCTGCACAGGCGGCCGGCAACCCGGCGAGGGCGGAGAGCACCAGAAGCCCTGCCCCCATCCATAGAAGGCTCGCCAGCGGCTGGAACCGGATGCGCACCAACGAACCCACCGATTCCGCTCGCGATACCTGCACCTGCACATCCTGAAGCACGCCAAAGAGAATGCCGGCCCGAAGCACGGGTTCGCCAATGTCATCTTCGTCGGCGTCGATGAACTGCCGTTCTTCCGCAACCACGAGTCCCTGCCGACGCCCAGCCCGCGCGAGTACGAATGGGACCGACACCACGAACATGTTGCTGCGGACGTAGCGACTCTCGCCTTGGCTGGTGAGCGTCCACTCGCGGCCGAGCACATCCTTTGCCGCATACCGCTCGCCAGCATTCAGCGACGTTACATATTCGCGCCGGAACGGAAGCGCGATGCTCCCCACGACAAAGAGCACGACGCCCACCTGCGACAACCGTGCCGCGATACCTGGCGCCGCAACTGGGGACGCATCGACACTGAGCGCGAACAACCATCGGCGACGCATGACGATCAGTGCGACGCCCAAGACGACGCTCGCGGAGGCGATGAATCCGAACAGCATCGCGTTTGGCGTTTGCGCGAAGCCGTGCAGCGTGCGGAGCGTGTCACCACGCGCCACCCACGCCCCAATGAGCGTGGCCGGGAACGCCGCGAGTGCGAGGATCGCGCGCTCGGCGGGATGCGTGCCACGGCGCGTCGAGACGTGCAGCAACACCGCCAAAATGGCGAGTGGAATCGCGCCCGCGACTTCGACGGGATCCCACGCCCAATAGCCGCCCCATCCTGGCTCCGTATACGCCCAGCGCATGCCCGACGCGACGCCCGCGAGCAACAGCGTCCACGCGATCAGCGCCCACGCGCGTGCAGCAGACCGCCACGCGTCGTCGAGGCGACGCACGCCGAGCGCGGCCACGGTCAGCGCGAACAATGGAAGGGTGGCCGCCGTGCCCGCGAGCAACAGGGGCGGATGCACGAGCATCCATCGGTTCTGCAACACGCCGTCGAGTCCGCGCCCTTCGCGAATCGCCATGTCGAGCGACGCCAATGGATCCGCAGCGAACGCGGTAACGGCGGCCATCACCGCCACCACGCCGCCCATCGCCGGTACAAACCAGACGAGTCGATCGGCCATCGAGCGACGGTGCGCGAGCAACGCGGCCGACGTCACGACCGCGAGTGCCAGCGTCCACACCAGCAGCGAGCCCGGCGCTCCACCCCAAAGTCCGCCGAGGCGATACGCGCGCGGGACGATGAGACTCGAAAACGTGGCCACGAACCGCATCGTGAAGTCGCTGGTCATCAAACCGCTGGCGAGCACGACGGTGGCGACCACCAAGCCGAACGTTGCGAGGTGCAGCGCCCGCACGCCATTACGAACCAGCCCGCGACGACGCATCGCGCCGCCTGCGACCGCGGCCCAGCTACCGACCACCGATGCCACGAGCGCGAGCCAGAGCGCCCACTGTCCGAATGCTCTCACGCGCGCCTCAACGATCGACCTGCCGCACGAGCACCGCCGCCGTCGCGCCGCCGATGCCGTCCCAGGTGAGGTCGCGCAAACTGAAATCGCGATGATGCGTGAGATCCCACCACTCCTTGCCGACGCCGACCGCCGCGGTCACGCCCGCGGCGCTCCAACTCGCTCGCCCATAGTCCACACCGCGACTTCGCAATGCCGCATGAGTGCCGCTTTGAATGAGAGCGGACACGGCAAAATGCGCGGCTTTGTCGCGCCCGAACCACGGATCAGGATCGTTGACGCGCGGCGGTCCGCCGAACGTCGCAGAAAAAACGAGGACGAGCGGTGGAATCACTGTGTGTCCCGCGCCCACGACACCGCGGCGCGCACCGCACGATGCCAGCCGCCAATGCCTGCCTTGGCGCTCGCACTGCCCTCGCCGGGCAAAAACTTGTGATATTTGCGCGACGCGAGGAACGCGTCTGCCGTGGGCCACACGCCGGCCGCGATACCGGCGAGCGCACCGGCGCCCATCGCCGTTGTCTCGATGACATCGGGGCGCTCCACCGGCACACCCAAGACATCGGCCTGATACTGCATCAGCCACGAATTCTCGGTGGCGCCGCCATCGACGCGCAGCACGTCCAGCGACGCGCCGCTCGCCGCGCGCATCGCGTGGAGCACATCCGACGTGCCATAGCACATGGCCTCGAGCGCCGCACGGACGAGGTGCTCGCGCGTCGTACCGCGCGTCAGTCCGACAATCGTACCGCGAGCGTTGGCTTCCCACTCTGGCGCGCCAAGTCCGGTGAGTGCGGGCACAAAGTAGACGCCGTCGGTCGAGGTCAGCGAGCGCGCCATCGCTTCTGATTCGGACGCGCGCGATACAATTCCGAGACCGTCACGCAACCATTGCACGGCCGCGCCAGCAATGAAGATGCTCGCTTCCAACGCAAAGTGCGGCTCACCGCGTGGGCCGCAGGCGATCGTGGTGAGCATCCCGTTGCCGCCGGTGGGGCGCGTGGTGCCGGTGTTCAGCAACAGAAACGCGCCCGTGCCGTACGTGTTCTTACTCATGCCGGCGTTCCAACACCCCTGCCCAAAGAGCGCCGCCTGTTGATCGCCGGCGACACCGAGAATCGGAATTTCGCGACCGAAGTATTCGGCGTGCGTCACACCAAACGATCCCGACGACGGCCGCACCTCGGGCAGAATGGACTCCGGCACTCCGAAGAGCGCGCAGAGCGGCGCACTCCACCGGCCGGCCGAGATATCGTAGAGCATCGTGCGCGACGCATTCGTGGGGTCGGTGGCGTGCACCGCACCGTTGGTGAGCTTCCAGATGAGCCAGCTGTCGATCGTGCCAGCGGCGATGTGCTCGAGTCCGCCGTGCGACGCATTCAGGCGATGCTCAATCATCCATTCGATTTTCGACGCCGAGAAGTACGGATCCGTGACGAGCCCGGTCGCGGCGTAGATGGCCTCGCGCTGCGGCGCGAGTGCGGCACAGCGCGCGGCCGTGCGGCGATCTTGCCACACGATGGCGCGTCCGATCGGCACGCCGGTGGCGCGATCCCACAGCAGAACGGTTTCGCGTTGGTTGGTGATACCAATCGCCTCTGGCTGTAGCCCACTCTGCGCGAGCGCCTCACGCGCCGCTTCGATGGTGCGCGAAAATATTTCTTCGGCGTCGTGCTCGACCTGTCCTGGCTCCGGAAAGTGCTGCGTAATCTCACGATAACCGCGACCCGCAATGCGGCCATCTTCGGTGATGACGAGGCAGGTGGAGCCGGTGGTGCCCTGATCAATCGCTAGAACGGAGCGCATCGGGACGGTAGCGGTGAGCGGTGAGGGAGGAACTGCGACGGGAGTCGCCGTTAATACGTAAAGGAATATGGCGCGCGATACAGCCCTTTGTCGGTCACGACGGCCGTGACGAGCGCATGCGGCGTCACATCAAATGCTGGATTACGCACGGCGACATCCGGCGGCGTCACCAGGGTGCCGCCCAGCATGCGCACCTCTGCGGGGTCTCGCTCTTCAATAATTATCGCGTCACCGTGGGGCGTGGCGCGATCCACAGTGGACCATGGGGCGCAGACGTACATCGGTATACCGTGGAAGTGCGCGGCAACGGCCACCGCATAGGTGCCGATCTTGTTCGCCACGTCGCCGTTGGCGGCGATGCGATCGGCGCCCACGAGCACAAGGTCGATTTCACCAGCGCGCATGAGGCTCGCCGCCATGCCGTCCGTGAGCACCGTCACCGGCACTCCGGCGCGCTGCAGCTCCCACGCCGTGAGTCGCGCACCCTGCAACAGGGGGCGCGTTTCGTCGGCAAAGACATGAATGCGGCGCCCTGCGGCGTGCGCCGCATAGACGGGCGCGAGCGCGGTACCAATGCCGGCCGTCGCGAGTGCGCCGGCGTTGCAATGCGTGAGCACCCGCGCACCGTCCGGCAGGAGCACCGCCCCGTGCGCGCCAATCGCGGCGCACATCGCGCGGTCTTCCTCAAGAATGGCCGTCGCCTCCGCGCGGAGCACCTCAAGGATGCGGGCGGCGGAGTCGTGCCACATCGTGGCAACGCGCGCGACCATCCGTTGCATTGCCCACGGCAAGTTCACGGCGGTCGGGCGCGTGGCGGTGAGTTGCGAGGCATACGCCTCCGTCCGAGCGCGAAAGGTGGCTGGGTCCTCTGCCCCGTGCGGGGCGAGCGCCACGACCAGTCCGAGCGCGGCCGCCACGCCGATGGCCGGCGCCCCGCGCACCGCGAGCGTACGGATGGCATCGCACACGTCGTCCAGCGCGGCGAGGTCACGCTCCACATAGGTAGAGGGGAGCCGCCGCTGGTCGATGATGCGCACTGCGGCGCCGCCCGGCGCCCACTGTACCGCTCGGATGGGTTCCACACCCCAAACGTATCGCCGGTGCGGTGCTGCCGGAATTCCGGCGGCGACGGACGCCCGCATCCCCTAGATTTCCACGGTCTCCACCACCGACCCGACCATGGCCTACGACTTTCTGCTCCTCGACGTCACCGACCGCATTGCGACGGTCACCGTCAACCGCCCAGACAAACTCAACGCGCTCAACGATCAGGTGATGGGCGAGCTGGGGCTGGTCTTTGCCGAGCTCGCCACGCGTGATGACGTCGGCGCCATCATTCTCACGGGCGCGGGCCGAGCGTTCGTGGCCGGCGCCGATATCGCCGCCCTGGCCCAAGCCAACCCGACGGAGCTCCAAGCGCGCTCGCGTCGCGGACAGACGGTGTTTCGGTCCATCGAGCGCTCGTCGAAGCCAGTGATCGCGGCCGTCAACGGCTTTGCATTCGGCGGCGGCTGCGAACTCGCCCTCGCCTGCCACATTCGCATCGCGAGTGAGAGCGCAAAGTTCGCGCTCCCCGAAGTGAAGCTCGGACTCATTCCGGGCTACGGCGGCACCCAACGCCTCCCCCGCCTCATTGGTCGCGGGCCGGCACTCCAGTTGATGCTCACCGGCGACGCCATTGATGGCGCCGAGGCATACCGATTGGGAATCGCGAACGCCGTCACCGCGCCAGACGCACTGCTCGCTGCGGCACGCACGATGGCCAGCACGATGCTCAAGAATGGTCCGGTGGCGATGGCGCGCGCCATCGAAGTGGTAGACCGCGGACTCGACGGCACCCTCGACGACGGCATCGCCCTCGAGTCGCAGTTCTTCGGTGCACTCGCCGACACCGCCGATATGCGCGAAGGTACCTCGGCGTTTCTCGCCAAACGCCCCGCCGTATTCGAGGGCAAATAGCGCGTGACCGATCGCGTGGCCATTGAGACGCTTGAGCTACGCGACTTTCGGAACATCGCGCACGCCACATTGCCGCTCCCACCGGACGGCATCGCGATTGTTGGTGATAACGGCCACGGCAAAACGAATTTGCTCGAAGCCATCGCGTATCTGGAACTCCTGCGTTCCATTCGCGGGGTGCGGGACCGCGACCTCGTGCGATTCGGCGCGGGCGCGTTCTTTATTTCGGCCACGGCCACCGGTACGGCGGCGCATCAGTGCACCGTGGGCGTCGATCGCGCGGGACGAAAGAAGGTCACCCTCGATGGCGTCGAGACGCCGCGCCTTACCGAAGCGCTTGGCGCAGTGCCCTCCGTAGGATTTTCGCCAGCCGATGTGGCGCTCATTGCCAGCGCGCCAGCGGAACGTCGTCGATTCATCGACATTGCGCTCGCGCTCACCTCGGCGCCTTATCTGCAAGCGTTGCGGTTGTATCGCGCAGCACTCGCACGCCGCAACGCCGCGCTGCGCGAGGCAGGGCGCCCCGGTGCCCGCCACTCCTCGGTGGCCGCGTGGGAGCCGGCGCTCGCGCAGCACGGCACCGTGCTCGTGCACGAGCGGCGCGACTGGGTGCGCACGCACGCCAGCGATTTTGCGCGCTTGTGCGACGCAATCGGCGAACGCGCGCCCATGGCCATCACGTATGCCTCAACCCTCGCCGAGAGTGGTGACGTGGCTGCCACGCTCACCGCGCAACTCGCCAAAGGACGCGAGCACGACATTCGGCGCGGTGTCACGCACACCGGACCGCACCGCGATGATCTTGCCGTGACACTCGGCGGGCGTGACTTGCGACTCGTCGGTTCGGCGGGACAGCAGCGCACGGCCGCGATTGCGCTGCGACTCCTCGAGGCCGCCACCTTTCGCGCGCGCCGCGGCGTGCAGCCGGTGCTCCTGCTCGACGATCCCTTTGCCGAACTCGACAAAGATCGTGCGCGCCGTGTGCTCGCGCTGTTGGAGCACGACGCCGACGCGGCGCGCGGCCAGACCGTGTTGTGTGTGCCGCGCGAAGATGAAATTCCCGCCGAGTTCACGCGGCTGGAGCGGTGGCACGTGCGTGACGGTGTGTTTGCGAGGGCCACGTGAGCCAGGACAAAAAGAGCAAACCCACACTCATCGCCGACGCGCTGAAAAGTTTTCTGCGCTCGCGTGGACTCGACGTGAAGATTGAGCGCGCACAGGTGCTCGTGCATTGGGCGCAGCTCGTGGGTCCGCAGATTGCCGAGGTCACGGCACCGAGAACAGTTACCGAAGATGGGACGCTGTTCGTTGGTGTTCGCACCCACGGATGGATGCAGGAACTGTCGATGCGCGAACGCGAACTTCTTGCTCGCATCAACGCGGATCCCGAGCGCCCCCCCATCCGGCGCATCCGCTGGGAACTGCTCCGCTAAGTCGTTGTATGACAGCGCGTTACGGAGCCGCCTCCCCGTTGCGCAATTGGCAGACAATCATTATTATTAGCGGTTGGGTTCGGGCGTCGAAGTTCGGCGTTTGTTCGAGCCCTGTTTTGCGCTAGTCTTTGCCCCTCCTCACCCACCGATCATGGCTAAGACGAACGACGCCGCCGAATCGCACTACGGTGCATCTGACATTCAGGTCCTCAAGGGCTTGGAGGCGGTTCGAAAACGGCCGGGCATGTACATCGGCAGCACGAGCAGCCGCGGCCTTCACCATCTCGTGTACGAGGTGGTCGACAACTCCATCGACGAAGCGCTCGCTGGCTACTGCGATAGCGTCAAAGTCGCGATCCATGCCGACAACTCGATTACCGTCGAGGACAACGGGCGCGGCATTCCGGTGGACATCCACCCGGTTGAGAAGATTCCGGGCGTCGAACTCGCCATGACGGTGTTGCACGCCGGCGGCAAGTTCGACAAGAACACCTACAAGGTGTCGGGCGGTCTGCACGGCGTGGGCGTGAGCGTGGTGAACGCGCTCTCCGAAACGCTAAAGGTGTGGATCAAGCGCGACGGCAAAGAGCACTACATGGACTTCACGCGTGGCGACACCACGACGAAGCTCAAGGTGCTCGGTAACGTCAAGCCCAAGGATTGCGGCACCAAGGTGTACTTCAAGCCCGATCATGAAATTTTCACCGAGCTCGTGTACGACTTCTCGATTCTCGCCACGCGTCTGCGCGAACTCTCGTTCCTGAATAAGGGCGTGAGCATCTCGCTCACCGACGAGCGCCCCGGTCAAGAAAAGACGGAGCACTACCACGCGAAGGGCGGTCTCAAGGAGTTCGTGGCGTACCTC
Organism: Gemmatimonadota bacterium; assembly: GCA_026387915.1. Lineage (NCBI taxonomy): Bacteria > Pseudomonadati > Gemmatimonadota > Gemmatimonadota bacterium. Next base: position 222,700 of record JAPLKS010000005.1, read on the forward strand.
AATGCCACCAAGAAGCCGTTGCACACGGAGATCGTCTATCTCGAAACCGAAAAGGACGACATCGGCATCGAGCTCGCGTTCCAGTACAACGACGGCTACAACGAGAACGTGTTCTCGTTTGTGAACAACATCAATACGCACGAGGGTGGCACGCACCTCACCGGCTTCAAGTCGGCGCTCACGAGCGTAATCAATAAGCACCTCGACAAATCGAGCTTCGCCAAGAAGGACAAAGAGGCCAAGCTCTCCGGCGAAGACGCCCGCGAAGGACTGACGGCCGTCCTCTCGGTGAAGGTGCGCGAGCCCCAGTTCGAAGGGCAGACCAAGACCAAGCTCGGCAATAGCGAAGTAGAGAGCGCGGTCAAGACGACGGTCAACGAATGGCTCGCGACGTACCTCGAAGAGCACCCGCGCGTGGCGAACATCGTGCTCGAGAAGGCGCTCGCCGCCTCCCGCGCACGAGAAGCGGCCCGCAAGGCGCGCGACCTCACGCGCAAGAAGTCAGCGCTCGACGTCGGCAACCTTCCTGGCAAGCTCGCCGACTGCTCGATGAGCGATCCGGCGATGTGCGAGCTCTACTTGGTCGAGGGTGACTCGGCCGGTGGCTCCGCCAAGCAGGGGCGCGACCGTATGTTCCAGGCCATCTTGCCGCTGCGCGGGAAGATCCTGAACGTCGAAAAAGCGCGCATCGATAAGATTCTCTCCAACGAAGAAATCCGCACGATCATCACGGCGATCGGCACGGGCATCAAGGAAGAGTTCTCCATTGAGAGCGCGCGCTATCACAAGATCATCATCATGACCGACGCCGACGTGGACGGTGCGCACATCCGTACGCTCCTGCTCACGTTCTTCTATCGGCAGATGCCCGAGTTGATCGAGAGCGGCATGGTGTACATCGCCCAGCCGCCGCTCTTCCGCGTGGCCAAGGGGAAGGAAGAGTACTACGCCTACGATCTCGCGGAACGCGACGAAATCGCCAAGCGACTCGGCGGTGGCCCGGACGGCAAAGCCAACATCAATCTCCAGCGCTACAAAGGCCTCGGCGAAATGAACCCCGACCAGCTCTGGAAGACGACCATGGACCCGGAGACGCGCACCATTCTCAAGGTGAACGTCGAAGATGCCGTGAGCGCCGACCAGATCTTCCAGACATTGATGGGCGACGAAGTCGAACCGCGCCGCCTGTTTATTGAAGTCAATGCGAAGTTCGCGTCGAACCTGGACATCTAGGCGAGTCAACGAAGCCGCAACGAAACGCAAACGGGGCGCTCCAGTGGAGCGCCCCGTTTGCGTTTCGCCCAACTCTTGCACACGCGACGTGCTATGGCAGTCGTTTGGCGGTTTGATCGCGACCGTTCTGCCGCATCACCAACGACGTGGCGCGGCCAGATGCGTCTGCGGAGAAGATGAGCTGCACATCGGCGACCTTGAAAAAGAACTCCGTGGTGGATTCCGCCCACAGTTGGTTCTTTTCCTGTGCCGTGGGCTGCACCCACAACGCATTGCCCTCGCGTGTGACGGTGAGGCGAAACGCGGGCGTGATTTCGTAGGTGCCAACGTAGCGGTCGAGAACGTCCGCACTGAGGGTGATGGACTTGCGAAGCCGCGGTGGCGTGACGACTGGGCTTTGCGCGTCGAGCAGGTGCAATCCGATGTCGTCGACGCCAGTCGAGGTGTTCGATAGCACCACGACGCCAATGTGCCGCGCAGCGTCGAATCCGGCGAAGGTACGATAGCCCCCCGTTCCGCCATTGTGCCAAACAATCGCGTGGCTATGCGACGCCGTCACATGCCAGTTGAGACCGATCTGGGTTGCACCGCCAGCGAGCCGCAGCGGGCGGTGGGCATCATGCATCGCCGCGCCGAGCGGACGGCTGGTGGAGTCGAGATTCGCAGCGAGGTAGCTGAGCATATCGTCCACGGTCGAGCGAATGGCGCCGGCGCCTGCCAGGGCATCGAGATCCCAGTTCGCAACAACGGCACCGTACGGCTCGTGCCCCGGCGCGAGACGCCGCCGCATGCCGTCGGTAAGTGTGATCCGCGTGTCGCGCATGCCCAGTGGATCGAGGATGCGCGTGGTCAGCAACGCTTCATATGACTGACCCGCCTTGAGGGCGAGCGCGTATCCCAGCAGGCCGACGGCAAGGTTGGAATACTCGTACTGTGCACCGATGTCGCGCGGGAGTTCGTAGCCGGAGAGAAAGGCGTACATGCGCGTCGCATCGTAGTCGGCAAAGGGATTCGCGGGGTCACGCGGCGCAAAGTTTCCAGGCATGCGCGGCAACCCCGACGTATGCGTCGCAAGGTCGACCAGCGTAATGCGTTTTCCACCGCGCTCGGGGATCTTGGCCGATGCGGGTAACAGGCTCGCCACTGGCTGATCGAGCGTTACTTCACCACGCCGCACCATATCGGCGAGCAACGTGCTCGTGAACGTCTTGGTGATGGAGCCGATTTCGAAGACAGATTTGCCGTCGAGCTGTTTGCCGCCGGGGCCGTAGCCGATCACGCGCCGGTGACCGTCTGCGTCAATCACGCCCACGACGATGCCGGCATTCCATCCACCATCCACGCGAGCGCGAATGATGGCGCGAATCGCTGAGTCCGCCGCGACCGATGCCTGCGTCCAACCGATGGTCGGCGCGAGAGCGGTTGCCGCGAGCACCAGAGCCGCGCGCACCAGTGCAGCGCGCACCAGTGCAGCGCGCAGGGAAGAAAACCGTGGCACCCGCATTAGTTCGCCCCGCCCGTTCCCTGTTTCAGCTGACGACCGAGGGCGACATGCACGCCTACCAAAATCGCGGCGGGAACGAACATCGCAAGTGAGAGGACCTGCCATCCGAGGGTATCCATGCCGCCTCCCGGAACTTTCCGGAAGAGGACAACGAGTGCGACGTACAGCGCTGCGATACCGCCTGCTGCTGCCATGGCGCCCATCGACGCCATTTTGCTGAACTTCTCCATAAGATTGCCTCCGCGATGGCCGGAAGATGGCCGCTAACGGAGGTGCGGCGCAAGCGGCCATCTCGCCGCGTGCGCCGCACGAACAGCTACCCAGTATGCTGGTGCCTCAGGCGGCGACGGCCACCATTTCCTGCGCCATGACAGCGGCCTGAAGCCCTTGTACCACTTGATCGCCAATGGTGGCCACGCTGAATCCTGCGGCGGGGCCGATCAAGCGCATCGGAATCCCCGCATTGAGCGCGTGCGTGCGTGCGCCAAGCGTTCTCGACTGATTGGAGAACGACGGCACCGTCAATCCTTCCTCGACGCGGGCCACCGCGTGCAGGCGCACCACAGAGGGATCGCTGATGAACCCGAGCGTCATGAGCGACTCGGCGACCTTCCGCAACGCCTGGTCCGGCGCGACGGGAACACCGCCCCACGCGTATTCGAGCGTCAGGCGCATGCGTGATGTGTCTTCTCCGCCGTTGCGGCTTTGATTGGTCACGCAGTACGGGAGCGCCACGCCTGCGGGCACGATCAGCGTGCCCGTGTCGGGTCGGCGACAGGCGCGCGCATCAATTGTCACGCACGCCACATCGCGTCGCTCACGATCCAGCTTCTCTGGCGGACGGAGTCCTGCGGCGCGGTGGAAGTTCGCGAGCCCGCCGCCCCACAGGAGCTCGCGCCCCTCGTACACCGTATCGCCCTGGGTCACGGCCACGCCCATCGCGGTCGGCGCGACATTCGTAATGGTCCCCGTGCGCCACGACACCTGTGGCGACCGTTCGAGTCGCTCGCGGAGTTGCGCGACCATCTGGCCCATGGAGAGCCCTGCCACCACATGGAATGGCGTTGCCGGCATCGCCGAACGATCACCCGCAATGCCACGGCGCACGGTCTCGGGCCAATAGAGCGGCATGCCGATGGAACGCGAGTATCGCGCGAGGCTGCGCGGCGCTCCGTTGGGGCCAATCATCTTTCGCAGGAAAGGCGCGAGAAAACGGTCGTGCAGCGTGCGCCCGTGATTGGCGAGCGAGGCGACCTCGAGGTCGAGTGTATCCCACAGGCCGTCGGCGTGTTTGTTGCGCGCGTGCATCAACGATTCGCGGTCGGCAGGCAAACTCACGACGTCGGCGAAGATGCGTTCGCGGAGCGCGCCCGGCAGCATCGACAAGCCGTGAATGTTGGTGTCGCACACAAAATCCGGAACGACGGTCCCGTCATACCAGAGTTCCATCGCCGGCATGCGCACGAGGGGCAGTTGCAGTTCGTCTTCCACCCATTGGCGCACGATTCCAGCAAAGCGTCCCCAGTCGTTGCGTACATCGGGGTCGTACGTTCGCGGATCATGCGCCGCACACAGGTCATCGTGTCCGAACTCGAAGGCCGTGAGCCCGAGGTCGAACGCCAGTCCGTCGGCGCGGATGCCGGCGTGCCGTCCACCCACATGTGAGCCAGACGTCAGCAACGTGACGGGACGGCCCTGCGACGCAAGCGCGTCAGCCGCGACGAGCGACGCAAGTGCGCCGCCGGCGATGATGGTGTTCATGACTTCTCCGTGAAACGTCCGACAGCGAACGACCTGCGGGTGAACGATTTCAAGCGAGGCGAATCAGACGGGCGCCCCCTGCGGACCAACGTGCAACACACCGGTCACGCGCCAACGCGGCACGTGTGAGAACGGCGACAAAAATGATCGATATTCATTGAGATGCATTCAGGGCAGAGATTACCCAGTCACCTGCAGCTTTTGCCGATCTGAGACGACCGGTGGGCGATGACTCAGCCCCGGTGCGCCGATCCACTTGGCGCGGGCGCGGAACGACCGCAGCACCGCTCGCCCACGCGACGCCCACGACCTGTACGGCCGGAGGCCAACAACGCTCGCGTGAAAACAGGGATTCGCGCATAGGGCTGGTTTGTGAGAGAGTACACAGACCGTATGCGCAGAAACCGTGCCACTGAACTGCTCAGTAACCGGTCTTATTGCCCGATTTCTTCAACCCCAGCAGCGCTGACTCGGTGAGAGACCAGAGGGCGCACCTGGGCGGCTCCGTCGCCGATGCGAATCGCGAGAGCTAAGGCGGCACGACCGGCCGCCACCCCGGCGCTATCGCGGGCTTCAATGACGGCGAGTGAATCGCCGGCTCGCACGGCCTGCCCTGGGCGCGCGGTGATGCGGAAACCGACCGAACCGTCTACCGCATCTTCCATAGAACTGCGGCCGCCGCCAAGCGCCGTGATCCCGCGCCCGACCGCGCGCGGCTCCACGGCGGTCACCACACCATCACGGGTGGCGAGGTACGGCTCGCGGCACGTTGGCTGCGGGAGCACGAGGTGCGGGGTGTCGCACACGCGGGGATCACCGCCCTGCGCGATGACGATCTCGCGGAACTTCTCGAGTGCTGCACCGCTGGCGAGCGCGGACTCGAGGCGCGCCCTTGCCTCCGCCAATCCGCTGGCCACGCCGCCCAGCACGAGCATTTCCGCGCCGAGGCGCAGCGTGAGTTCGCGCAGATCGGCGGGGCCGCCGTTGCGGAGCGCCGCGATGGATTCCTCCACCTCATTCGCATTGCCGCACGCTTCGCCGAGTGGCGCGTCCATGTTGGTGAGGAGCGCCACCACCGGGCATGCGTGGCGCTCGCCCAGCGCAATCATCGTCTGCGCGAGGCGAATGCTGTCGCTGATATTCGGAAGAAAAGCACCCGCACCGGTTTTGACATCGAGCACGAGCCCCGTGAGCGACTCCGCGAGTTTTTTGCTCATGATGCTCGCGGCGATCAGCGGAATCGCTTCGACCGTCGCGGTGGCATCGCGCATGGCGTAGAGCTTTTTGTCGGCCGGGGCGATTTCGCCGGTCTGCCCAATCAGGGCGCAGCCGAGCCGCGCGACTTGCGCGGCGGCTCGATCGAGGGTGAGCCGTGTGTCGAAACCGGGGATCGTCTCGAGCTTGTCGAGCGTGCCGCCCGTGTGCCCGAGTCCGCGGCCAGACATCATCGGCACCGCCACGCCGCAGGCGGCGACGAGCGGGGCGAGCACAATCGAGACTTTGTCGCCCACACCGCCCGTGGAATGCTTGTCGACCCGCCCCATCGGGAGGTGGCTCAAGTCGAGCGATCGTCCGCTGCGGAGCATCCCCTCCATGAGCGCGACGGTTTCGTCGTCGTCGAGCCCGCGAAAGAAAATGGCCATCAAGAGCGCGGAAATTTGATAGTCCGGTGCCTGGCCGGTGGCAATATCGCGGGTGAGCGCGCGCCATTCCTCGCCGGAAATGCGCCCGCCGTCGCGTTTGCGTTCAATAAGATCGCGCAGCGTCATTGACCCGACCGGATGGCGGGCTCTACGTTTTGACTATAGATGCCGTCCCACTTCTCAAGATTCTGCATGCGGTACCGGATACTCGCGGTGATGTCGGCGTTGCTGACGGCGGCCCTGCCGCTCCTAGCGCAGTCGGCCCGGGAGCAGATTGCGCTGGGCGACCGAGCCTATGCCGATCGTCGGATTGACGCCGCGATTACCGCGTACGTCACCGCGCTCCGGGCGGAACCTAAAAACTACGAAGCCCTCTGGAAAGCCGCACGCTCCACCATGGACCATGGGGTGAGCCTTCCCAAGGGGGAACAGCAGGACTCCGCTTTTACGCTCGCCGAGCGATATGCGACGGCGGCCGTGCGGGCGAATCCGCGGGACCCTCAGGGGCATTATCTTTTGGCGCGCGTCATGGGCGTGCGGTCCATGGGCACCAGCGTCATGACGCGCATCCGGTACGGCAAAGTCGTGCGCTCCGAGGCGCTCGAGGCGATGCGCTATGATTCACTCCATCCGGGTGCGTTGCACGTCATGGGGATGTGGAACGCCGAGGTCATGCGGTTGAACGGGGCGTCGCGCGCCTTTGCGCGGTCGTTCTTGGGCGCCGATGTCTTTGCGCTCGCCAGCTGGGCCGAAGCCACGCGCTATCTGGAGCGCGCGGTGGCGGTGGATGGCGACCGGATTGTGCATCACCTCGACCTCGCCGCCGTGTATCAAGATCAGGGTTTGACTGCGAAAGCGCGGGAGCAGTATTTGTGGATCACCCGCGCACCCGAGCGCGAACCAAACGATGCCGTGTTCAAGCGGCGGGCCGCCGACCGACTGAGGAAACCGTGAACGACGACGTTGCCCGACTCGAAGCGCAGGTCGCCGAACTGACGCGCGAACGCGATCACCTGAAGGCGATCGTGGACATCCTGCAGGAAATCAGCGCGTCGCTGCATTTCGTAGACATCCTCCAAGCGATCTCTCGCAAACTCGGCGAAGCGTTTGGACTCGATCGCTGCTCAATCTTCCTCGCCGGCGAGCGCCAGGAAGTGCGGTTGGTGGCGAGCTACGAGGATCCCTCCATCCGAAATCTGGTGGTGGACCTCGACCGGTATCCCGAACTGAAGCGCGCGTTCGAAAGTGGCGAGACGGTCTTTGTGCCCGACGCGCTGCACGATCCGGCGTATGCAGCGATGCGTCACCAGTTGGTGGAGCGCAACGTTCAGTCGATTGTCGTGGTGCCGATTCGCTGGAGAGCCGACACCATTGGCGCGATTTTTCTGCGCACCGAGCGCGGGGCCAAGCCGTTCAGCGATGTGGATGTGCACTTTTGCCAAGTGGTGGCCGACCTCACCGCCAAGGCGCTGCGCAACGCGCACCGTTTTGAGAACGTGGTGCGCACCTCCACCTCACAGCCGGCGGAGCATCGCCAGGCCGAGCTGCAGCGCATTGCACTCGTGGCGTATTTACGCCGATTGCTCGATCGTTTTGCGGGAACCGAAGACCACATGTGGTCGGAGACGCTGCTCCCCAAGGCATCCGACGAAGAGCTCGAGCGACTGGTCAGTGTGTCGATGCAGGTGCTCGACGAGGAGTCCAAAGGGTGAGCAGCGAGTCCCGCGCCGCTGAGTTGCGTCGTACGCTAGAACAGGCGTCGCACGACTACTACGTGCTCGACCGGCCGACATTGTCGGATCGGGAGTACGACACGCTCTTTCGCGAACTGCAGGCGTTAGAACGCGACCACCCCGCGCTGCGCACACCCGACTCACCCACGCTCCGCGTGGGCGCCGAGCCGGCGTCGAATTTTCAGAAGCACACGCACCTGATTCCGATGATCTCGCTGGACAACGCGTTCAGCGACGACGAAGTCGCGGAGTGGGACGAGCGCGCGGAGCGCATTGTGGGCGAGGCGGTGCACGCGTGCGGCTATTCGGCGGAACTGAAGATCGATGGCGCCGCGGTGAGCCTGACCTACGCGAATGGCGTGCTGGTGACAGGCGCCACGCGCGGCAACGGCACCGTGGGCGAAGACGTCACGGTTAACCTGCGCACGATCCGCGAGATTCCCCTGCGGCTGCGCGGCACGGGGCATCCGGCGCTCATTGAAATTCGCGGCGAAGTCTATTTTCCCTTTGACGCCTTCGAACGCCTGAACGACGAACGCGCCAAAGCGGGCGAGCCGGTGTTCGCCAATCCGCGCAACTCAGCGGCGGGCTCCCTGCGCCAGCTCGATTCATCGGTAACGGCGGCGCGGCCACTCCGGTTCTTTGGCTACGCCTACGCCATTCCCGGTGTGGAACAGATGCCATTTGCCACACAGAGCGAGTTACTGAAAACGCTCGCGTCGTGGGGCATTCCCGTGGCGCCGCATCGGCGCTGGTGCCAGACGCTCGCCGACGTGTACGAGCACGCCCATGCGATTGAGACGCGACTCCGCGCCGAGTTGAACTTTGGCATCGACGGCATGGTCGTGAAGGTGGACTCGCTCGCGGTGCAAGCGGAGCTCGGCATTGTGGGCGGACGCGTGCCACGTTGGGCAACGGCGCGCAAGTTTGCGCCGGACATCGCCGAAACAAAACTGCTCGCCATTGAAGTGAATGTCGGGCGCACCGGGAAGATCAATCCGTACGCGGTGCTCGAGCCTGTGGAAGTAGGCGGCACGACGGTGCGCTACGCCACGCTCCACAACTTCGATCTCATTCTGCAGAAGGATCTGCGCGTGGGCGACGTGGTACTGCTCAAGCGTGCGGGCGAAGTGATTCCGCAAATTATTGGGCCGGTGCCGGAAAAGCGTGACCCCAAGCATCCGCCTCAGCCACCGAAGACACCCGACGTGTGCCCGTCGTGCGGGCGCCCCGTGCGCGTGGAAGAGAAGGACGTGTTCTGCGAGAATGACCGCTGCCCAGGACGTCGCCTCGAAGCGATTGTGCATTTTGCGTCGCGCTTGGCGATGGACATTAACGGGCTGAGCTACGCGCGCATTGAACAGCTCGTGCAGGAAGGGCTCGTGCACGACGTCGCGGACCTGTACTCATTGAAGGCCACCGACATCGCGGCGCTCGAGCGGTTTGCCGAAAAGAGCTCGCAGGCGCTGGTGGATGCCATTGCGGCGTCCAAAGCGCAGCCGCTTTCGAAATTGCTCTTTGGCATGGGCATCCGTCACGTCGGCGAAGAGGCGGCCCGGATGTTGGCGCGCCGGTTCCTGAACATGCGCGACCTCGCCGCGGCGTCGCTCGAAGAGATTGAAGCGGTGCACGGCATTGGGCCGACCATCGCGGCCTCGGTGCGCGATTATTTCGATGACGCGGCGACCGCCGAACTGCTCGATCGACTGGAGAAAGCAGGGTTACAGTTCGAGGAGCCGCAGACCGTCGAAGTGTCGAGTGCCTTCCGGGGGCTCACAGTCGTCATCACAGGAACCCTGCCAACGCTGAGCCGGCCCGATGCCAAAGCGAGGATTCAGGCGGCGGGGGGCAAAGTGACGGACTCGGTATCGAAGGCCACCAACCTGCTCGTGTGCGGCGCCGACGCCGGCAGCAAGCTGGAGAAGGCCAAGGCACTGGGCACCGAGATCATTGATGAAGCCGAACTGTTGCGCCGTCTCGCGCGCTGACCGACCCTGACCCCGACCGCCCCCGTGGATCTCGCATCTTCGCAACTCGTCGCCTTTCCCCGTCAATCACTCGCGGCGCTCCGCGCGGCGCTGATGCGGGACGTTGGCGGCAACTTTGCTACGTACCTTCAGGAATCCGGCTTTGCCGGCGGCTCCGCCGTGTACTTGGCCTTTACGGCGTGGCTGGCGGCCAAGCAGGCTCCCGCGCCCGACACACTCGGCGTGGAGGCGTTCCAAGAACAGGCCACTCTCTTTTTCCGCGAAATGGGATGGGGCGGCATGTCCGTGGGCTCGCTTGAGGGGGTGGTCGCGACCATCGACGCAGCCGACTGGGCCGAGGCCGATCCGGCATCGGCCATGCCCTACCCCTCCTGCTACTACAGCATGGGGCTACTAAGCGATTTCTTTGGCCGCACCGCCGACGCGCCGCTTGCGGTGCTCGAAGTGGAGTGCCGCTCGAGCGGCCAGCCGCGGTGTCGTTTTCTCGTGGGCTCGTCGGATGTGATGCTCAAACTCTACGAGCGCATGGCGGACGGCGTCGGCTATGTAGAGGCGGTGCGCGAACTGGCGTAGCGATCCGCGAAGCCGCACGTGGTATTGAGGGCGCGGTGCCGATGGCGCCGCGCCCTCTGTCGTTCCGCTAATACGGCCGGTGTCCGCTGTTACCGCTTGTACTTGGGATTCGGCGAGAGCGCGCCGTCGATCAAGATTTCGCGGTCCCAAGGCAGGACGATCTCGCTCTCGGTTTCGAGCGCGAAGTAGTCTGGCAGGAAGTCCCCGGTTTTGAAGCTCACGGCGGTGCGAACGTCGGCGGCACCGGCGTTCACGATCGCGGCGATCGCGAGGCGGAGGGTGTCGCCCGAATCGCAGGTCTCGTCCACGATCAGCACTTTCTTTCCGCGCACGTCCGGGGGAGCGGACCCAAAGACGGCAGGGGTTTCGCGCACGGTTTCGGCGCGGTACCGGCGGCTGACGATGATCGAGTGGAACGGCAAGTCGAGCATCGCCGAAATGACGGCGGCAGGCACCACGCCGGCGGTGGCCACCCCGACCACGAGTTCGGGATCGAACTCGCGTGAGACGCGTAGGGCGAGGGCTCGCGACAGTTCGCCGAAGAGCGGCCAATCCACCTCAAATACGTCCTTCGCCGGGCGCGCGGGCGATTTCTTAGGCATCGGAAGGCCGGGTTGGAGTAGCCAAGTCCTGCCTTCGGAAGCTATGTATTGGACGCTGGCGGGGGAACCTTCGGTTCCCCCCTGTCTGGTTGGTGCATAGCTTGTGCCTTCGAGGGGGCGCGGTGCGTCCTTGTGTGGGGGAAAACACCCCCACAAAGCCTTATTTTCTCCAATCTGCCAAACACCCCGATGTCCTGGTTGAGCCGCCTGCTCGGCGGCTGGTCTGAGAGCGACGTCAAGCCGCAGCGCCTCGACTATCTCAACGAGGCGCTGGTGCTCGAGCGTCAGGGTGACTACGACGCCGCGTTGACGTCGTACCGTCTTGCCCTGCGCGACAAGCCCGACGACTTGCGTGTGCTCCAGAACATGGCCATCGCGTTTTCCCGCACGGGCCGACTCGAAGAAGCGGTGCGCGCGTACCGCCGGTCACTCGAAATCGACCCGACGCTCTCGGGCGCGCATTACGGGCTGGCCTTTCTGCTGATCAAGCGCGGCGATCCCGCCGGCGCCGAGAAGCACTTGCGCGCCTTCCTCGCGCAGCCGCCGGCTGGCGAAGAATCTGAACGCTGGATCCGCCACGCCCAGGCCACGCTTGAACAGTTGCAACACCCCGCTGGCGGCGAGCCGTCAGCGCACGAGGGATAGCGTGGGCAAGATCTTGGCAGTGGTAAGTCAGAAGGGGGGAGTGGGCAAAACCACGACGGCGGTGAATCTCGGTGCCGCCTTTGCGCGACGCGGCCTCAAGTCGCTGATCGTGGACGTGGACCCCCAGGGCTCCGTGAAGTACGGCGCCGGACTCCGCAAAGGGCACACCCCATATGGCTTTGCCGATTTTCTTCGTGGCGAGCGTTCGCTCCGCGAGGTGATTCTCCCCACGGCTCTTCCGTGGTTGCGCGTGATGCTCGCTGGCAGTGTCTCAGAAGACGCCGATCACACGAAGTACGCGCAGGAAATCGCCGAGGGGGACCTCCTCCCCCGCATGCTCGCCACGGCCGCGGAGCGGTGCGATATCGTGGTGGTGGACACGCCACCCGGACTGGGCGCCATCACCCGTCGTGTACTCGCCTCGAGCGACCGTGTGCTGGTGCCGCTCCAATGTGAACCGTTGGCGCTCCAGACAACCCCGCAGATCCTACGGGGTATTCAGGATGTGGTGACACATCATCCCGCGCTAATCTTTGACGGTATCCTCCTGACGATGTACGAGGCGGGGAATCCTGCGTGCGAGCGAACGGCGGAGTACATTCGTAGCCATGTGCCGCCCAATCTCGTGTTTGATCTCGTGATTCCGCGGAGTGCCGCGTTGAGCGATGCCTTTGCCGCCGGGCAGCCCGCCGTCTTGCGGGCGCCGTCTGATGTCGCGTCGCAGGCGTACGTGAACCTCGCGACGCGCCTCGCGGAGCGATTCGCGAAATGAACCGCCGGTCACTCTGGCGTGCGCCGCTCGCCGTGGTGGCGGCCGCGTGGTTCGGTGCCTGCACCACGGTGAGCACGAGTCCCACGACCATCGCGGCGATGGAGTTTGACTCGCTCGCCTATCCGTCAATCGTCACGGGCGACACGCTCCGCGATTCGCTTGGGAAAGCCGCTCCGCTGCACGCCGTGGCGTTCAACGGCAACGGCGCGGTCATTGCCAATCCGTCTATTCGCTATCTGCTACTCGACAGCGGCGTCACGATCGGTGCAGGTGGCATCGTCACGGCGCAGGCGCGTAGCGGTACTGCCAACATCGTGGCGTCGGCCAACGGCATTCAGACCAAGGCTCGGCCGCTGATCATCACGCGTCGGCCAGATTCGGTGGTGGTCACCGGCAAGCTGGTTGACACGTTGCGCTACGTATTGCCTGACGAAGCTGGGCTGAACGTGACCGCCGAGTTGGGGGTGCGCGTGGCGACCTTCGACACGACCGGGGGCGTCAAGAACACGCAGGGCTGGCTGGTGAGCTACCAGCTGCTGTTCGCCGGCAAAGTGGTGGCCAAGACGGATACGACCGTCGCCTCGCTCTGGACCACGGGGTCACAGAACGGATCGCTAGTGGACACCACGGACGCCAACGGGCTCGCGTCGCGCCGCGTGCGGATTCGCGCGCTGGGGCTCCCGTCGGCGGCGGAATCGGTGGTGGTGATTGCCACGGTCCGTTACAAAGGCGCGGCAGTTCGCGGAAGTCCGGTCCGTTTCGTAATTCATACGAGACCCAAGTAACGCGGAGAGTGTCCCGATGATCGTTCGCGGCGAAGCCCGGCCAGCGCCTGGCACCCTGACGCAACTGTTTTTCGACACCATCGACCAGCACAGCCGCCCCGACGCGTATCAGGTGAAGCGCAACGGACGCTATGTGGCCATTTCACACGCCGAGATGCTGGAGCATGTGCGCCGCATTTCGTTCGGCCTGCGCACGATCGGCATCAACCGCGGCGACAAAGTCGCGATTCTCTCGGAGAACCGCCCGGAATGGGCGTTCGCCGACTGGGCCTGTCTCACGGGATGCTGCGCCGACGTACCGGTGTACCCAACGCTGCCCGCCGAACAGATCACGCACGTGCTCGCGAACTCGGAATCGGTGGCGCTCTTTGTGTCATCCAAGATGCAGGCCGCGAAGATCGCGCAGATTCGCGCCAATCTTCCGCTGCTCAAGCACGTCGTGATCTTTGACGACGAGAAGCCAGAAGGCGTAGACATGACGCTCGCCGAGCTCGAAGCACGCGGTGCGGCAGTCGACACCGCCGAGCGGGCGGTGGCGTGGCGCGCAGAGGCGCTGACGGTGAAGCCAAACGACTTGGCCACGATTATCTACACGTCGGGCACCACGGGGCTCCCCAAGGGCGTGATGCTCTCGCACGACAACCTGTACTCGAACGTCATCGGCTGCACGCAGAAGATTCCGTTCACCGGTCAGGACACGGCACTCTCGTTCCTGCCGCTCTCGCACAGCTTTGAGCGGATGGGTGACTACCTGTTTTTTGCCACTGGGACGTCGATTGCGTACGCGGAGTCGATGGACACGGTGCCGTTTAATCTGCAGGAAGTGCGGCCGACATTTGCGATGAGCGTGCCGCGTCTGTATGAAAAGATGTATGCCCGGGTGTTGGAGAATGCGCTCTCCGGCGGAGCGCTCAAGAAGCGTATCTTTTTCTGGGCGCGCGCGGTGGCGGAACGCTGGGCTGACGTCAAACTCGCCGGCGGGACACCAGGCGGACTACTGGCGTGGCAGTATGCTATGGCGCAGAAACTCGTCTTCAGCAAGCTGCAGGAGCGTACCGGCGGTCGGTTGCGCTACTTCGTGAGCGGTGGTGGACCTCTTGCCCCTGAAATCAACAAGTTCTTCTACGCCGCCGGCTTGACGATTCTCGAAGGCTACGGCCTGAGTGAAACGTCGCCCGTGATGACGGTGAACACGCCGAAGGATTTTCGCATCGGCGCCGTCGGCAAACCGATTGCGGGGGTAGAAATCACGATCGCTGCTGACGGCGAGATTCTCACCCGCGGCCCGAATATTATGCAGGGCTACTACGGCAACGCGCAGGCCACCGCCGAAGCCATTGATGCCGACGGGTGGTTGCACACGGGCGACATTGGGGTGATCGAGGACGAGTTCATCCGGATCACGGACCGCAAAAAGGACATTATTGTGACCGCCGGCGGCAAGAACGTCGCGCCGCAGCCGATCGAGAACGCGGTCAAGACGAACAAGTATGTGTCGCAGGCCGTCATGATCGGCGACAAGCGCAAATACTGCATCATGCTCGTGGTGCCCAATTGGGATTCACTCGAGAAATGGGCGGGCCGCAAGAACATCATCTGGACGGAGCGCGCGCAACTGCTGGAGATGCCGACGATTCAGGCCAAGATGGATAAGGAAGTGCGCAAGCAGTTTGTCGGCCTCGCGAATTACGAGACGCCAAAAAAAATCGCGCTCCTAGAGCACGATTTCTCGGTGGAGCGCGGCGAGTTGACGCCGACGCTCAAGGTGAAGCGGCGCGTGATTGACAAAGACTACAAAGCGTTAATCGACACCCTATTCGTTGAGGGTGCGGCGCACTAGCGTCGGCGGAGTTCCACCGGCGCCGACACCGTTCCATCGCGCTCGCCCACCCACTGCCGCTCGTCGCGCGCCAGCACCGTGATGCCATTCGGTACGGGCGTTTCGGCAGGCGCCACGAGCCGGCCCTTGGGGAGGAGCGCGTCGGCCGCTTCCTGCGCCAGCGCGCCCGACGCGCGGCTCAGCGCTGCGCCACGTAGCGACTGGGCCGTCACCGGCACCGCGTCGCCTGCCCCGCGGAGCACGGCGTGCCCCTGACAGTTCAGCGGCGGGCCGTGCAGCACAAAGCGTGCAGGTGCGACGTCCGCGAGCGCATCAGCAAACACGCACAGCGGCCCCTCGAGCAGATACGTGCCGCCGCGTTCGTCAAAGGCGAGAAAGGCCGCAATCCGCGTGATCTCATCCTCGTCGCCGCTAATGCCGCCGGCCACGTGCGCCGCGTTGTCATGTTGGCCAAACCAGGCGGCGCCGTCACGAATGACATATTCTGCCGAGCACACCGGACAGCCGAGCACACCTTCGATGATGTGCCGCCCTTCACTCCGCGACGCCGACGCGACGAGCCACGACGACGCATGGTCGCCTGGGCACCGCAGCGTTTGCAGGAGGTCAACGTGCACGAAACGCTGGCCGCTCAGCTGCGCGAGAGGCGCAGTTCGTCGATGGTCACGTGCGCGGGCTGGCTCACCACAAAGAGCACCGCGCGCGCCACATCTT
Organism: Gemmatimonadota bacterium; assembly: GCA_026387915.1. NCBI lineage: Bacteria > Pseudomonadati > Gemmatimonadota > Gemmatimonadota bacterium. Next base: position 238,493 of record JAPLKS010000005.1, read on the forward strand.
CGGCGCGCAACATCTGATCGCTCGTCGGGAGCCCAGCCGGCGCTCCGGCCCGCGCGGCGCCCCAGATCTCCGTGTCAGTCGCCGCCGGCGACACAAGCGAGGCCCGCACGCCGGTGCCCTGCGTCTCGGCGCGCAACACTTCGTGCACGGCGCGCATCCCAAACTTGGACGCGGCATAGGCCGCGTTGAGCGGAAACGTGTGTCGGTCCGCGATGGAGCCGATGGTCACGAGGTGACCGCGCCCCGCCGCGAGCATCGCGGGCAGAAAGGCGCGGGCCATTCGGAACGGCGCCACGAGATTCAGGTTGAGCGTGGCGGCAAAGGCATCGGCAGATTCCTCCGCGGCACGCGCCAAGTGAAAACTCCCTGCGTTGTTTACGACGATGCGCGGCGACTCACCCAGCACGGCGCCAATCTGTTCGACGGCACGCGCAACAGCCGCGGCGTCGGTGAGATCGCACGGCACCACGTGCGCGCGCGCGCCGAGTTCCGACGCCAGCTCCTCGAGCGCCGGCCGACCGCGCGAAACGAGCGCCACGGTGGCACCGGCGCCCGCCAACGACCGCGCAATGGCCTCACCGATACCGCGCGAGGCCCCCGTGACGACGGCGGTGACCCCGTCGAGTGACGACGGAAGGGTGGCGCCCGGAGTGGTAATCACCGCATGGGCGACGAAGGCGCGTATGCCAAGCGCAGGAACTCGTCGCGCGTCTTGGCGTCGTCGCGGAACGCACCCTTGAGCGAGGAGGTGAGCGTTTTGGAATTCTGCTTCTCAACACCGCGCATCATCATGCAGAGGTGGTACGCTTCAATGACCACGCCAACGCCAACCGGTTGCAGCACCTCTTCGATGGCCTGCGCGATCTGCTCGGTGAGGCGTTCCTGTACCTGAAGCCGGCGGGCGAACACTTCGACAATGCGCGGCAATTTTGACAACCCCACAATGCGCCCATTCGGGATGTAGGCGATGTGCGCCTTCCCAAAGAACGGCAGCATATGGTGTTCGCACATCGAATAGAGTTCGATGTCGCGCACCATGACCATCGAGTGATGCGATTCTTCGAACACCGCATCGCCGACGACATCCTGCACGTTCATCTGATACCCGCGCGTCAGCCAGGTCATGGACTTGGCCACACGACTCGGCGTCTTGGCGAGCCCGTCGCGCTGGGTGTCCTCGCCGAGGAGTTCGAGCTCTCGGCGGATGAGATTTTCGAACTCGAGTTCGCGACCGATGCTCAGTTCGCCACCCGATTCAAAGGGATCATCGGCGGCATCAATACGCCCCGTGCTCCTCAGACGCGTCGCGTCACTGCCCTTCATATTCGACATAGTTGTTCTCCGTTTCCCAGAGACGGAGCCGCGAGAGGCGGCCCGGGCGCAGCGCAGGTTCGAGCACGCGCCAGCACGCAAGAATAATGTTCTCGCTCGTGGGATTTGTTCCCGACAGGAACGGCACGTCGAGATTGAGGTTCTTGTGGTCGACGTGCTGGACAAATTCGGACTCGACAATGCGTTTGACGAGTCCAAGGTCAATCACGTACCCCGTGGCCGAGTCTGGCTCCCCCGTGACTGAGACTTCGAGGACGTAGTTGTGCCCATGCCAGTTCGGGTGGTTGCACTTGCCGAAGATGCGTGTGTTTTCGGCGTCGCTCAGGGCCGGGTTGTGGACCCGGTGGGCGGCGTTGAAGGTGAGACGGCGGGTGACGGTGAGGAGAGGCATAGGGGACCACGAGAGAAGAAACAGAGAGCCCCGCCCCGAGTGGGACGGAGCTCTCTATAGGGGGAAACGAAGAGGTTTTTTGAAGCCCTGTCGAATGTATGAGGCCCTCACCCAGCTTTCCGCCTTCCCGCCGTGCGGGCATGACGTCAACCGAGATATCGAACCCACCCGGAAGGACTTATCGGCTCAAAAGATAGGCCTCTTCGCTCCTGCTCTGTTCGAATGTAGGTTTCGGCATCAGGCGAGTCAATCAGTAGTTCACCCCTTTACGAGCGCCCCATGGATCTCGGACTTGTTGCGGCAGTGGCGATGCTCGTGGTATGGGCGGCCGGCACCTTCTTTTTTGACGCACCGGGCTGGATTCATGCGCTCCTAACGGTCGGCGTGTTCCTGATTGTGCAGCGCGTGGTGGCGCTCTCCTCCGCGCCGGCCAAAGGCGGAAAGATCGGGAAGCACGGCAAGGGCAAATAGGACTCGCGCACCGCGGCGCGTAGGGCGTGTCGCCCCGCCGCACACGGCGATGGCCACACGCACCGCGCGTGGCTCAGATTTCCCAGTTCGAGAGCACCACGCCGCCGTTTGCTGGCGGACGCTCTTCAAAGTCCGCGAGGGCCATGCGCAGGTCGGTCCAGCGCACCCGCGCACCCATCGCCATAAAGCGGCGAAACACCCCGCGGTATGCACCCTGCACACGCACCGCGGCGCGCGCCGTCGACGCCCGCTGCGCGAGCGTGGCCAGCTGAGGCACCAGGCGGTCGAGGAGTAGCTCACTGCGCGCCACCAGCTTCAACACGCGCAACTCGTCTCGTGAGCGCCCCTCGACGAGTGGCGCCCAATGGCAGAGCGCAAACCCCACGAGCACGTCACCCTCAAGCACCAAGAGCGTGTCGCCAAGGCGGAGTGATTCGGTGAGTTCGATTTCGCGCGTAAAGTCGTAGCCGCCGCAGATCGACCCAGCCAGCGCGGCACATTCCCGCAACATGGAATCGTGGCTCGCCGCGCCAAGGCTGCTCAGGAGCAACACGGGCGCCAGCTCCGCGGCGGCTTCGACGGTGAGCGTTGTCGTCAGGGCACCGGGCACAAAGCCGAGCGTCGCGTAGAAGCCGATATTGTCCATGGTGCGCGGCATCGTCTCGAGTCCAATCACCGTGCATCGCTGTTGCTGGAGATGACGAACACCGGCGAGCACAATCGTCTTGCCGTTGCCATCGCCCTGCAGGTCGTCGCGGACCGCGAGGGGACCCATCCACCCTTCGACGCCCGAGGTGTGCGCAATATTGAACGCCGCCATATCACCGTTGACATCGCGCCAGCACATAGCGCCAGTGCCAGCGTCCTCAATAGCGTAGCGCCAGATCAATGGATTGAGTGGCGGAACGCGCACGCCAACGAGTCCGTCGCGGCGATAGCGATCGGTAAACGCATCGCTGAACAGGATATTGAGCGGCCCCACATCGCGCGCTTCAATCGGGAACGGCCCCTGCATGGCCCGCGGCACGGGGTGCGCATCGCGACTGAACATCACGCGCCGCCGTCCGATGCCATGAGCGTCAACGCCGGCGCTTCGGTCGCCGCGCCGCGCCGCACAACGGCCGCACCGGTCCGTTCGTCGAGCCCGACTTCGATCACCTGATCGAGCCCGTCCCGCACCCCTTCGATGTGCGTAATTAAAATCACCTGCTCAAACCGGTCCTGCAGCCCGCGTAGCAGCTCCACCACATTGTGGCGGCGCGTCTCGTCCAACGATCCAAAAATTTCATCGAGCACCAGTAGCGAGAACGCCTGCCCCGCCCGTTCCGCAATCATCTGCGAAATCGCGAGGCGGAGCACGAGATTCGCGAGATCTTCCTCGCCGCCGGAAATCACGGGCTTCGGCACGCCATCCTCGAGGACGACAATGCGATACTTGTCGTCGAGCTCGAGTTCCGTGTACCGCGCATCGGTGAGTTCGGTGAGAAACGCACTTGCCAGCTCCGAGAGTTCCGGTCGCATAGCAAAATTGAGGTCGGTGCGCAGGTCGCCGTACGCGCGGTGCAGTTCGTCATGCATCCGCTTGTCGCGCTCGAGCCGCTCGAGTTGTTGCTCCACGCGAGCGAGATCCTCACGCTGCCGCAGCGAACGGTCGAGCGCCGCACGGGCGAGTGCGGCCTCCGTCTGGTGCGCCATCGCGCTCAGGGTGGCCGTCTGTAACTGCTCAATGAGCGCCGCATGCTGATCGCGGAGCGACCCATATTCTTCTTCCGTGACCGCGAGCACCGTGCGCCGCTGCAACACCGTGTCACGCTTGGCAGTGAGCGCGACGAGTTCTCGCGCGGCACTCTCTTGCTCGCGCCGCATCGTGGGCTCGCGCTCCACCTGCATGTTGAGCCGGTTGGTCTGCGTACTCACCGCCGCCAACTCCTCAAACTGCTTCTCGATCTGCTTGTGCCGGGCGAAATCGTAGCCGCCGGGAATACTGGCCAGCTCGGCCGTGAGTGATGCGGCGCGCTGCTCTTTGGCCGAGAGATCACGGCTGAAATGCGCCAGCTGTCCCACAGCCAGCTTCACCCGCTCCAGCTTTCGCTCGAGCGCCACAACATCGGCCTGTAGCTTGCGCCGCTCTTCGTCCAGCGCCGCCACATCCTCAGGCATCAGGTCGAGTTGCTCAAGGCGCGAACGGAAGTACGAGCCGTCGGCCGACACGGTCTCGATCTGACCGTCGAGCAAGTCGAGCACTTGCCGATAATGGTCGCCCAGCGGTCGCTGGCAGGTCGGGCACATACCGGCATCACCAAGATTCACGAGCTTGTCGCGTTGCTCCTTGAGCTCCGAATATTGCGTGCGCAACGCGTTGCGCCGCGTCTCGGCTTCTTGCCGGTCGCGCACCCACTCCGTGCGTCGCACCTCGAGCGCACCCTGTGCGGCCTCCACGGCGCGCCGCTTGGCTTCGAGCTCGAGCGTGATCTGCTCTTCGTGGACGGGCGCCGTCTGCACGCGGTCGCGCTGGTCGCGCAGCGCCCCCACTTCCGCCTGCAACTCCCGCTCCTGCTTCACCTGCTCCTGCCGTCGTCCGTCGTGTATCGCCAGTTCGCGGAGCTTGTTGAGCTCCACACCCACGTCGTGAAAGGGCACCAACTGCGCGGTCAGCGGCAACAATGCTTCACGCGCGGCGGCGATCTGCCGAAACTCCACGAGCACGCGCTCCGCATTGCGCTGCTGCGCGCCCAGTTCCATGTCGAGCACGCGGAGATCGGCGTCGAGAATCTGCAGTTCGTCACGCTGGCGTTGCGCGTCGAGCCAGCGTGGGGCGAATCCATCGAGCTGCAACTGCAGCACCGCGCGCAACGACTCGGACTCCGCCAGCCGCGCCGACGCCTCGCGCAACCGGGCGTCCGCCAAGAGAATCTCGGCGTTCACCAACGCAGCGTCCGGCATGCCGGTCATCATCCCCGAAATCTCGGCGCGAAGCTCGCGCCGCCGTAGCTCGGCGAGTTCTTGCGCCGTCCGCAGTTTTTCGTAGCCGAGGACGCGCGACAGAAAGTGCGCACGCTCGCTTGGGGATTTGGACGCCATCACGGTGAGCTCTTTCTGCCCCGTGAAGTACGTATTGAAGAACTCCGCGCGCGTCATCCCGAGGCGGCGTTGCAAGAGATCGCCAACGGCCGTTGCGGAGTTCGCAATCGGTTGGTCGGCACCGTCGAGGTATACCTCGGCCATCGTCAGGCCGCGCACCACCACGTAGCGATGTCCGGCTAACTCAAAGTCGAGCTCGACTTTGACCTGTGCGCGCGGCGGAGCGCCCGTGAAGCGAATGGATTCCTTGCCGCCGCGCGCCGTGTCACCGCCGTACAGCGCCCACGCCACCGCCTCGAGAATCGTCGACTTGCCCACACCGTTGGGCCCGATGATTCCCGTGAGCCCCGTCTCAAAGCCGATGTCGGTGTCGGCGTGTTGACGGAAGTTCGTGAGGCGGAGGCGGTTGAGTTTCACGCGTCTTCCGCCGCCGCTGCGGAGTCGCGGATCGCGCCCATGGACTCGGCCTCGCGCAGGTAGTGGAGCCCGAGCTCCACCAGCGCGTCACGATCGATGTCGGACGTCAGCGTGCGACTGCGCAGCGATTCGCGCAGTGTGTCCGCGAGCGAGGCACGCCGGCCCGGTGCGCCGCTCGTCGCGGGGCGGACCATCTCCGGACGGCGCGTATCGAGATGAAAATGCAGCGCACGGCGTTGCAGATCGCGCAACGCCTTGTGGTCGACTTCGCGCAACACGTGGCGGGGCACGTCACGTGCGACGAGGCGCACCACCTTGCCGTCGATGCCACCAGGCGCCTTGTCGACGGCGGCCGCGATGGCCGCGTCGAGATCCGGCGCCGACATGCCACGCCCAGCAATCGGCGTGAGATCGACCAAGGGGCGCGCCACTGTCAGCGGGTGGAACGTCTGCTTCCCGGTGACGAGATCACGCTCGATCATCCCCTTGCCGGGAAGCTTCTGCTCGCGCTCTTCCTCGATTTCGCCCCACGGATTGGAACTGGTGTAGTCGAGCGCGCCGCTGTAGTACGCGTTCGGCCCCACCCGCTTGTAGACGTGATAATGCCCGAGCGCGACGTAGTTCCACCCCGGCGACGACACATCGGCCGCAGGGATTTGGAGCGACGCGCGATCGGTATGCTCCAGATGTTGTGGAATGGCGCCGGCCACTTCGCCGTGCAGCACCAACACATTCGTCGTCGCGTCAGGATCAGGCTCGAGCGCGACGCTCCCTGGCGGCATGTCGGGCACCGCGAGAATCGAGAGCCCATGCTCCGGAAAGCGTAGGCGACGCGGCTCGCTGTCCACCACATGAATCCCGAGCGGCGCAAAGAGCCGGAGAATGCACGTGGTCTCGCTCGAGCGTGGCATATCGTGATTGCCCGCCACCATCACGACGATCGCGTCGGGCAACTCGCGCATCAATCGCGAGAACTGCGCGAATGCATGCAGAATGGCGGGATTGGTGGGGCGGACGGTGTGAAAGACGTCGCCGCCAATCAGCACGAGCTCCGGTCGCAGTTCAATGACGCGATCGATCGCCCGCGTGAACGAGAGCGCAACGTCGGCCTCGCGCTGATTGATGCCGGCGGGCGTCGTTCGCTGGAACTGGCGGAAGCCGAGATGCAGGTCTGAGAGGTGAACCAGTCGCACGACTCTAATGTACGCGAGGAGCGCGAAACCCGCAGGTCGTTTTTCGGCCTCGGCTAGAACCCGTAGGGGTCGTCCCCAGGGTTGGTCCGGAGGGCCGGCCGCGGTGCGGCGGGGGGCACCCGCTCCCCTGCCACCCGCCGCTTGAGCTGGGCACGGAAATAGCTCTTGGGGTCCTCTGGGCGCGCCTGGAGCGTGCGATTGCGGGCGCGCAGCACTTCGTCCTCTTCGGCCAGCGCGATCGTCTCCTTGACCCACTCCAGCGTCACGCTGGCATCAAGGGCGCGGAGCGATCGCGTAATGGCCGACTCTAACGTGGGTTCCTCGGCCTGCGGGAACCGTTCAACCCCCTCGCGCCCAGACAACACGGCGGGGCGCGGAAAGCGCACGAACACCGGCTGCGCGAAGTGCGGGTGACGCACCATCAACTGGCCTTTTTCGAGCGTCGAGAGCTTGGTGCGCGTGGCGGGCGACAGCGTCGCGTAGCCGGGCGTCGCCAACTCGTCGGCGTCCATGCGGCCAAAGAGTGCGGTGCCACAGTTCCCCACCACACGACGGTGCACCTGCGACCGGAACTGCTGCGCGGCAAACAATACGAGCCCGAGGTAGCGCCCCCGTTCGGCAATATCCAACAGCATCGCCCGCACATAGGTCTCAGGCCCGTCGCTCGGCGCGTACTTATTGAGCTCGTCTACAAAGACGATCACGTGCTCCACGCCGAGTGTGCGCTTTTCGAGATGCTCGCGCAGCTGCGACACCACGCGCGCAAAAATCAAATCCTGCGCGTCTTCCTCAAGATTGGCCACATCCACCACGTACACACCGCGGTCGCGGAACGCACCAAAGGGGAGGTCGCTCACCGTGCCGTCGTCGGTCACGAGCCCGCGGCACCGCGTGGAAATATTCGTGAGGCGGTTTCGCACTTTGCGAATCGTGGCCACGTGGTGCGTGCGCCACGATTCGTGATTCTTGGCTTCCATACCGCGCAGCAAATCGCGGAACCAGCCTTCCAGATCCGTGAACGACTGCACACGGTGTTCCACCGAAAGCACGCCGTCGGCAGCAAAGGGCTGATCAACCACGCGCTCCTTGATGAAGTCGATCAGTGCGTCGGCTTTGGCGTCGATGTCGTCCTTGTTGAGCAACACTTCGGCGTACTGCAACACTTCGCGAAGCCCCCAGCTCAGCGGACGCACATTGTGCGCAAGCGCTTCGTTGGAACGCAGGGTGTTGAGCGCGTAGCCGCGCGCTGAATAGGGCGCAAAGTATTCAACGTGCTGGAACGGTTCTGCCGGCACACCCATCGCGTCATAGAGGGCGCGGTCAGACTCGTCGAGTCGCGTGGCGGGCTGGTCGAGAAAGCAAAGGTCCGGCCCCTTCACGTTGAAACAGACGGCCGCCACGCGTCCTTTCTTTTCGGGAAAGTGCGCGAAGATCGACGAGAGCAACCATTCCACAGCGCTCGTTTTCGTCGCCAGTCCGGACACACCACTGATGTTGAGGTGCGCCGCTTCGGGCCCCAACAAAAAATCGGCGTCGAGAAATACCGGTGACTGCGTCCCCCCCGCGCGGTACATCCCCACGGGGATCCCCGTGTTTTCGCCTTCCTTGAGGTACCCGTCCATGCGCAACGCGACGGCGACGTCATTGTCCGTAGCCAGATGCACGGTGCCGCTTCCCACCGGCTGGAGCGGCTCTTCGGGGATGTGTCGCAACACCGCCGCGGAGTAGAGCCGGACTTCCGTGCGCCGAGTGGGCGCAGCGCCAGCGGACGACGGCGAGCCGTCGTGCCCAAGGACGTCGTGCAGTGGTGTTTCGAGATCGGTGTAGGCGAACCCTTCGGTGACCACACCATACGTCCGCGGGAGCGCGCCATTCACCGGCTGCTCCCCTTCCACGCGCACAATGGTGCCGATCCCCACGGGCGAGTCGAGGGCGGTCCAGAAGTGGAACTCGTGCGGAGTATTCGGGCGTCGCTCAGTGGCGACGATGCGGCCAAGGACGGTGTTCATCGTACGGCGAAAGGTAGCAGGGCGCGGCCTCGTCGGTCACGGTCGGCCGAGGGGCCGACGACGGCGGCCACTGCTACGCGGTGACCGCCCGCAGGTACTCTTCGCAACTGCGGATTCCGTACGCCATCGTGCTCCATCGCCGGTCCGGAAGCGACACCGGCGCCCGTTCGGCGAGCACCCACCGACTCACGAGATCCGCGCGCTCAGTAGAGAAATGCGATCGGGCAATCTCCACGCGCACGAGGCCAAAGAATGGGTCGCGCCCGCGCGCGTCGCGGAGCCGCAGATACCAACTTGCCACCCCTGTCCGGCGCGGGGAGCGAATTTCGAAACCCGTGGTGCGCGCGCCTTCGGGTAGAGCGAGCACGGTGTCCACGGCATCGCCTTCGGCGTAGAGCGTCCGGTGCGACTTCACCACGCCCACGGCGTGCTCGTGCTGCGCCGCCGCGCCACTCGCGGCGATGCCACCGTCCACGTACAGCGGTCCGTCGCCCTCGAGGCACCACTGTTCGGCGAGCGCGATTTCCAGCGATTCGCGTTTGCGTTGCACCGCCGTGCGTGCGAGCGCGATCAACTCCGCGGGGTGCCGCACCGGAGCACCGACCGCACCGTCAATGGTGTCTACGACATCGAGCCCCGCCGCGCGCATCGCGTCGACACTACCGTCCGCCACGAGCGACACGGGGAGATAGAGAGCCCGCGCAATCAGCGGCGCTTCACGCCACGTGGATAATTCGCGCTCCACACGCACGCGCACCACCGCGGCCACGGTGCCGTGCACCACCGGCATGCCGGTGGACCACCGTTCCACGACGCGGCTGTTCTGCACGCCGTCGAGAAAGGCGTGAAAGCCTGCGATGGGTGGTTCGGCGAGTTCGCGCACCGCGAGGCGATCGCCTTCGATGGGGGTGGCCGCTTGGAGGCGCGGCGGGTCGCCGTCGAGTGCAGAGAACTCGAGTGGCGTGTCATCATCGGCGCGGGTGGCCGCCGGTGTGGCGCCGTGCGCGCGCAACTCGCGCAGCACTCGTAGCGCCTCGCGGGCCGTCAGCCCACCGGCCGTGTCGAGTGAAATCAGGTGACCCCGATGTCCCACGCCTGCTCGAGATCCGCCTTGGAGTACGCGCGGAACGCGGTGAGCGTGGTGGTGCGCACGAGCCCGGGCACGTCAGGAAACTCCTCGGTGACGATGCGCGCGATGTCTTCATACTGTGGCACCTTCACCATTACGACGAGATCCCATTCGCCACTCACCGAATAGACCTCTGCCACGCCCTCAATGCCCGCCAGCTTGCGCGCGCATTGCGGGATGAGCCGCGGCTCCGCTTTCACAAGCACGATGGTGGTAATCATGACTCCGCCGGAAACGGGGGAACGTTCAACAACCACACGCCGGCGACGCGTTCGCGTTCGTCGACATCTAATGCCAGATCCCGCGCAATCAACACATGCCGCACCGGCCGCACCGCACCAATACGAAAATGAATCGTGCGTTCGGCGACATCGGCGTCCGCCGAGAGCTCGGTCTCGACTTCGAGCGCCGCAATGCCAGGCTGGGAACGACGCGCTGGAATGCTCACGCGCGACGGCGCGGCGTCAGCAGGAGGCGCGAGCGTTGCCACTTTGCGCACGTCGGGCCACACCGCCACCTCGACACCGGCAATGCGCCCGGCACTCACATCAAAAATGAGCCACGAACCGTCGCCCCCCTCCACCTCAACCGACCCCGACATCCCTTCCCCGACGGCAGGCGCGTGCATGCTCGCGGTGAGAATATCGGTATCCGCATCCCATCGGTATGCCACCGCTGGGAGCGGCACGTCTGTTGGTTCGACTCGAACGGCAAGTTCCACGCATTCACTCCGATTCCGGTGACCTAATCTGCACGCCGCGCGGCCGCGAATCGAGCGCCAATCCGCGCGCGGACCATCGAAATCGCTCGCGCCCTATGTCGCCGACGCGTACGCCGCGACAATGCGACGCATCGCTTCATCCACCTGCGACTGTTCGGCTGCGTACGACGCGCGAATCCAGTCCGGCGTGAGAAACGCTGAACCCGGCACCACGGCGACGCCACCCTGATCGAGCAACTGCGCAGCAAACGCAGAGCCCGCATCGTCCCCGGAGGCCGTCTTGGGCGCGCGAATGAAGAGATAGAAAGCCCCGTCAGGCGCCACCACCTCGATGCGCGGATCCTGCCGCAGAATGGCCATCGCAGAATCGCGCCGCGCCCGGAACTGCGACACCATCGCGGCGATGGCCGCATCGGCCTCGGCGGTGCGCGTCATCGCCGCGAGCGCAGCGTGCTGACTCACCGCTGCCGGGTTGGACGTGGTGTGCGACTGAAACGCCGTCATCGCCTTGGCCACGGCCGGTTGCGAAATCGTCCAGCCGATGCGCCATCCCGTCATAGCGTACGCCTTGGCGACGCCATTGATGACGATCAGGTTATCACGCGTCGTTGCCACATCGAAGGCGCCAGGTGCCGACGCCGAGGTATACGCAATGCGTTGATAAATTTCGTCGCACAACACCCACCAGCCGCGTTCCGCCGCCAGGTCGAGAATAGAGCGCAACTCGGCCTCATCGTACACCGAACCGGTGGGATTCACGGGCGAGTTGAGCATCAGTCCCTTGGTGCGCGGCGTCGCGGCCTTGGCCAGCTGCGCGGCCGTCACCTTGAAGCCGCGCAACGCTTCACCCGCGACCGGCACAACCGTAGCGCGGGCCAGTTCCACCATCTCGAAATAGCTCGTCCAACTCGGCACCGGAATCAGGACTTCGTCGCCGGGGCCAAAGAGCGTGAAACAGGCGTTGAACAGCGATTGCTTCGAGCCGGTGGACACCACAATGTCGCCCGCCAATACACGATCGGCGCCCTTGTAGGTCGCATTTGCCTGCGCGGCAATGGCCTCGCGCAGCGGCAGGATCCCTTCGGTGGCGGTGTAGCGGGTGGCCCCATTCTGGACCGCCTTGGCGGCCGCTTCGTTGATAAAAGCCGGGGTGTCGAAGTCCGGTTCACCGGCTCCGAGGTCGATAATCTGTCGTCCGGCCGCCTTGAGCGCCTTGGCCTTAGCAGAAACCGCGATGGTGGCCGACTCGCGCAGCTGCGCGATATTGGCGGAGGGCTGATACCGGAGAATCGGAGTCATCGTCAGCGCGCGTGGGGCGTGAAAGTCGGCGAGTTTCGAAACGATGTGATAGATTACAATCGTTCGACTTCCGAACGATACACTACGCGGCATATGCCGCGCCATTGACATTCGAGGCAGCAGTGAGCGAGAACGAGCGCGAAACGGCCGGAGCCGTGCGCAGCGCCCATGTGGCGCACTTTATCCCCGCCGATTGGGCGGCCGTCGCCGAGCGAGTCGCCGGTGCACTGGAACGGGCCGACCGCTCGATTCCCGCCCTTCAGGTGCTGGTCATCGTCCCCGATGGCACGAGCGCCAACGCCCTCGGACGCCAACTGCAGGCCATGCCGGCCGCCGTCGGCCTGCGTGTGCTCCCTGTCTCGAACGCCGCCCGCGGCGCCCGGATGCTCCGCGATGCCCCGACGCAGGCATTGGTCGCCTCGCCGTCAGCCCTCGCCGACCTGCTCAAGGCCTCGGCGCTCAAGCTCGACGAAGTCCAGAGCATCGTTTTTGCCGCGGCCGATGAATACGCCGACGCCGACGAAGCCCTCTCCCTCGTCCTGGCGGACACCCCCAAGACGGGCTCGCGGGTGCTCACGGCGGCCGAGCCGACACCGGCGGTTGAGACGTTGATCGAGCGCTACCTGCATAAGGCGCGTCGTATGGGGCTCACTGCCCTTGCTGCGGCAGCGAATCCTGACGCCCCGGCCACCGCGCTCTACGCCCGCGTGGTCACCGCGGACGCCCCGCTGGCCCCGCTGTCCGAGTTGCTCGACGAACTCGACCCGCCGTCCACGGTCATTGTCGCCGAAGACGAGCGCACCCGTGCTGCCGTTCGCACGGTGCTCGACGCACTGGGTTATGCCGCCGATTCCACGCTCGTTACGATCAGCGACGGCGCTGTCCCCACGAGCGTTGCGCTCGCGGTGATGGTGGGCATTCCGTCCACCGCCGCGTTGCAGGCCGCGATTACCGCGCATCCTGTGCGGATTGTGGCGCTCGTGACCTCGCGTCAGCGCGATGCGCTGACACGCCTGTCTGGTGTGACGGTCATTCCGCTGGAACGTACCCGCGCCGTTCGTGACGCGCGGTCGCACGAAGAAACGCTGCGCGGTCTGCTCCGTGGTGCGCTCGCGTCGGGCTATCCGGCGCATGAAGTGCTCGCGCTCGAACCGCTGCTCGCCGAGTTCGATGGGCTCGCGATTGCCGGCGCCGCGCTGCGTCTGTATGAAAAAGAAAAGGCGCGCGCCGACGGATTCGCCGCCGCCCGCCCGGTGCCACGCGACGCTGGCGGTGATTCGCGCCCGTCGCGCGATGCTGGCCGTGATGCCCGCCCGCCGCGCGAGTCGCGCCCCGAGCGGAGCGATCGCGGTGATCGCGACGAACGTCCGCGTCCGCCGCGCGAAGACCGTCCCTTCCGATCGGCGGAACGCGCCCCGCGTGAAGAGCGGCCGTTCAGAACGGATCGGGCGCCGCGCGAGGAGCGTCCCTTCCGCACCGGCAGTTCGGCGCGTCCGAGCGACCGCGGCCCACGCCGCGACGACGACCGTCCCCCCGTTCGCGGTGGTGACCGTCCGCCGGCTCGCGGCGGCGATCGGCCGCCCGTGCGCGGTGGAGACCGTCCGCCATTCCGCAGTGGCCCCGGTGGGCCGTCGCGCAGCAGTGATGCCAGCGCGCGTCCGTCGCGCCCCTTCACCCGCGGCCCGCGCCGCGACGACGACCGTCCCCGAGGGAGAGATAAATGAGTGTCGGCTCGTTTCAGCTGAACGGCGGCTGGATCGAGGTGATCGCCGGCGTCATGTTCAGCGGGAAGAGTGAGGAACTAATGCGCCGCGTGCGGCGGTCGATGATCGCCCGCAAGCGGGTGCAGGTGTTCAAGTCGCATCTCGACGACCGGTACGGCGGCGTGATGCAGGTGGGGTCGCACGATGGCCGAGCCATCGAGGCGACCCCTGTGGATTCGTCGGAGCAGATTCGGCTCCGACTGGATCCGCAGGCGCAGGTCATCGCGATTGATGAAGCGCAGTTCTTGGACGCAGGCATTGTCGCCATTGCCAACGACCTCGCCGACCGTGGCCGCCGCGTGATTGTGGCGGGCACGGACATCGACTTTCGCGGCGAGCCGTTTGGCCCGATGCCGCAGTTGATGTGCGTGGCGGAGATCGTCGACAAACTGCACGCGATTTGCGTGATGTGCGGTTCGCCGGCGACGCGCAACCAGCGGCTGATTGACGGCAAACCAGCCGCCTACGATTCGCCGATCGTGATGGTGGGCGGAGCCGAGTCATACGAAGCGCGCTGCCGGAACTGCCACAAGGTACCGCCCGCCTCTGGAGACACGCAGGAACGGCTGCTCTAAACGCAGCTAGCGGAGGTGCCGCGGGCGCGTTGAGCGACGAGGAACGCGCCCTACGCACGAAGGGGCGGTCACCCCACCCGGTGGCCGCCCCTTCGCGTTCCTGCCCATCGCTCGCCTCAGGGCGCCGACCGGCCGCGCAACTTGGCGTAGTAACTCTTTACCTGCGTCCAGGCCGCGACGTTGACCGGATCGATTTCGTAGTACTTGTTGTCGACATACCGGCCGGTCATTGGGAAGAACGGCGGTTTTCGGTTGGTGAGCTGACACGGATCCACCGAGCGGTTTTCGCGCATACCCGCCGTGCCGGAGAATGTGACCGGCACCCATTTGTGAATGACCCCGCCAATCTGGTTGATGCAGCCGCCAGACATGTTGTTGCCCTGGCACGTCGCGCCTGCCTGCGTGTTGCCCAGATAGTTCTCAATGCCCACGGCGTTCGTCAGGCTCATCGTGACGGCGTGCAGCTCGTAGTTCATATTCGGCCCGAGAAAGCGCATCGTGCCGCCGGCATCGGGGCGTGGTCGGTTCATCGCCGCATCGGCCAGCATGACTTCGTCGCGCGCGATGATGCCAAGGAAGTTGCGGCACACGTAGTTCAAGTTCGTCGGCACCTGATCGTAGACGAGGTCATCGATGACCGTGATGCGGCCGAGCACGTACACGGTCACATTGCCGCGCAGTGTATCGCTCATAAAGAGCGGCCCGGCCGTCGCATGAACGACACCCTTGGACGCGAGGTTGTACGGCTTGTACAGCGGCCACATATACGCCTTCTGCGACGTCTGAATGGAAGTCGGTGAGCCAGAGACCGCGGTGCCGCCCCACGCGCGCCAGTTGCCTAGCCGGACCGAGCCAGTACAGTTTCCGCCCGCTGTTGCGGGAGCCGGCGCCGCCTGTGAGATGAGGCAACGCGAAACGTTCGGCGTAAACGTGCTGTCTTGGCCGCCGTACTGCTTGCCCGAGGCGCACCCGCCACCGCCCGTCCCCGAACCCCACGCGTAATACGTCGTGGCGGCCACATTCGTGGAATCGAGCGTACAACTACTGTTGGTCATCCGCTCCGCGAGCATCAAATACGGACTGCCGGCCGGAAAACAGCGTGAGAATCCTGGGCCGTAACTCAGAATTTTGTTGTATGCCGCCGCATTTCCGGTGCCCATCGTCGAGGTGTCTGCGACGGAGATCACCGGCGAGGTCGAGCCTTTCACACGGGCGCGCACCCACAGCTCTCGGAAGCGCGAAACCGGAAAGAACTCTCGGCGGTTGCTGATGGTCACGAGCAGCCCGCACTGGTTCAGCATGACGATGCTGGTGAGCGGCGTACTGCCCGAACGCGGCAACTCGGCGCGCAGACTGGCGGTGTCCATCCCCGAGGCCAGATCAAACAGCATCATGAAGCCGTCTTGTTCGTTGAAGTACGAACTGTCGGACAGCTTGCCATGGTTGGTCCAGTCCACCGGCCTGAAGCTGAGGCGAGTGCCGCGCACCGCGCTCAAGCTGTCGAGACGGCCGCTCATATTCTTGGCGCCGTTAACCGCGACGGCCGCGCTACCCGTGACGGGCGTGAAGTTCAGATTGCCTGTCGTCGCGTACCCCGGCAGCGCCGCCAGCTTGGCGACCGTCGGATATGGCACACGCGCCGCACCGGCGATCTTTCCGCGGTCGTACGTGCCCGACGTGCTGATGGTCGTCACGGCGGAGACCGTGTCGTAATAGTGCGGGCCCGGCGATCCCGACGAGCCCCAGAGCGTGTTGCTGTGCGCGCGTCCGCGAATGAACTCGCCGGTGCCGTACGCCACGCCAGACGGAAACGAGTCCACGAACATCGCGTACCGCGAAAAACTCTCAGCCGTCAAATCGAGACGGCGCACGTGGCGCGTCCCGCCCGTGTCGTACGCCTGCGACAGCAATGTCACGAACTGTCCGTAGATCCCAACGGTATCGCCCGTATAGGCCGCGTAGAGATTCACCTTGATCGTCGAGATCGTCGAGCCTGCCGCGTCGGTCAGCGACGAACCGGAGAGAATGGTCTTGGCGGTGTCGTCGGGGAGGCCCAGCGCCGTGTCCTTATTGACGCGCGACTTGCCGAGCGCGAGCGCCGCCTCGGCGGCGTACCGATAGTCGCGCTCTTTGTCGTAATAGCGCGTGAGGAGGCCGGTGCTGGAGGTCAGGTAGATCGCCGAGATGGCCAGCCCGGCGAGCGACAGCGTCATGATCAGCACAAGCACGAGCGCCGAGCCGCGGCGCTCGCGGCGTTCAACGCGCTCCAGACGCCCGAGGCGCTCAGCGCGCTCGACGCGCGAACCGCGCGATTCCTCGGAATGGCGTGAAGTTGAATCGCGCATGGCAACCACCTCTATGGAATAGTCACGGCGGTAGCCGCCGTGACCGTCGAGTTCGTCGGTGAGCAGTCCTGCGCCACGACGCCGTACACCCATGACCCGGTCTTGAAGCTCGTGTCGAGGAAGGTGTACGACGTGCTACCGTTGGCGACCATATTACCAAGCACTTCCCAGTCGGTGCCGGAGCTGAGCCGTCGCATAATCAGATAGGTGGCGACGTCCAGCTCACCGGCCGTTTCCTCGAGCGAGTTCGTAAACGTGACGTGGATGTCGGTTGTCACGCCCGTCACGCTGGTATCGCGCACGGCGGTCGTGGCTTGCGGCCCGAGCGGCGCCGCACCGCAGGTTGACAGGCGCAGCATGCCCGCGTTGTACAGTCGCGTCTTGTGATAGACCGTGCGGATCACGTCCTTGGCCTTCTTGACGTCGCGGTAGAGCCCCGCGATGCGCATTTCCACCACGCGTACCGAGTCAAGAATGTGCGTGGCGTCGTCCCAATACTTCGGCAGCGTATTCATCGCGATCATCGAGATCACGCCCACGGTGTCGGTGCGATAGTAGCGGAAGAAATAGTTCGTATCGGTGGGGATCCAGATATTGCGCGCAACCACCGTGCTGTCGCGATCATTGACGCGGCGGTAGAGGATAAACAGATCGGAGCGACCCGCGGTCGGATCGACGCCAACGAAATACGAAATCGTCTCGGCCGGACTTTGCACGCCGCTGCCGTCGTTGTAGTACTGGATCGGGTACTGTTTGGAAACGACCGGCAGCGCCTTCTTGCGCGCAGGCGCCCAGCTGTCCGTCGCCAGGGAGTCGGCGCTCGGATCGTAGTACGTGGAGTTCGGGTCGTTGAGCACCCGCGACACGAGATCGACGTTAAACGTGACGGCGAACTTGTCGGCCTGCACGATGACGGGTTGCCCTGTCACGCCGCCGGCGAGACGCAACTCACGGTCAATGGCATTCTGTGCAAAACGCGCGTTTTGCATGGCATCCAAACGCCCGGCGCCCGTATCCACCGCATTCGTCTGCATGCGGAAGAACGGAATGGTGACGGCAAAGACGAGCATCGTCAGCAGAATCGCCATCATCATTTCGATGAGGGTGAATCCGGCGCGCGGGCGGGGGGCCATTGAGCGCATGGGCAGAGGGGTTAGCAATCTAAAATGCGGCGATGACCGTGGTTTTCTTGACCGTGGACGCCATGCCGTTTCCCGTCACACTCACGGTGACCGTGACGTAGTCGTTGGTTGCGGTCGGACATCCCGAACAGCGAACCGCGGCCACCGTGACCGTAAATCCCTTGTAGGTGGGATCGGTGGCGTAGGTGGTGGAGGTGGCATGGTACGTCGAGACCAAGGTGGCATATACGCGGTACCCTTTGATCTCCTCGATTTTCTGCGTGGCCAAATCACTGGCCAACGTCGTCACGATATTGGTGGACGTGTTGTGCTGGAAGATGCGACTGAAGTTTGCCAACCCAAGCATCGCGCCACTCATGATGACAATGGCGAGAATGACCTCGATGAGCGTCATGCCGCGACGCACGGAGCGCATCGCGCGACCGCTGCGGACACGGGTCATTGATTCATCCGGATCCACGTGGAGCCGTTCCATTTGAAGAGATCCACCTTCCCGGTCGACGAACTCAGCTGAATCCCGCGGTACTCCACCCGCACGGCGTCGCGCGTCGTGACATACACCTCAAGGTCACTACTCGCCGACCCGTCGCGACGGAATATGACGCTGGTCATGCTCGACACCGTCCGCAGCGCCGGCCCAGAAACCGCGGCGGTCGGCACCGCCCCAGACACCCCGGCCCACGTCGGCGTGACGTACTTGGCCCCTTCTTCCAACGGCTTGAACATCACCTGATCGGTCGTGTTCAGCGTGTCGTTGTTGTTGTAGTCCTGCACCACGCGCATCCGGTTGTACGTCATATCAAAACTGATGATCACGTTCGATTGACGCGTGATGGCGTTGCGTTGGGCAGTCTGCAGCACCAGCCGCACGAGGCGTCCCGCCGCATCGGCGCGGTAGCGCGCGATGCTGAACTTGGGGAGCGCCCAGCCGGCGACAATCGAAATGACCGCCACCACCATCAACAGTTCGATGATGGTGAAACCGCTGCGCCGTCTGGTCCCGCGACCCGTCCCTGTCGACATCACGACCCTCGCGATTTGCGCATACGATAGTGGAACGCCATCAGGGCGACCTCGGACACTCACGCACCGTCGGCACACGTGCGCCCGAAGCCTCCCCCTCTATACACTAGACGACTGAGCGCCCCCCGCCAGTTACAGACCGTCACGCCAGTTACACAAACTATCACTTTGTGATGGCGCGTGCGCAGATCGCACGGTAGATTGCCATTCGGACGCGTAGAAACTGCGTACCCCAACCGCTACTTGTCCGGTAGGAGGGTCACCGATGGGCATTGTCGCCACACTGCTACCTGAAGATCGCTGCCTGCAACGCGTCGTGCACGCGGTGCATGGGCAGCATACCGTCATACCGTGCAAGACCTGGACCGAGGTGTTCGAGGCCAGTGAAGACGAGGCGGTTCACCTTGCCGTCGTCGATCTCTTTGCCGACGGTAAAGCCGACTTCGAACATGTCCGCCAGCTCAAACTGCGCTTTGCCCGCATCACACTCGTGGCGTACGTGTCCTACGCACCGGGGCGCTCACGTGACCTGTTTGACGCGGGGCGCGCCGGATTCGACGGCCTGCTGATCGTCGATCAGGACGATACCCCGGCCAGCCTGCGACAAGTCATTGAGCAAGCCGAAGCCCGCGGCGTGGCTGGGCTCATCCGTCATCGCCTTGGCGACGTGCATCCGCTCACGCGCGACGCCGTGCTCGTGTCGGTGACGCGCGCCCATATGCGCATCACCTCGCATCGACTCGCGGATATTCTCGCGACCTCGCGCCGCTCGCTCGTCGCACGACTCGACAAAGACGGATTCCCCCCTCCGCAAAAGCTCATCAGTTGGGGCCGCCTGATCGTGGCGGCGCAGATGCTCGAGGATCGCAACCGGAGCGCCGACGGCATTGCGCGCGCGCTCGACTTTCCCTCGGGCAGTGCGTTCCGCAACACCTGCCAGCGTTACCTCGGCGCCACACCGCAGGAAATTCGCGCCAAAGGCGGCGCCGGATTTGTGGTGGATTGCTTCCTGAAGGCGGTCGGCCGCTCGGGCTGAGGGCACGCGTCCAGCACGCCGCTCACCAGCATCACGCCGTTACGCCCACACGGTGCGGGGGCGTGACGGCGTCACTGCATATCGGACTGTTTCCACGCCCCGTTGGTTTGCATGCGCCACACGTGAATCTTCCCGGTTGCGCCGTACATCTGGATGGCGCGGTAGTCCTGCTTGCGCGGGTTCTTTGAGGCGGGGCCGAGGTACACCACCACGTCGCCACTCGTCGATCCGGTAGGGTAGAGCCACACCGACGGTGAGTTATTGCAGGTCTTGCCATTCGTGGCCGCCACATTGTTGTAGCCGATGATTCCCGGCCCCGTCACGTAATAGGGCGAGTCGCCATCAATGGTGCTCGGCGGAGTCACGAATTGCGCCCCTTCGGACAACGTCTTCCAGTACCGCTTCTCTCTGGTGTCGAAGCCTTTGCTCTTGTTGCTGTCCACGACAATGCGGAACTGGCTGTTGCAATACACGAACGTCAGCAACACGTACTTGTTGTTCTGCACCGAGATGGTTTGCGACGCCAGAATCTGATTCTGCAGGTTTCGCGTGTTTGCGTCCATCTCAAAGCCGCGAAAATTGATGTTCGGCAACGCGATGGCCGCCAGCAGTGCGATCACGCCGGCGACAATCGCCATCTCGATCATCGTGAAGCCGGGGCGGTTTGGCATCCGAGGGCGCATCGGCAGGGCGGGAAACTGTTGGAGGAATCGCATCACGAACGTATACTGGCGACGTCCACGCGTCTTCGAAAGTGCTCCCGTGCTTCCTCCTGCTGAACAGTTTCGATGCACCTTGTCGGCTTGACCGGAAATATCGCCAGCGGAAAGTCCACCGTCGCCGCATTGCTCGCGGCGTCTGGGGTGCCGATCATCGACGCCGACCTCCTCGCGCGGGAGGCGGTCGCACCGGGCTCGCCCGCCCTTCGCGCGATTGTCGATCGGTGGGGCCCGTCAATCTGCGCCCCCGATGGCACCCTCGACCGTGCCACCCTCCGCCAGCGCGTTTTTTCCGACCCCCCAGAGCTCGAGGCGCTCAACGCCATCGTGCACCCCGAAGTGGGGCGGCTGCGCGACGAGCGGATCGCCGAGCTGCGGGCGCGGGGCGTTAAGGTGGCCGTCTGCGATGTGCCGCTCTTGTTTGAGGCGGGGCTCACCGACACGGTCGACACCATCCTGCTGGTAGACGCACCGCGCGACCTGCGCCTCGACCGCCTCGTGCGCGACCGCGGCCTCGACCCCGCCGACGCTATGGCGATGATCGCCGCGCAGATGCCCGCCGAACTCAAGCGGAGCCGAGCCGACGTTGTGATCGAAAACGATGGCACCCCGGAGCAGCTCGCCGAACGTGTGGCCACCGCGTGGAAAACACTGGCGCAAGCGTCACAGTCGCCTTGAAGAACCTGCCGCCCGCGCCTACACTTCGCTGAGGGGACGCTGGTGGCTCGCACCAGCACGGCCCCGCCCGCCATCCGACGTGAACGCCAATGTCCTCCATACCCGCCGACTGCCGCTACACCAGCGACCACGAATACGTAAAGCCGACCGCCGACGCCACCATCGTCGCCGTGGGCATCACGGACTACGCTCAGGGTGAGCTGGGCGATATCGTCTACCTCGAACTCCCGAAGCCCGGCGCCAAGTTTGACGCGCACGCCACCTTCGGCACCGTTGAGGCCGTCAAGGCCGTCAGCGAGTTGTTCTCACCCCTCGCCGGCGAAGTGGTGGAAGTGAACCCGCGTCTCGAAGCCGAGCCCGCGCTGGTCAACTCCGACCCTTACGGGGACGGCTGGATGATCAAGCTGCGCGTCTCGGCGGCCGACGTTGCGGCGCTGCTGGACGCAGCGGCGTACGAGAAGCTGCTCGGCGGGAAGTAGCGAACGACCACAACCGTAGACGGTTTTCCGTTAGCGGTTTCGCGTTACAACAGAGGGCCGGCATCGCAATGCGACGCCGGCCCTCTTTTGTTCGCTGTGCACGGAAAACGGAAAACGGTAAACCGTCTACTCGCCGTTGTCGTGGCCGTTAGCTCGCGTATTCCTCAATCGGCGGGCACGCACACACCAGGTTCCGATCTCCAAACGCGTTGTCCACGCGCCCCACCGCCGGCCAGAACTTCCGCGCGCGCACCCACGGCAGCGGGAATGCCGCGCGCTCGCGGCCGTAGGCGTGCGTCCATACGTCGCCCAAGCAGTGCGCCATCGTGTGCGGCGCGTGCACGAGCATGTTGTCGTCCTTGGGCAGCACCCCACTCTCCACGTCGCGAATCTCCTCGCGAATGGCGATCAGCGCCTCAACAAAGCGGTCGAGTTCGGGCTTCGATTCACTCTCCGTCGGCTCGATCATCAGCGTGCCCGCCACCGGGAACGAGACCGTGGGCGCGTGGAAGCCGTAGTCCATCAGGCGCTTGGCAATGTCCTGCTCATCGATGCCGCTGGCCGCCTTGAGCGAGCGCGGATCCACAATGCACTCATGCGCGATCGTGCCGTTGGCGCCCTTATACAGCACGGGATAGTAGGGCTCGAGTCGCTTGGCCACGTAGTTCGCATTGAGAATCGCGATCTTCGTCGCCAGCGTGAGTCCCTCGCCGCCCATCATCATGATGTACATCATCGAGATGGGGAGAATGCTCGCGCTGCCCCACGGCGCGGACGACACGGCACCAATCGCCTGTGCGCCGCCCGTCGTGACGACTGAGTGCCCTGGGAGGAATGGCGCGAGATGCTTCGCCACGCCAATCGGCCCCACACCGGGGCCGCCGCCGCCATGCGGAATGCAGAAGGTTTTGTGCAGGTTCAGGTGGCACACGTCACCGCCGATGTCGCCGGGGCGGCAGAGACCGACCATCGCGTTCATGTTGGCGCCGTCGAGATACACCTGACCGCCGTGCTGGTGCACCGTCTTGCATATCTCGGTGATCGCTTCCTCGAACACACCGTGCGTCGATGGGTACGTCACCATCAGCGCCGCCAAATTCGCCGAATGCTGTTCGGCCTTGGCCTTGAGGTCGGCCACATCAATGTTGCCGTTCGGATCGGTCTTCACGACCACCACCTGCATGCCCGCCATCACCGCACTCGCTGGGTTCGTGCCGTGCGCCGACTGCGGAATCAAGCAGATCGTGCGATGCCCCTCGCCACGCGAGAGATGGTACTGCCGAATCACGAGCAACCCGGCGTACTCACCCTGTGAGCCGGCATTTGGCTGCAGCGACACCGCGTGGAATCCGGTGATCTCGGCGAGCGCGTGCTCCAAGCGCGCGAACAGCGCGTGGTAGCCCTTGGCCTGCGAGGCAGGTGCGAACGGATGAATGCCGCCAATCTTCTCCCACGTCACCGGCAACATTTCGGCGGCCGCGTTGAGCTTCATGGTGCATGACCCCAGCGCGATCATCGAATGGACGAGCGACAGGTCCTTGGCTTCGAGGCTCCGCACGTAGCGCTGGAAATCCGTTTCCGAATGATTGCGATGAAACACCGCGTGCGTGAGGAAGTCGCTCGTGCGCGCAAAGCGTTCGTCAAAGCGTGCATCCACATCCGCTGGCGCCGCGGCTTTGCCACCGAACACGGCGAGCAAATCGTTGAGATCGGCCACCGACGTGGTCTCACCCATCGAGACACCCACCGTGCCGTCGGCGAAGTAGCGCAGATTGAGGCGATGCGCCTCGGCAGCGGCCTGCAGCTTGGCGAGCGTCGTGCCGTTGCCGAGGGCCACCTGGATGGTGTCGAAGAACAACTCATGCTTCACCGTGTGGCCGAGCGCGCGCAGGCCAGCGGCCAGCGACTCGGCGCGATGATGCACGCGACGCGCAATGCGACGCAACCCATCGGGGCCATGCCACACGGCGTACATACCGCTCATCACCGCGAGGAGTACTTGCGCCGTGCAGATGTTGCTCGTGGCTTTTTCACGGCGGATGTGCTGTTCGCGAGTGCCAAGCGCCATGCGCATAGCCGGCTGGCCATTGCCATCACGCGAAACGCCGATGATACGCCCCGGCATCAAGCGCTTGAGGTCGTCTTTGGTCGTGAGGAATGCGGCGTGCGGACCGCCAAAGCCAAAGGGCACGCCAAAGCGCTGGGCATTGCCGATCGCCACATCCGCGCCCCATTCGCCCGGCGGGGTGAGCACCGTCAGCGCCAGCAGATCCGTTGCGGCCACCACCAGCGCACCGGCGGCGTGCACCTGCTCGCACAGCGCGCGGTAGTCCGTGACGGCGCCGAAAGTGTTCGGATACTGAATGAGCACGCCGCAGACCGAGTCGTCGAGCGTAAACGCGGCTGCCGATTCAACCTTGACCGTGATGCCGCGAGCGGCGCCACGCGCCTTGACCACATCGATGGTCTGCGGATGGCAGTCATCGGCCACGAGGAACACGTTGCGACCACTCTTGGCGCCGTGCAGCATCTGCATGGCTTCGGCGGCGGCGGTGCCTTCATCGAGCAGTGACGCGCTCGACAGGGGCAATCCGGTGAGATCGATGACCGTCGTCTGAAAGTTCAGCAACGCTTCGAGCCGACCCTGTGCAATCTCCGCCTGATAGGGCGTGTACGCGGTGTACCAGCCGGGATTCTCGAGAATATTACGCTGAATGACAGCCGGCACGTGCGTGCCGTAGTAGCCCTGCCCAATAAACGAGCGCCACACCTCATTGGGCTCGATCATCGCGCGGAAATCGGCCAGCGCGTCTTCTTCGGACATTGGCGCGGGCAAGGCCAGCGCACGGTTGAACCGGATGTTCGCCGGCACTGTGGCGGCGATGAGAGCGTCGAGGGATGCGTAGCCGAGTGTCTTGAGCATCGCGGTGACATCGGCGTCGGACGGGCCGATGTGGCGCGAGACGAAGGTATCGGGCTGCGGATGAGCGGTCACGTGCATGGCTCCTAGAGCGCCCCAAGGGCGCCGCCGAAGGTCTCGGGGACAGGGGGTGGAACGTAGTGAAACTTAGCGACCGCACCTCTCGTGTGGGACGCAGGGTAGATTCTTGGCCATGGCATACTCAAACGGGGTAACCATTATGTCCGCACGGGCAGAGGCCACGCGCGCCGGTATCAGCTTCGGCAGCGCGCTGGCGATTGCGATTTCCTGGAGTCTCCACCACTCCATACTCTGGGCGATTTTCCACGGGTTCTGCTCGTGGCTCTACGTCCTCTACTTCGCCATTACGCGGTGACCTCCCGTCGGTGGCGGTGGCTCGACTCCGGTGCGGCGGACGGCGTGACCCAAATGGCCGTCGACGCCGCACTTATGGACCGGGCGCGGGCGCACGACGAAGCGGTGCTCCGCGTGTACGCCTGGTCCGAGCCGACCCTGTCGTTTGGTCGGCACGAGACGGTACGGGGGCGTTTCTCGGAAGCCACCCTCGCCGCGCGCGGCGTTGGCGCGGTGCGCCGCGCCACTGGCGGACGGGTGTTACTCCACGACCACGAGGTCACATACAGCGTGACCGCCCCCACTGACGACGACGCGCCGCTCTCAACCACGTACGCCGCCATCAACGCGCTGCTCCTCGACGCCCTGCGCCTGCTCGGCGTCGTGGCCACGGTCGCGCCGGGGGGTGCGCCGCTCCGCCCCGGTGACGCGACGTGTTTTGCCGAGCCCTCCGCCGGTGAACTGGTGGTTGGGGATCGCAAACTCGTCGGGAGTGCACAGGTGCGCGAGCGCGGCGCACTCCTCCAGCATGGCTCCATTCTGCTCGCCGACGACCAACCGCGCATTGCCGAACTCGCCGACGCGCCAATGACCGGCTCCGCGCCCGCCGCGACGCTCACGGGCGCGATGGGTCGCACGCCGTCGTACGCCGAGGTGCGTGACGCACTGTTGCACGCTGCCCGCGCTCGATGTGGCGCGATCGACCCCCTTGATCCGCACGACCTCGACTTGGCCGTCGCTACGCATCGCGACCGTTTTGCGTCGCCGGAGTGGACGTGGCGACGGTAGTCCTATAATGTTGGCTTTTCCCCCGCCGAGAGCCTGATGAGTCGCGTGTCGAAGCCGTTCGCGTTGTTCGCGCTCCTCTGCTCGGGCGCCGTCGCCGCCTCCGTTGCCGCGTGCGCGCGGGACCAATCGCCGGCGGGTGGAACGGTGGTCATTGGAAGCGCGTCAGAGCCCGATCGCCTCCTGCCGCCCTTCTATCAAACCACGCCGCAGCGCGCGGCATCTGAACTGCTCTTCGATGGCCTCGCCACGATGGGCGCTGGGCTGAACACCGTTGGCGATGCGGGCTTTGAGCCGCGCCTCGCACGTCGCTGGAGCTGGGCGAAAGATTCGCTCTCCATCGCCTTCGAGCTCGACACGCGGGCGCTCTGGCACGACGGCACTCCCGTGCGCGCCGCCGACGTGGCCTTTGCGTTCAGTGTGTATGCTGACTCGCTCGTGGGTAGCCCGCGCCGCGGCGATCTGCGCAACGCGCTCGACTCGGTTACGGTACGCGACTCGCTCACGGCGGTCGTTTGGTATTCTCATCGCAGCGCCGAACAGTTTTATACCGTCATCGCATCGCTTGTGCCGCTCCCACAGCACACACTCGGAAAAATTCCGCGCGACTCGCTCGGCGCATCCGCCGCCGCGCGCGCGCCGGTGGGAAGCGGTCCGTTCGTGTTCACGTCGTCCGCGACTGGTCAGCTCGACCTCGTGGCCAACGACCGCTACTACCGCGGCCGCCCCGCACTCGACCACCTCGTGTTCACGGTCGTGAATCAGGTGACCACCGCGCTCGCCAAAGTGTACGGTGGCGACGTCGATTTTTACGACAACTTTCCCCCGCAGGAAGTCGCGGCGCTCGCCACGCATCCCGACCTGCGGCTCATTGAGCAACCGTCGTTCAGCTACAACTTTCTGCAGTTCAATCTCATGGACGGCGCGAGTGGCCGGCCCCATCCGGTCTTGGGCGACCGCGCCACGCGCCGCGCACTGGCCATGGCGCTCGATCGACGTGCGATGGCGCAGAACGTCTTCGGTGCCGTCGGCGTTGCGGCCATTGCGCCGGTGTCCCGCGCGCAGTGGAGCTTCGACAGCACGGTCACACGCATCCCCTTTGACGTCGCTGCTGCCGCGCGCACGCTCGACTCGCTCGGTTGGACTCTCGGCGCTGACAGTGTTCGACACCGAGGGTCGCACACATTGTCCTTTGCGCTCCTCGTGCCGTCGGTGAGCAAGTCGCGCGGCAGTTATGCGGTGCTCATTCAGGAACAGCTCCGTCGCGTGGGCGCCAAGGTAGACGTGCAATCGGTGGAGCCCGGCGCCTTTCAGGCGCAAATGGGGAGCCATCAGTTCGATGCGCTCATCGGAGGATGGGGCGTGACGCCGAGCCCGACGGGAATCGCGCAAACGTGGACGGGCGCACCGCGCTCGGGATCGTTCAACAACGCGGGGCGATACAGCAATCCGCGCTTCACCGCGTCCGTCGACTCCGCGATTACCGCGACCAGCATGGTCTCCGCTAAAGCGCACTATCGTGCGGCCTATGAGACCATCATCGCCGACGCGCCAGCCGTGTGGCTGTACGAAGCGCCGAATCTGCTGGTGGCGAGCGCCAATCTCGTCACGGGCCCGATGCGCGCCGATGCCTGGTGGACCAGCGTGCCCGCGTGGCATTTGCGTGCGGCGGCCAAGGCGCGAGCGACGGCCGCCACCAAGGCGCCGTAACGCTTGGCGATCTTTCTGCGCGCTCAGGGCGTGCGACGCTTCGCGCTCCACCGAGCGCTGCAGGCCGTGGCCGTCACGGGCACGGTGGCCGTCGTCGCGTTTTTGCTCGTACACTTTGCGCCAGGCGATCCGTTTAGTCTCTCGCTCGGCGACCCAGGAATCACCGATGCGTGGCGCGCACAGCAGCGCGCGTTGTTCGGCCTCGACCAGCCGCTCCCAAGCCAACTCTGGCATCTCGCGAGCGGCTATCTCCGCGGCGATTTTGGCTGGTCCATTCGACACGCCCGCCCCGTGGCCGACGTATTACGCCAAGCACTCCCCAACACAGTGCTCTTGATGGGCACCGGCCTCACGCTGGGACTCGTGAGTGGTGTAGCGCTCGGCACTTGGCAGGCCGCGCGACGCGGCACGGTTGGAGAACGATTGTCTGGAGCGCTCGCACTTGCCGTCGTGTCGGTGCCCGAGTTTTTGATTGCCATCGGAGCCATCGCGCTCGTAGCGCGTCATCTGCATTGGTTGCCGGCGTCGGGACTCATCGATCAACGCGCACACAACTTGCTCGGCGCCGCGGGCCGCGTGGGTGATGTGCTGACACATCTCGCGTTGCCGGCCCTGGTCATCGCCACGACCGTTGCGGCCGCCGTCTCGCGCTATCATCGCGCCGCGATGCTCGCGGTGCTGGAGCAAGATTTTATTCGCACCGCGCGCGCCAAGGGGCTGATGGAGTGGCCCGTGATTGCGCGGCACGCATTCCCCAACGCACTCGCCTCCGTACTCGCGCTCACCGGCCTGATGCTCCCCGCACTGTTCGGTGGTGCAATCGTCATTGAGCAATTCTTTGACTGGCCCGGCATGGGGCGTTTGATGTTCGACGCCGCACTCGGTCGTGACTATCCGTTGATCGTAGGCGGCGTGGTGCTGGCGGGCGCGCTGGTGGCGGTTGGCGCAGCGGTGACCGACGTGCTCGCGCACACCCTCAATCCGCGACTGGAGTTGGACGCGTGAGCGCGCCGGTACGCATCGCCGCGCGCGGCGTGCGCGACGCCCTCGGTGGCACCGTCACGCTGCTGGCGGCCATCGCGCTCGTGATCATTGCCTTGGCGACTATTGGCGCGCCGTGGATCTCGCCATTCGATCCCAACGCCATGCCGGATTTTGTGCGCGATCAATTCCTCGCGCCGTCATGGCATCATCCGTTTGGCACCGATCAATTCGGCCGCGATGTGCTCAGTCGTGTGTTGCACGGCGGCCGCGTGTCGCTCGGCATCGCGGCACTTGCCGCGGGGATTGCCGTCATCGTGGGCACTGCGTGGGGCGCCGTGGCCGGGTTTGTAGGCGGCGCACTCGACACGTGGCTCATGCGCATCGCCGATGCGCTGCTCTCGATCCCGCGCGTGCTGTTGCTCTTGCTCGTCCTCGGGCTCGCGGGTACCCCAACGGTTTCGATGGTCGCCGTTTTATTGGGCGTGACCTCGTGGCCCGGCATGAGCCGCGTGATTCGCACGCACGTGCGCGAGTTGCGGCATCAGGATTATATGCTCGCGGCGCGCGCCCTCGGCACGCCGTGGTGGCGCACCGTCACGTTGCATCTGCTCCCCGCCGTCACGCCGCAGGTGATCGTGGCGGGTACACTCGGCTTTGCGTCGGTCATTCCCCTCGAAGCGACGCTTTCGTTTCTCGGACTCGGCCTACATCCACCGCACGCCAGCTGGGGAAACATCATTCTCGAAGGCACCGAGCAGGCTGGCACACATTGGTGGCTGGTCGTGTTTCCGGTGATCGCACTGCTCGTGACAGTGCTCGCGGCCAATACCCTCGGCGAGCGAGTACAGGACGCCGTGGATCCGCGACGGAGCCGTGCCCAGTGACCCCAATCCTAGAAGTGCAGGACTTGCACGTCTCGTTCCAACGCGGACATGACTCCCACGTCGCAGTGCATAACGTGAGCTTCACGATTGCGGCCGGTGAAACCGTCGCGCTCGTCGGCGCGTCGGGGAGCGGCAAGTCGGCGCTTACACTCGCCATCATGGGGCTCTTGCCGCAACATGCCCACGTTGCGCCTCAGAGCCGCGTGCGCTTCGAAGGCGCCGACTGGCTCGCGGCCTCGCCGCGCGAGCGCGCGGCGTCGCTCGGGCGCCGCATTTCGATGGTGTTTCAAGAGCCGAGCAGCGCACTCAATCCACGGATGCGAGTGGTGGATCAAATCGCCGAGGTGGCGGTCACCCACACCGACGCATCGCACGCATCGGCCCGAACACGCGCGCGCGAAATGCTCGCGCGCGTGGGACTCACCGACCTTGAGCGCACAGCAGCGGCCTTTCCTCACGAGCTTTCGGGCGGTCAACAGCAGCGCGTCCTTATTGCCATGGCGCTGCTGCTTCAGCCCGCGCTGCTCATTGCCGACGAACCGACCTCGGCGCTCGACGTCACCACGCAAGCCGCCATTCTCGCACTGCTCGCTGAACAGCAGCGGCAGACCGCAATGGCGATGCTCTTCGTGACGCACGACTTCGGCGTTGCGGCAGCACAATGCCAGCGCGCCTTGGTGATGCACGAGGGGCGCATCGTAGAAGACGCGCCGATGGCACAACTCCTCCACGCCCCGTCGCATCCACACACGGTCGCGTTGCTCCACGCGGCGCGGCAACTGGCGTTTACGCCATGACGGCTTTCATTCAAGTCCGCGATCTCGTCGTGGAATTCGCAACGCCACATCACCGCGTGCGCGCCGTCGATGGCGTCTCGCTCGACATTGCCCGCGGCGAGACGCTGGCTGTCGTCGGCGAATCGGGAAGCGGCAAGACCTCGCTCGGCCGCGCGATGCTGCGGTTGGTCGAACCATCGGCCGGCACGATCCACATCGACGGCGCCGACCTGCTCGCGCTCGCACGCGAGCCACTCCGGATGATGCGCCGACGCCTGCAGGTGGTATTGCAGGACCCTCAGGCGTCGCTCGATCCACGCATGACCGTCGGCGCCATCGTGCGTGAGGGGATGGACGCCCACCACATCGCGACACGCCGTGATCGCAATGCGCGCGTCGCACAACTACTCGAAGAAGTCGGACTCGACGCTCCGTGCGCCGCGCGATACCCGCACGAGTTCTCCGGTGGGCAGCGGCAACGCATTGCGATTGCCCGTGCCCTCGCGCTGGAACCGGAGTTCCTGGTGCTCGACGAAGCCGTCTCCGCGCTGGATGTCTTGGCGCGTGCCCACGTGATGGAACTCCTCTCGGTACTGCAACGCACGCGAGGCCTCACCTACCTGTTCATTGCCCACGACCTCGCCGTCGTGCGCCATCTCGCTACGCGCGTGGCCGTCATGCAACTCGGCCGCATCGTGGAACTCGCGCCCACAGACGCCCTCTTCGCGAGCCCGAAGCACCCGGTCACCCGCGCCTTACTGAGCGCCGTTCCCGTTCTCGCCCCAGCCTGAGCGGACCGGCACCTCTGGCGCCTCGCGTGCTTTCAGGCGACCCTATGTGACACGCCGTTGCCACCTTTTCCGACACCGATCGTGACCGCACCCACACAAAACGCCGACGTCTTCGCCGACCGCTCGCTCCTCGGGCATCCCAAGGGGCTGGGTCTTCTCTTCATCACGGAGATGTGGGAACGCTTTTCCTACTACGGAATGCGCGCCCTCCTCGTCCTGTATCTCGTCAACTCGCAGCATTGGACCGCCGAAAAGGCCGCCAATCTGTACGGGACGTACACGATGCTCGTGTTCCTCACGCCACTGATTGGCGGCTATCTCGCCGATCGCCTCATTGGCACACGACGCTCGCTGGTGCTGGGCGGCATCATTATTTCGATCGGGCATTTCACACTGGCCTTCCCCGGCGAGTTCGCGTTCTACGCGGGCCTCACGCTGATCATCATCGGCACCGGCTTCTTCAAATCGAATGCGGCCACGCAAGTCGGACAGATCTACGGCCCCGGCGACACGCGCCGCGACTCAGGCTTTACCATCTACTACATGGGCGTGAACCTCGGCGCCTTCCTCGGGCCGATCGTCTGCGGCGGACTCGCGCAGAGCCCACGCTTTGGCTGGCACTACGGCTTTGCCGCCGCTGGCGTTGGCATGGTGCTCGGGTTGATTGTCTACCTCTGGGGTCGTGAGAAGTATCTCCCCGGCATCGGCATGCCCGGCCGCACGGAGCACAAGGGCGACAAAGGCGAAGTACTCGCGCCCACCAATCCAATGCACGGCATCGGCGGCGCGATCGTCGGCGCGGTCATCGGCTGGTTCGGCGGCGGCGGGAGCATTCTCGGACTCGCCATGGGCGCGGTGATTGGCGCCGCACTCGGCATCTCGATTCTCGGCTCTCAGGGCGAAGAGCGC
>JAPLKS010000006.1 GCA_026387915.1 Gemmatimonadota bacterium
GCGGGCCGACATCTTCGACTACATCGAGCGCTTCTACAATCCCACCCGGAGGCACTCGACCCTCGGCAACAAGAGCCCGATCAACTTCGAGCGGGCGGCAGTAGCTTAACTCCCTGTCTACCGAACCCAGTGCATCTCAGCGGAGGCAGCCGGCACCGCACGTCGTCGAGGCTAGGCCGAGGGCGATGAGGTGCACTTTGCGAAGATACGGGACTTGGGCCAAGGCGCCAGTGATCGATCCGAATCCGGACAGGCGGGAGGACGCGGCACCACCGCCGTCCATTCGTCACGTGCCTGGGAACGCTGTAGCTACGTCGAGCGCGCCGGTCGCAGCGCATCACGAGCTTGCGGATTCGGCAAGAACACTCCACTCTAGCTGTCCCAGAGCGATGGCGGTGCCTGAATAGTCCTCGCCAAAACTCTCATGCCCCCCGGCTGAAGTGGGGAAGGATGGCAGGATGCGGATGCAGACGCGAGTGCTATTGCTCGGCACGATGATCGCGACGCTCGGTGCGGCGAGCGTCGCGCGGGCGCAGGCGAGCGACCCCGTGATTGGAACGTGGGTGCTGAACGTCGCGAAGTCGACCTACAGTCTCGGCACGGCACCGAAGAGTTCTACGCGGAGCTACACTGCCGTCGAGAACGGCTACACGTTTACCTCGAAGGGCGTGGACGCTACGGGGAAGGCCGTGTCCACCACCTTCACCGTCCACTTCGACGGTAAGTATGCGCCGATGACCGGTGGTGCCGATTCGGATGCCATCATGGTGAAACGCATCGATGCGAACACCACCGAGTCCACACAGAAGCGGGGCGACAAGGTGGTCATTCACACGCGCCGAGTGGTCTCGAAAGACGGCAAGACGCTGACTGGGACCAGCTCGGGGACGAACGCGGCCGGCAAGGAGTACAAGAATGTGGAGGTGTTCGACAAGAAGTAGCGGTTTCGATGGCGTCGATGATCGGGCGACGTGCGGCCGAAGTGCGCGCGGTCCGAGGTTCACGCTTCGATCATCCGCTGATACGAACACAACGCCCCACCGGCAGATGCCGGTGGGGCGTTGTTGTTTTTCCTGTTCTCCGATGCGCTATTTACACCCGCGTATTCGAAACGCCCCAATCCGACTCGAATAGCTCGTTGCATCCTTCTTGAAATAGTCCCCCACATACCAAATCGTGCAGTCATCGCTCGGATCCACGCCGGTCTGCGTGTAGTCCTCCCAGCGGAGCGTAGTGGTCTGCGGCGCCGCACCTTCCGCGAGACGCACTTCGCGCAGCGAGAGCGTTCCCGTTTTATCGCCCGCGAGTCGCCCCGCCGCGCGCTGGCCGGCGTAGATGCCGAGCCCGCCGTGCGAGTAGCCGATGAGCATATTGCCAAGTTTGTCCATCGCGGCGCTGCCCATCCAGCGATACGAGCTGTCCGGAGCGAAGGTGCCCTGCTGATGCAGCGTGACCGCGCGACTTTTGCCGGCGACCCGGAACTCGTACCATCGCACGCCGCCGGCACCGGCGGTGGTGTTCACCGAGTGTGTGGCGACAATCGACTCGTGCCCATTCACGTTGCGGTATGCGAGGCGCGCCATGAGTTTGTCGCCCTGCGAATCGAGTCGACGATCGGTGCCTTGCTGCGGCACGCAGTTGCTGAGCTGGCCATCGCAGAGGTAGTGATACGGCGCCACCGGGATCGCGGATGGGCCAGTCGCTTTCGTTTTGGATGGATCAGTCCAGTCCACGTGGAACTGCCACACGTTAATGATCTGGTCCTCGAAGTTCTTGTCGAGTTGCCGGCCACCGGCGGCCATCATGATGTTCGGTGCTCCAGCGGGGGGGAGTCTCGTACCGTCTACATCCGCGTTATTGAGAAAATTCACATTTTCAATGATGAGGCACTGCTCCGTGGCCGGCTCGCCTTTGAGCATCCGCGCGCGATCGGCGACGCAGGCATGCTTCTGCGTTGCCACTGACTCTGAGATGCGATCATCGCTCGTGCTGGTGGGCACGTAGTAGCCGTCGGGCCACACGGCGGGGCGCGGGTAGTCGGGGAAGAGCGGGCGCAGAAATTCGTAGCGGAAGTATGCACCCATCGGATCGGCCGTTTCGCTGACCGCGTAGCACATCGAGTATTGGCCCTGCGGCTGACCCGGCGCCGGAGCGGCGGGCGCAGCAGCCCCGGCGCGTCCACGCCCGGGCTGCGCGGCCGGCGCGTTGGGATCCACCGGTGGCGGGGGAGGCGGCACAAAGAGTGCGGCCGCGCCGCCCGGTTGCCCCGCAACGCCTGGCACACTTAGCTGCGCGGGGTCACCGACTTTTGATGCCTCGATCTGATCAGGGCGCACGGCGCCGCGCTGAAAGATTGGCAGCACGAACAACCAACGCTTGGCCAGTTGATCGTAGCGCACCACGGCGTCGCCGCTGAGTCGCGACTCGCAGGGGCCGGTGAAGTTTTTGAAGATGGTGTTCGTCGCTACGGGGCCGTATAGCACCACGCCGGTGGAATCGTAGCGTTTACCTTTCTTGGTGAAGATCGCCATGCGCGAATTCACAATCTGAACAATGTGATCGGGACCCACGGCCACGCTGTTGTCCGACGGATTGCGGAGCGTGGTGGTGCCTTGCGGTCCGGTGAAGCCAACGCCGAGTCCGTCGAAACTGACGACGATGCGGATGCCGTCTTTGCTCCCGTGCTTCTTCTGCTCAGCGGCGCCTGATCCTTTGGGCGTCGTGATGACGGGGATCACGATTGGCGCCTGCTGCTGTGGAGTGGGCACGGGCATGGCGATCGCGCTATTCCATGTGGTCGCGGCGGAGATAACGGTCGCCACAAGCGATCCGGCGAGCGTGCGGGGCAATCGCGGCATTCGGGTTCCTCTCTGAGGCTGTGACTGCAAAATACCGACGCTAACTACCGCGGCACACTCGCTCATCGACACCGGGCACGCGAGACCAAAGGTATACATCCACCAGCGCCGGTGAGCGCAAGAACTGTATGTTGAGCGGCATACCATTGCGCGTAATGTCCAGCGCGAGCTTCCTCGCCTCTGGACTCGTAAGCACTTCAACGGCAAGCGGAGTGAGTACCACATCCCCGTTACGCAGCCCCGCGATCGACGCGGCCGAACCGGGCACGAGACTCACGACGGTGCGCGCCTCCGGCACTCGGCGATCAAACGCGAAGTCAGGGCGAACATGCTTTTCGATTCGCCGTTCGAAACACGGCCCAAAAGCATCCGGTGCAAGCACGACGGTCTTGGTGCCTCGCACAATAATCGAGTCAAAGTCTGCCGCGGCGGAGGTGCCGAGCTCGCGCCTTAACGTTTCAATCCAGGTCTGTACAGTGACGTTTTCACCGCCGCTCCGGCGCCGGTTGAGGTCGAACATTTCCTGCGCGAGTGTCCGGCGCCCGCCCGTCGCTTTGCGGAGTTTGTCGTCGAGATCAAAGAAGTACAGCGCGCCGCGATTGTACGGGAGCACTTCGCCATTCTTGTCAGCCCAGAATGCGGCAGCGGCGGCTTCCCCCGACGCGTTGCGGTACGGGTTGGCGTAGTAGTCGCGGGAAATGCGATTGACGTCGCGCACGAACTCTTCAACAGGTTGCAGCCCGGTCCGAAGCTGCACGTACGCTGTGTAAAATGTGGTGAGCCCTTCCGTAGACCACTGGCCGCCGCCGGGGCCGCCAGCCCATCCGTGAATCATTTCGTGCGCAAGAACTCCACGAAGACTTGGCGCCGCTCCTGCGGGCCGCACGGGAGGATGCAACGGCACTTGAATCATGAACGAGCGATAGCCGGCGTTGCCACCTGACGTTGTTGTTTCAGGCAACACGCGCAGGAAGAGACGGTACGGGCGAACGGCCGTGTCGCCGAAAAAACGGCTCAGGGCATCATACGCACGAGATGACCACTGCATGTCGTCCTGCATCTGCAGACTCGGCGACTCGCCTGCCCAGTACGCGCTAAACGCTCCGGTATTGCCACCCACGGGATAGCGGCCGAGCTGCCCAGCCATAAAGAAGGTGGCATTGAGCAGGCTGAGTGGGCCTTCCGTATCAGCGTCACCGTCAGCGAGGCTAGACGCACCGATCGCTCCCGCGCCGAGCAGGGTGAGGTCCCAGTGGAGCACGATGTGGTAGGTGCGGTTGTCGTCGGGCAACGCGAGAAAGCCGGGGCCTCGGCCACTCACGCCGCCTGCGAATGTGCGAAGATCCATTGGCGGCCCAGCGCGAAATCTCCGTGGCGCGACCACCGCGCGGTAGCGCACTTCCACCGGGAGGGCGAGCGCGCGACCCACGCGCCAATGGCGCATGAATCCCGTGGCCGTGGAGTCGGGCGAGTCGTCGACGACGGTGAGCGGAACGTTCCCCGCGCGGTCCGTGACACGGAACTGTTCCATGCGGTCGGCGATGCCCGGCAGGTTATTAAGCACCACCGCCGCGCGAAATTCGCGGATGGATGTGCCCGTATCCGTAATGACGTAGCGTACGTTGATGGCCGCCACATTTCCTACGGGGTCTCGTTCCGGCTGCAGCGTAATCTGGATTTGCGACGAGGCCGGCTTCGGTGGCTTCTGCGAATCGCTTTGTCGTGGCGCGGCCAACGCGCGTCTGCTGGCGAGTGCCAGTGAAATGGCAACGATCGCACGGCGAGTGAGGGAGCGCATGGGAGTGGCCGAAAGAATGGGACGGCGTACGGCGGCGCGATGCATCGGTGCACCACCCCGAGCAGACGGATCGCGGCAGATTGGCCGCGGCGAACTTATCGCAGCGTGTCTCGCATACGGAGCGCGCGCATGCTCCGGCTCGCGCGATCGCCGAGCATCACCCAGTAGACGCATCCGGCGGCAATCCAGACCGCGAGCACCGCGTAGAGCCGACGGTCGGCACCCGCACCGGCGGCAATAATCAGCACGCCGAACACAATGCCGGCGGCAGACCAGAGTTTTACGGCTCTCCGGCTCAACCGGAAGTGTGCCGCCGCGTGCAGCGCAGGATGCTGGTCCACCAGACGCCACGCCGACCAGCAGGTGCTGATGTACTTCAGCAATGTGGGAATCGTGACGGCGAGAAAAAGGAACACGAGACTCGTCGGCAGTAACAGGCCAATCACGGCAAGCACGAATACCGCGGTGATCGCCACATGCGGCGTCGACCAACGCGGATGAATCTTCGCGAGCGCGGCGGGGAATACGCCATCGCGTCCCATTGCAAACAAAAAGCGTGCGAAGGTGATGTAGATGGCGTTGATGGATGTGCCGATGGACGCGACGGCTGCGACGAGAATTAGCGGCGTGTTCCAGCGACCGAGAAACACCGCGCCCGCGTCGAAGAGCGGGGCGTCGCTGGTTCCAAGTGCGGTGGCGCCGAGCGCTCCGAGCGCTACGCCTGATACGCTGAGGTACACTACGATGGTCACGATGAGCGCGACGCCGAGTCCGCGTGCGATCACGGCCGTGCTGTCGATGATTTCCTCGCCGACCTCCGTCGCACTCTCGAGGCCCATGTACAGGGCCATCAGAATGGGCAATACGGCGAACAGCCCGCCGGTACCGGTGCCGAGCACCGGCTGGAGATTCGCGGTATGCACGGAGGTCGCGCCGACGACTACAAACGTCGCGAACGCAATCAACTTGAACGCCACGAGAATCCGCTCCACGCTAGCGGCGAAGCGAACGCCGAGGAGATTCGCCAGATAAAACAGGAACAGTAGCGCGATCATAGTCGGCACACGTGGCAGTGCGACAACGCGTGACGCGTAGTTCACGAGCACGAGTGTCAGTAGTGTCATGGCGCCGACGTTCGCCAGAATTCGCAGCCACGCGATCATGAAACCGACAAACGGATGCACGAACCGCGTTGGCCAGTCGAATGAGGCGCCGGATCGTGGTACCGCGGAGCCCATGAATCCGTAGACTACGGCGAACACAATCATGGGGACGGCGGCGATAGCAAAGGCGAGCAGCATTCCCGAACCGGCGACCGTTGCGGCTGGTGCCATCACAGAGAAAATGGACACGCCCACCGCTGAGCCAACGCCTATCGATACGACATCGACGAGGGTGAGCGCACGCTTTAATTGGGGTGTTCCGGTGCTGCTATCCGTCACCGGCTGGGTCGGAAGAAGGCGTTGCCCGAGCGTACGGTGTCACCGTGCCGCGGGGTAGTGGCTTCGAGGAAGTCCATGCGCCAGTCCAACGCCTGCGCGGTATCGACCCCAACGCGCACGCTCGTGGCACCAGTCGCGTTGAGGGTGGCTTCCATTCCTTTCTCGAGCATGTCGCCGGGCATCGCAACTTCGAGTTCGGAACGCACGGTCGCCTTTCCCTCGGTCACGAGCACATGCACCGCGGTATCAGCCGAGTAACCCCGCACGACGAACTTGGTGCCGAAGTCGCGGACCATCACGTTCTTGACGTGCACAATGAATGGGAGCGTGTTCCGGTGTTCCACTTCAAAATATCCACGGCCGTCCAGCGTGACCTCACGCGTGGTGCGGTCGAATCCGACCGGCACGACGAGCCGGCTCTCCGGTGCGAGCGTGACTCGGGTTCCGTCGGTCAGACGGATGTCCGTGCGCGCCTCTGCGGTCGACACAAAGATTTGCGGTTGCGGGCCTGATCCTGTGCCCGGCATCCCAAGCTCAAGTCGCGCCCACCACGCCGAACCAGCGAGGAGAACAACGGTAGCCGCGCGTACGCTCACGTCACGCCAACGACGCGCCGGTGCTTGGCGGTGCGCACCGAGAAGACCGTTGCGCTCCGCATGAATGGTCAACGCGGACGGGAGTAGATCAGGCGCGGTCGACGCGTTCACCTCAGCGCGGAACCGGTCCCACGCGGCATCGACGTGCTGCGGTGTGACTCGTACGGCCGCCGCTTCGCGGATGGTGCGCAGGTCGTTCAGGACGTCGAGCCGAGCTGGGTCGCCCGCGAGCCACTCGTGCACGGCATCAACCGCCGTCGAATCGCCGTCAAGATAGCGATCCAGCAGCAGCCAGATGTGTTCGTCGTGAGGAAAGCCTTCCTCAGGTGTATCGATCAGCACTGCGAGGTCTCCGAGGTCCTGTGACTCAAAGTGAGGACAGGGCGGGGTACGATTCTCCCCCAAGGGGAGCCGCCGCGGAGGGAGACCGGAGCGAGCCGGCGTGCGTGTTCGAGCGAGGTCACGGGACTACCCCAACAGCAGGCGCATACGCTGCCGAAGGAACTTCAAGCCGCGCGCGAGTTGTGTCTCAACAGTCTTGGGCGCGATCTGCAGGCGCTGTGCGATTTCGGCGTAGCTGAACCCGTCGACGAGTCGCATTTCGCAGATGACCCGGCGTTTTTTCGGCATCTCCGCGAGCGACGTGGCCAGGGCACGATCGATATCCGAGACCTCGAGATCGTCGTAGTTCGGTTCTTCTAATGGTACGGACGCGAACTCGATCGCCGCTCGTTCCATGAACCGTGTGGTCGTCCGGTCGTGCTCAATCCTATTGAGGCTCACGTTGCGCACCGCGTAGAGCAGGTACGCACGTACGGAACTCTGAGGGCTCCAGGTGGCGTGGTTTCGCCACACGCGCATGAAGACTTCCTGCGCGGCTTCTTCGGCGGCCTCTCGGGTACGCAGGAGCCGAAAAGCGTACTGGTAGAGCGCTTCCCAATGCGTGCGAAAGACCAACTCAAAGGCCGCCGCATCGCCCGCGCGCACACGCTCCGCTACCGCAACATCCGTCTCAGGTTGAGTCGGGATGGCCAATGGACGCGTGAGAGGGATCACGCGCGGATAATGCCGTTTTGGTAAGGCGCTGTCAATCGGTGCGTCGCTCTGATTTGGGGGCGAAACGCCAGCTGTGCGGTTTCCCGTTGGTGATGGCGCGTGCGGCGCCGCCAACAATAACACCTCGAAACAGGGTGATCCCCATGCCTCGCGACCTCGTTCCTGCTACGCCCGCGCATTCGCCTGAGGCGTTTCTCCTTGCGGCTGGCATCACGCTGCCGAACGCCTCTCCGCCAGCCGCCAACTATGTACCGGCGGTGCGAACGGGGAACCTGATCTACCTCGCGGGACAGGGACCGATAGCGAATGGAAAGCCTGTGATGACGGGCAAGGTGGGCGGGAGCCTCTCCGAGGACGAGGGCTATCAGGCCGCTCGGCTCGCCGGATTGAACGCGCTTGCGGTGCTACGCGCGGAACTCGGATCGCTCGACCGCGTGCGCCGGATCGTGAAGCTGATGGCGTGGGTGAATAGCGCTCCCGGCTTCACGAGGCAACCGGCGGTGGTGAATGGCGTTTCCGACCTCATGGTTGAGGTGTTTGGAGACGCGGGGCGTCACGCCCGGAGTGCCGTTGGGGCGAATGAGTTGCCGTTCGACATCCCCGTTGAAGTCGAAATGATTGTCGAAGTGGACTCAGTTCCGGCATAGATGAGCGGCGCTGCGCTCTCCGATTTGGGGGTATCCAGCCGGTCGCCTTGTCTGTGCCTGTATTACGAGCGTCGCAGGTGGGAATCGCTGCACAGTGAACTCGAGATTGGTCTCAATCACGGATGCACCATCGTCAGGAGACGTTAAATGGGATACGGCATTAATCGACGCGCACGCGGATTCGCAGTCGCTCTCGCAGTGCTGGCGGGAGTCTCTGCCGCAGGCGCGCAAACGAACCGGCCCGCCGGAGGAGTGAGCGGGAAGGTCACGGACAAGGGATCGGGTGCGCCGATTGTCGGCGTGGCGGTTCAGGTTGAGGGCTCCAGCGCCGGAGTCGTGACGGGTTCGGACGGTTCCTACCGTATTGCGTCGGTGGCGTCGGGAGCACAGACCATCACGACACGACGCATCGGCTACGTGTCCGCGAAGAAGACAGTGACGGTGGCCGATAACCAAACCGTCACCGCCGACTTTGCCCTTGAGGCAGCGGCAACGTCGCTCCAAGCTGTCGTCATGACAGCGACGGGCGCGCAACGCCGCATCGAACTCGGCAACGCGGTCTCGACCATTGAAGCGTCCGCGCGCATCGCCGAAACGCCGGTCAAGAACATCGGCGACCTGCTGTCGGCGCAGATGCCTGGCGTGCAGGTCTCGACCGCGGGGCTCACGGGCGGCACGAGCCGCATCCGTATTCGCGGCCAGAGTTCTTTGGCGCTGGCGAACGATCCGATCTACATCATTGATGGGGTGCGTATGACGAGCACCTCGAGCGGCAACGGCACGGGCGGCGGTACGGTGCCGAGTCGCGCCAACGACATCAATCCCGAAGAAATCGAGAGTATTGAAGTCGTGAAGGGTCCCTCCGCCGCCACCCTCTATGGCACGGATGCCGCGAACGGCGTGATCGTGATCACCACCAAGCGTGGCCGCGCCGGGAAGCCGGTCTTTGCATTCCACACGGAGCAAGGGCGTCTCGACGACCGCAACAACTATCCGGCGACGTATTCGCTCCTCGGGCATTCGCCCGGCGCCACGGCGCAGAAGCGTTGCTTCACGTACGACATCGCCGAAGGGTCGTGCTTGCTGGACAGCGCGACCGTGCTCAACCTGTGGAAGAACCCCGCGACGACCACCATCAAGTACGGCTCACGTCGTCTGGTTGGCGGGCAGGTTTCCGGCGGCAGCGAACAGGTGCGCTACTTCATCAGTGCCGATATGAACGAAGAGACCGGTCCGGTGGGTCTCCCCGCAGTGGACAAGCAGCGGTTTGACTCGCTCGGCGTACAGATCCGGCCGAATATGCTCCGGCCGAATAATCTGCAGCAGCTGTCGTTGCGCTCAAATGTCGATGTTGCGATCACGCCGCACCTCGATGTGTCGGTGTCGGCTGGGCTCACCTCGCTCGACCAGCGTTTTCCGCAGAGTGAAAACGGCAATGTGGCGAGTTATGTGCAGCAGATGACGTTCGGCCCTGGCTACCGCACCGGCCCTGGGTACAGCGGCGTTGGCGCGGCCGGCGAGCCGCTCTTTGGCTACGCGGCCATGACGCCGGGCGAAGTCTTTCAGTTTGTGTCGTCGCAGAACGTGGTGCGTTTCGTCGGAAGCTCCACCGTCAACTGGCGGCCAATGAACTGGCTGCAGGTGCGCGGCGACGTGGGCTACGATATGGCGAATCAGGACGACTATACGCTCCAACGCTTCGGCGAAGGCCCGACGGGCGGCACGAACCTGCTCGGCTCCTCCGGCGACACCCGCACGACGCACGTGAACTTCACGTCGAACCTCGGCGCCACCGGGACATGGCAACTGCGCCCGTGGGCGCAGCTCCGGTCGACGGTCGGAACGCAGTACGTCGTCAACTCGCGCAACATCACGTCGGCGCGCGGCACGCAGTTGGTGCCCGGCGGCGAACTGCCGAGTCAGGGCACGATCTTCTCGGTCACAGCGAGCAGCGTGCCGTCGAAGACGCTCGGTATGTTCATCGAAGAGCAGTTGGCGTTGCGCGACCGTCTGTATTTCACGGTTGCGGTGCGATCGGACAAAAACAGCGCGTTCGGTGTCAACTACGCTGGCGTCTATTATCCCAAGGCGTCGGTGTCGTGGATATTGTCGGACGAATCGTTCTTCCCGCACATGAAGTACCTAGAGCAGCTCCGGGTGCGTACGTCGTTCGGTGCGTCGGGCGTGCAGCCTGGCGCGACGGCGGCGTTGCGGACGTACACGAGCGCCACGGTGAACTTCGGTAATGCGGCGGTGGCAGGTTTGGCGGTTTCCAATCCAGGCAATCCGAACCTCCGGCCGGAGCGCACGAGCGAAGTTGAGGCTGGTATCGATGCCAAGCTGTTCGGTGGCCGTGCCAACATCGAACTCACGTACTACAAGAAGAACACGAACGACGCCCTCATCAATCAGCCAGTGGCGCCGTCTGCAGGCGTGAGCGGTTATCTGGCCAATCTCGGCGGCGTGCAAAACTCCGGTGTGGAGTACAGCCTGCACGCGCAGCTGATTGATCGGCGCGACCTCGGCTGGGATGTGACGTATGCCGGTTCGTACAACGCCAACAAGGTTGTTTCGCTCGGTGGCATTATTGCCGCTCCGTTTGCGAGTGCGAGCGTCGGCTATCCGGTGGGCTCGGCGTACGGGCGCATCCTGACGTACGCAGATGCTAACAATGACGGGCTGCTCTCGCGCGGTGAGGTGACCATCTCGACCGCAGCGAATCAGGTATTCCTTGGCCCCTTCAATCCGCCCACGCAGGTGTCCGTGTCGACGGGGGTGGAACTGTTCAGTCACCGTCTGCGTCTCTCGGCGCTCGCCGATCGTCGCGCGGGTGGCCGTATTGCGAACCTTGAGTTGATGCTTCCCTGTCTTGTGGCCATTGGGTGCGGCGACTTGCAGCGGATGAACGCGCCGTTGGCCGTTCAGGCTCGTGGCATTGCGGTGAAGCAAGGGGTCACGTCGGTCTACAATCAGGATATGAGCTTCACGCGTCTGCGCGAGATCACGGCCAGCTATACGCTGGACGAGACGCTCGTGCGTCAGCTCATGCGTGGTTCGTCGGCGCGGATCAGTCTGTCGGTCCGCAATGTCGCGCTCTGGAAGACGTCGTATGACGGGACGGATCCGGAAAGTTCGTACGGCAGCTCGGCCGACCTTGGCTCAGCCGCCGCACAGAACGTGGCCGCGACCTCTCCGCCGATGTACCTCATGCTGCGCCTCAACATCACTTACTGACGACTGGGGATTCCTAACGATGACGCCCATTTACGTGCGTATCCGCTCTGTCGTCACCGCGGCGGCCGTCTTGCTCGGCTCGACCGCGTGCGACAAGTTGCAACACGACCTGCTGACGGCGAACATCGTCGGCACGGTCACGCCGGCGAGTATCAATAACGCCGCCGCCGCCGACGCGCTGCGCGTTGGTGCGCTCGGTGCCTTCAATAACATCACGGGCGCTGGACAAGTCTGGACATTCAGCGATCTCGCCACCGAT
Source organism: Gemmatimonadota bacterium (assembly GCA_026387915.1). NCBI lineage: Bacteria > Pseudomonadati > Gemmatimonadota > Gemmatimonadota bacterium. The sequence goes on from JAPLKS010000006.1 coordinate 11,891, forward strand.
GTGTGGAAGACCGCTGATGCCCGCCAGCAGAGCGGGGAGTTCGATATTGGATTGGTGTTCAATACTGACGTCGACCTCCAGGCCAACTACGCCAGTCTGTATGTGGCGATTGCACGGTCCAACGAAGCCATCACCGCGCTTCGGACCTATATGCCGAACCCCGCGTGGGGCATCGGCCAGATGTATCTCGTCAAGGGTTTTGCTGAGATGCAGCTCGCCGAGTACTTCTGCAACGGCACGCCGCTCACCACTATTCAGAACGGGGCCATCGTCTACGGCACGCCGCTCTCGAACCAGCAGGTGTTCACGATTGCGGCGGCGCATGTCGATTCGGCGATGGCGTTGTTCACGGCCACGGACGCCACGACCGCAGCGCTCCTGAGTGCTGCCAAAATCACGAAGGGGCGCATTCTGGTGGATATGGGTCGCTTTAGTAATGCCGCAACGGCGGTGGCAGGCGTTGCCACTTCGTTTGCATATCAAAACACGTTCGCGCTCGCGACCGGCGACAACGGTGTGTGGAACATCAATAACAATCTCAAGCGGTTTACGGTCGGCGACAGCATGGACGCGTCTGGCGTTATTGGTAACGCGCTTCCGTTTGCGTCGTCGGGCGATCCGCGGGTGAAGGTCACCGGCACGACGCTGGGCACCTCGCCGCTTGGACGCGGGAATGACGGATCCACCAACCTGGTCGGGCAATCGATCTGGGGTCGGTCGGACGCGATCAACATTGTCTCTGGCTTGGATGCGCGTTTGATCGAAGCCGAGGCGGCGCTGAACGCGAGCGATCTCGCCGGAATGACGGCCATTCTCAATACGTTGCGATTGACGCCACCGGCGTTGTCGCCCACGTACACGCCTGCGGCGATGGCGCCGCTCGCCGTGCCGGCCTCGGCGGCGCTCGCCGCCACGCTATTCTTCCGCGAAAAAGCGTTCTGGACGTTTGGTCGCGGCACGCGGCTCGGCGACCTGCGCCGTTTGATGCGCCAGTATGGGCGTACCCACGATGCGGTGTTTCCGACCGGTGTCTACTTCAAGACGTCGGCGCAGTACGTGAGCGAGGCCAATCTGCAGATCAGCAGCCTCGAGGCGACGAACCCCAATGTGGTGCTCGGTGCCAACTCGTCGTACTGCACGGACCGACTCCCATGACCCTCGACACGCGGACCGCCGCATGAGCTCCAAAGCTACCGCAGTTCCTGCGTCGACATTGACGCAGGGGCTGACGATGGTCGATGTCATCTCCTTTGGCGTCGGGTCCGCCGTTGGTGTTTCGATATTCTCGATTATGGCACCGGCCGCGCAGTTGGCCGGGAGCGGTATGTTGTTGGCCTTGGCCGTGGCCGCGGTGCCGATGGTGATTTTTGCTGTTGTCTACGCCTTTATGGGATCGACGGTTCCTCGCTCGGGCGCATCGTTTGATTGGCCCGCGCAGTTTATCCATCCGTTTGTAGGATTTATGGTGGCGTGGTTGCGCGTCATCGGGAACACGGGCGCGCTGACGGTGCTCACACTCGTGCTCGTGAGTTACGTCGGACGCGTGTATCCGCTTCCGCAGAAGCCGGCGATGTTCGCGTTGCTCGTGGTCTTCACGCTCGCGAATCTCGTTGGCGTGAAGGTCGCCGCCGGTGTGGAGCGGGTGCTCGTGGTGGTCAAACTCACGGCGTTCGCGATCTTTGCTTTTGTGGGAATGTCCTCTGTGAGTTCTGTGAACTTTCACCCGGTCGTTGGTCATGGGCTGGGTGGCGTGTTCATGTCACTCCCGCTGCTTGTGTCGCTCTACATGGGCATCGAGGGCGCGACAGAGGTTGGTGAAGAAATCAAGAACGGTCCCGCCGTCATCGCACGGGGACTCGCAGTGGCCGTCGGCATCACGATTGTCGTCTACCTGTTGGTCTCGAGTGTGGCCCTCGGTGTGCTCGGCGCTCCGGCGCTCGGCGCGAGCGATGCTCCGCTGTTCGACGCGGGCAAGCATTTCCTCGGTGCGTGGAATACACCGCTGATGCTCATCGCGGCCGTCGCGTCCATCAGCACTTCCATCAACGCCGTGTTCTTGACTTTTACCCGGTTTCTCTTTGCGATGGGGCGTGACGGGGTGCTCCCAGGCGCCTTTGCTCGCGTGCATCCGAAGTGGGGCACGCCGCACGTTGCCGTGTTCGCCGTTTTCGCACTCGGCGTGGCTGGGCTGGCGCTGCCGTCGGGACTCGTGTTCCTTTTCTTAGCCATCAGTATTCCTACCACGCTGAAGTACGTCAGCAACTGCTGGTCTGCGTGGCGGTTAGTGAATCATCATCCTGCGCTGCACGCCCGTGCGAAATTCGCACTGAGTGCGCGCGCCGTAAAATTGTGGTCTGGTGCAGGGATCGTCTGCGGCCTTGGAATTATCGTGGCGGGAATCGAAGCCGACTGGCGCCCGTACGGGATTCTGGGCGCTTGGTTCGCAATCGGCTGTGTGTATTGGCTTGTCAGGGGGCAGCGTATGAGTCGTAGCATGCAGGCACTTTCGGCCACGCCCGCGCCGTGAACTATCGGCGGGGGCAGTGCCTAGCGGTGGTCATCGCGGTGGCCTGCGCTAGCGCCACGGCGCCCGCGCAAGTCGCCGACTCGCTCGTGATCGCCGCCGCTCGCTGGCGCACGATCGGTCCGGCCCTGAGTAGCGGGCGGCTGGCCGACGTGGTGGGCATTCCAGGGCCTTCCAAAACGTTTTTCATTGCCGCGGCAGCAGGCGGCGTGTGGAAATCGGGCAACAATGGGATCACTTGGCGCCCTGTCTTCGACGACAAACGCATCGCATCCATGGGCGCGCTCGCCATCGCACCATCCGACACGCAGACCGTGTGGGCTGGGTCGGGTGAACCGAACGTGCGCTATCCATCAGAGCCGGGCGGTGGCGTCTTCAAGTCATCAGACGGTGGCGCGACCTGGCGCCTGATGGGCCTGAATAAATCGGAACGAATTGGGCGCATCGTGGTGCATCCGCGAGATCCCAACATTGTGTATGTGGCGGCACTCGGCGCCCTGTATGGCCGCAATGCGGAACGCGGACTCTACAAGACCACCGACGGCGGAAAAACGTGGGTCCTCAGCAAGTTCATTGACGACCGCACGGGCTTTGTCGATGTCGTCATGGATCCCCGCAATCCAGAGGTGCTGTACGCGGCGAGCTGGCAGGTACGCCGTACGGCCTACTCCCTGGAGAGTGGTGGCCCAGGGTCGGGTCTCTGGAAAACCGTCGATGGTGGCCGCACGTGGACGGAGATCGTCGGCTCCGGATTCCCCACTGGGGTAAAGGGGCGCATCGGACTCGCACTGGCGCCGAGCAACCCCGACGTCGTGTACGCGCTCACAGAGGCGGGCCGGCCGACCACAGACAAGTCGTACGTGCCTGAGTATCACGCGCCGAACAGCGGCTTGTATCGTTCGGCCGACGCGGGGCGGACCTGGACCAAGACGAGCGACTACAACGATCGGCCATTTTACTACTCGCAGGTCCGCGTCGATCCGCGCGACAGTGACCGCATCTATTTTTCGTCGAGTCCGCTGCAGCTCTCAACCGATGGCGGTAGAACCTCCCGGTTGGCCTCGGAAGGCGTGCATTCCGATACGCACGGCATCTGGATTGACCCCAGTGACCCCGAGCGATGGGCGATCGCTGGGGACGGTGGCTTCTCCATCACGTTCGATAAAGGGGGGACGTTCCTCTCCCCAATGAATCTGCCGCTGAGCCAGTTCTATCATGTTGGGCTCGACAATGCGATTCCGTACAACGTGTGTGCGGGCGGTCAGGACAATGGCGTGCACTGTGGGCCGAGTCGCCGAAAGGGCGGCACAACCACGAACGCGGACTGGTCGTTGGTGCAAGGCGGGGACATGGCCTACGCCATTCCAGATCCGTTCAATCCATCGCTCTGGTTCACGGAGTCGAGCAGCGCGTTGATCACGCGCCTGAATCTGAACACGAGCGAAGGGATGACGGTGCGTCGCCCGCACTGGGAAGCCCGCTATCAAACGTGGGAGGATTCCATTGCTACGGTGCGTGGTAATCCGTTGACTCCTGCCGCGCCAACGGTGGTTGCCGCGATCGCCGCGCTACGCGCCAAGCAGCATCAGGATTCGCTTGACCTCGACATCCGCTTTGGCTGGGATGCGGGACTCGTGGTATCGGCGCACAAGCAGGGAGTCGTCTACTGGGGCGGAAGTCGGGTGCTCAAGTCGACGCAGGGCGGAGAGCATATGACGCCCATCTCGCCAGACCTCACCAAGAAACTCTACGCCAAAATTGACACGTCGCAGCATCTCACCGGCGGCGTGAACCTCGAGACGACGTACACGGAGTCGTTTGGATACACGGTCGCGCTCGCGGAGTCACCAATTAAAGCCGGCCTGCTGTACGCGGGGACAGATGACGGCAACGTCTGGGTGACGCACGATGACGGCGCGAAGTGGGAAGATCTCTCCGATCGTTTTCCGGGCCTGCCGGCTACGGAGCCGTATGTGGCAAGCATCGAGCCTTCGCATGCCGACACGCTGACGTTCTATGTCGTGTTCGACAACCATCGCGTCAACGATGGAAAACCATACCTGTATGCCACGCACGATGGTGGCCGCACCTTCCGTCGCATCTCCAGCGGACTGCCCGCTGACGGGCCCGCCGACTATTTGCATGTGGTGCGTGAGGATCCGCACAACGCGAGTCTGCTCTTCGTCGGTTCGTCGATCGGCGTCTTTGTGTCGGTCGACGGCGGAGCAACGTGGGGACGTTTCATGACTGGGCTCCCGTCCGTCCCAGTGTTTGATTTGCAGATCCACGCACGCGACCACGAACTGGTGGCGGCGACCCACGGGCGTAGCATCTGGGTGGTAGATATTGCGCCGCTCGAAGATCGCGATGCCCGTGCGCGCACCGCGCAGTCGTATCTCTTTTCCCCACGCTCGGCGCTGCAGTGGTCGGAGCCCGCCACGCGCGGCAACGCAGAGGGGAACGCGACGTTCGAGACCATCAGTCCGCCATACGGCGCGCGCATCACCTATCGTCTCGCGGCAGCCGTCCCAAGCGGAGTCGTCTCCATTAGTGTGGCAAACGCCGCCGGCGACGTGCTGACGACGCTTCGCGGCCCAGGCGACGGAGCAGGCGTCCGTTCTGTAGTGTGGGACTATCTGATTCCCGCACCCGCGTCGGCTCCCGCTCCGCTGTCAGCCTCGATGCGCCGCGATAGTGTCTTGCGTGCCGTTCGAGTGCCGGTCGTTCTCGACTCCCTCCGGAAGGCAGGGTATGATCCGGTCTCACTCACGCGAGCCAGTGAACTGATCGCGAGCGCGCGGTTCAGCGGCACCTCTGCCGGTGGTCGAGGAGCGCGCGGCGGACGTGGGGCGAGTGTCGGCGGCGCCTCAACCGGATGCGAGCGGCCGTCGACGCCGCAAGAACTGTTCTGCCCACGCCCGGCGGAAGGTGGTCCACAAGGACCGAGAGGCATCCAGGGCCCCTTCACAAGCCCGTTGGTCGTCAACGGAGCAGATCCCAAGCGGGTGCTCCGTGTGTTTGATATCGTGGGATTCTCCTACTTCAATACTCCCAGCGGACGATCGTGGCTCGGCTCCGGAAATGAGGGCGCGCCGAGTCCTTCGTTAGCCCCTCCGGGGGAGTACACGCTCACGCTTATCGCGGGTAGTGACACCACGAGGCAGCGTTTGCGGGTGGAGCGTGCATCGAGTGCGTCCGGCGGGATCCCACGAAGACACTAATATTGTGTTGCAGGTTGAGCACGGCGAACGCCCTTCCGAGAATTACTATGTCCGTCCGTTCATCTAACGGTTCGCTGTGCGGTCGCCGCACCATGTGCTCCGCCATCGTCTCGGTGCTCTTGGTCACCGCAGCGGCCAACCGAAGCCTGTACGCGCAGGGCACTCCAGTCGTCGCGGCGCCCGTGCACGCCCCAGTCGTTACGCATCGGGAGGGCGTGTTCAACGGAAAGAAGGTGGCGTACACTGCGACAGTGCAGGAGACGGTCGTTCCCAACGCCGCTGGCGCTCCAGGCGCGCGCATCGTGAGCACCGCCTACACGGCAGACGGCAGCAGCGCGCCCGCGCGCCCGGTGCTCTTTGTGTGCAACGGCGGTCCGATTGGTCCGTCGAATCCATTGCATATGCTCGCGATGGGGCCACGCCGACTTGCGATCCCATCTGATCTGACGGCAGCTGCGGCGTCATTTACGCTGGTCGATAACGGATATGCGGTGCTCGATGTCGCCGATATTGTGTTCTTCGATCCGGCCAGCACAGGGTGGAGCCGCGTGATGGACGGCGTGAAGCCAGAGTCGTACTACACAACGGATGACGACGCCCAGCAGTTTGCGGCGTTCATCGATCGTTGGCTCCGCGAACATCACCGCATGGCGTCGCCGAAGTATGTCCTCGGCGAGAGCTACGCTACCATTCGCGTTCCGGAAACGGCGCGGCAGTTGCTGCACCTTCCAGCGCCGATCATCCTCGACGGCGTGTTTCTCATGGGACAAGCCGCGAATCAGCTCGAGATCAACACGCGTCCCTACAACATCCTCGCCCCAGTTGTCGGCCTGCCCTCCGTGGCTGCCACCGCGTGGTACCACAATAAAGTGGATCGCAAAGGGCGCACGGTGTATCAGGTGATGGCCGAGGCCGCGCAGTTTGCGAACGGCGAGTATCTGACCGCGCTCTTTAAGGGCAATGCGGCCCTATCCGAGCGGGAGCGGTCGCGGATCGCGGAACGGCTCGAATCATTCACCGCGATTCCTGCCTCGTACTTCCTGGCGAACAATCTGCGCATCACGCGGCCAACGTTTCAAAATGAGTTGCTCAAGCAACAAGGGCTCAAACTCGGCTCCGATGACGCGCGATACGTGGGACCGGTGAAGGGGCCGGAGCCGGATGCGGTGCTCGCATCGGCAGCCTACGCAGCAATGTTGCGCTATTTTCGGGACGAGCTGAAAGTTGACCGCCCCGATGAGTATCGGCGTCGTCAGTTTCCGGCCGAAGTGTCCGATCGCAATGGGTGGGCGTATGCACCCGCGGGATCGCCCTTCTCGGATTTTCCGTACACCGCCTCGATTACCGAAGTCATGAACGCGAATCCAAACTTCCGCGTGGTGGTGGGTTCCGGGATCTACGATATGAAGACGACCACCGGCGCCGCCGAATACCTGATCGCGCAATCCGGGTGGCCCGCGACTCGCGTTCGCATCTCGTACTATGAGGGCGGTCATATGGCCTACACCAACGAAAGCGCCCTCAAAGTTTTCGCGGCCGACGTGCGAGCATTGGTGACGGGAAAATAAGGTGCCAGCGAGAATCTCCACGGCGTTGGCGTACACACTCGCGCGGAAAGCGCTCTCATGACACCACCCGAAACATCCGTTCTGTCCGACGAGGCCCGTCGTTTGCGCCGCGACTTTCCGTACGTCGACGAATGCGTCTATCTCAACACGGCGTCCGCGGGGCTCTCGTGGCAGGGGCAAGGAACCGCCGCCGCGGCGTTTTATGATATGGCGAAGTCACGCGGCATGAACGGCATGCCCGTCTGGCAGACCTCCGCAGCGGCCGTGCGCGAGCGTCTCGCTCGGCATCTTTCGGTGCAACCCGATGAGATCCGTTTTGCCGGCAGCACCACTGAGGCGCTGAATCTGGTTGTCGGTGCGGTGCGCTGGCTGCCGGGCGACGAAGTGGTCTGGACGGCGGATGAATTTCCTTCCGTGGCGCTCGCATGCGAAAGCGCAGGCCGCGCGGGCGCGACGCTCTGTCCCGTTGTCGTCCACTCCGAGGAAGAACGCCTAGCGGCCATCTTGGATGCGCTCACGCCAGCGACGCGTGTCGTCGCGGTATCGCACGTGCATTGGGTGACAGGCACGCGCCTCGATCTCGTGCGTCTTTCAGCGGCGTGCCATGCCGTAGGCGCCATGCTGGTGGTGGACGGCATTCAGGCGCTTGGGGCTGTTCCCGTCGATCTTGGCGAAACGGACGTGTACTGCGCGTCGGTATTTAAATGGCTGCTGTCAGGTTTCGGTCTCGCCGTGCTCGTCGTGCGCGATCGCGTGCGCGCGGAGCTGACGCCCGGTATTCGCGGGTACAATAACGAATCACCGTCGAGCGATCTCCACTACAGTCACGTGAACTATCCGGGTCTCTACGCGCTCGCTGCGTGTTTGTCGTATCTCGAAACCGTCGTCGGCTGGGAAACCGTGCATCGGCGCGTACGGACATTGACTGGGGAACTTGCCGTCGATTTATCGAATCGCGGATTTCGCGTGATCACACCGCTGGACGCACGGGCCGGCATCGTCAGCTTCGCGCTCCCAGGGGCGGATCCAGTTGTAGGGCGCGACCGCCTTGCCAAAGAAGGCATCTATGTAGAGGCGCGCGGTGGACTGATGCGTGTGTCGCCTCACTTCTACAACACGAGTAACGAACTCACCCGGTTCATCGACGCCGTCACGCGGCTCTGACCGCGCTCGTCGTGTTGAACGTGATCAAAAGGAGCATCGTCGCATGATTCAGACGTTCCAGAGACTCGCGCGTCGCTCGGTACGCGTAGGGCTTGCGGCTCTTGCCGCGACATCAGTGAGCGGTGCGCAGGACAACGCCGTTGTGACAACGCATCATCAGGTGAAAGTGGGAGGGCGCACCATCGCCTATACCACGCGCGCGGGGCGGCTCCCGATTATCGACAACGACGCGGGCGATGTGCACGCCAACATCTTCTTTGTCGCGTACACGGTTGATCGTGTCGCTGGGCAGCCCGCGAGGCCGCTCACCTTTGCGTGGAACGGCGGCCCTGGTTCAAATGCCGGGCTCGTCCACTTGCTCGGCTTCGGGCCGCGTCGCATTCGCCGAGTGGGCGATGCGTCTCGCCCTGAGCAGCAAACGTCGGTCGTCGAGGATAATCCGGGCACCTGGATCGATCAAACTGACCTCGTGTTTGTGGATCCCGTTGGCACGGGGTATAGCCGTCCAACCAAGCCAGAGTACGCTGCCGAGTTTTATCAAACACGCGGCGACAATGAGTCGATCGCCGAGTTCATTCGCACGTATCGCAATCGCTTCGATGCGTGGGATTCGCCGCTCTTCCTCGCCGGAGAATCCTACGGGGTGACGCGCGCGGCGGGCGTGTCGGAAGCACTCACGCGGCGTGGCGTCAAGCTGAAGGGCATTACCCTGATCTCGCTCGCGCTGCCGCTCGGACCGCTGCCTGCGACGATGGCGACCGCGCTCTCTCTGCCGACGCTGACAGCGGCAGCGTTTTATCACAAGAAGCTCGCGCCGGATTTGATGGGCAATCTCGAAAATACGCTGCGGCTGGCAGGCACCTTCGCCGAGCAGGAGTACGCGCCAGCGCTCGCGCGTCGCGACAGCCTGACCGCATCGCAGCGCTCCGCACTCCTCGCGCAGCTGTCGCGCTTTACCGGTCTTGACGCCCGAACGTTTGACGTGCCAGCGCTCGGCATTGGTATGTCGCAGATCGACGACCAACTGTTGCGGCGAGAAGGCCGCTACGTAGGACGATACGACACGCGACTGACCTCCGTGCTCGATACCACACCTCGACCGTACGATCCCAAAGAGGATCCGAGTCTCAGTAACTTGCTGAGCGACGTGGCAGTCATTCGGTACCTGCGGAACGAGCTGGGATATAAGAGCGATTTGTTGTATCAGGGGCCGTGGGGCGGGGGATACCCTGCGCCGACCACGTTTCGTGGTGACTGGATGTCGATGCGATGGGGCGCCCGTCGAGAGTCCGCAGCCGGAGGGCGAGGGGGCGCCGATTCAACCGCCAGCCGCCCAGGCTCCGGCAGAGGCGCCACGCCGTCCACCACAACGGTTGAGCCACTGCGAGCCGCGCTCCTCGCCGATCATGATCTCCGCGTGCTCTCCGTATGCGGCTACTACGACTTGATGTGCGCCTACGCAGCCAATGATTGGGTGGTGAACCACCTGGATGCATCGATTCGTGATCGTGTGGTGACCCGCGTGTATGCGGGTGGACATGCTATCTATACAGACCCCGCAGCACAGGCCGCACTCAAGCGCGATGTCGGGAAGTTGCTGCAGGGGACGTTGTCGCGCGGAGTGCAGCCGTAGGCAGCCTCCGACGGCGCGGGCGCCGAGCCCGTGCGGTGGACAACAGAACGCACCGAGTCTCCGTTTCTCGTTGAGGAGTATCGCTCGCATGAGCCAGCACCCGCAGTACCGCCGCATCGCCCCGTTGGCGCTCCTCGCGCTACTCGCGCTACTCTCCGCCTCCGCGCCAGCCCAGCGGCGCCCGCGCACGACCGGCGCCGTCGTCGGTACCGTGGAGCACGTCTGGAAACCGGTGCGCGACGGTGGCGCCGAGGTCACGGCCATCGAAGTGCGTACCGTTGTGCAGATACAATCGGACTCCGTCGCTCAGGCGTTCAGCTTAAACGCGCCTATCACGTATGCCGGCGTTGCGGGCATTGCTGAGCGCGTGCGAAACTTCGAGGTCAAAGACGCCCTTGGCACCGTGCCCTTTCGCATTGAGAACGACGCGCCGAATGCCGGAGGCTTTCCGTTCTATCGTCACTGGCGTGCGGAACGAGCGGTGCGTTTCCCTCTCACGATGACGTACCGGTCGCTCGCGCCCGACAAAGCGCTCCGCGAACCGCCCTTTGGTTTGTTTGCCACCGCCGGCGGCGTGAGTGGTGCCGGCTCCGGCTTCTTAGTGCTTCCCGAAACACCGGCGCGCGTCACCACGCGCGTGCATTGGGATCTCAGTGACCTCGCGGCGGGCTCCAGCGGCGTCACCTCTTTCGGTGACGGCGACGTGCAACTCGATGGCCCCGCCGACGGCGTACGGCAGGGATGGATCATGGCGGGCCCCTTGGGCAAATACCCAGCAAAGAGCGGCGCCGAGGGCTTTAGTGCGGTATGGCTCGGCACACCGGCGTGGGACCCGGAACCGGAAATGCGTTGGACGGCTACCATGTACGAATACCTCGGCAAGAGCTACCACTATTTGAATCCGCTGCCGAGTTACCGCGTCTTCGTGCGCGTCGGCGCACAGGGCGGTACGGCACTCGGCGCATCCTTTATGGGTGGCGCGGCAGCGCGGCAGCCGGGTGCGGCGCCGCAGGGGCTGTCACCCCGTGAGACCTTTACTCACGAGATGGGCCATCTCTTTGTGGGCGCGGTCAGAGCACCGGACGGCATTTCCAGCTGGTTCAGCGAGGGTTTGAACACGTACTACACGAGACTATTGCCGATGCGCGGCGGCTTCACCTCGGTGGACGATTACGGCAAGGACATCAATCGCGCCTTCCGCGAGTACTACGACGGCTCCGCTCGTAACTTCTCGGCGGATTCCATCACGCGCGTCGGTTTTACCGACAACACTGTCCGGCACATGCCGTATGTGCGCAGCAGCCTCTATTTCGCCGACCTCGACTCACGGATCCGAGCACATTCCCGCGGCGTGCGCAACCTCGACGCGGTGATGCAGGAGCTGTTCGTGCGTCGAGCGAGTGGCACCGCGTTTGATCATGCGGCGTGGATCGAGATCGTCGTGCGCGAAGCCGGCGCAGAGGCGGCGGCCATGTTTCAAAACATTATCATCGCCGGCACACAAACACTGGTGCCCGCCTCCGATGCATTCGGGCCATGCTTTGAGCGCCGCGATGTGTCGGCGCAAGTCGCGGACGGTAAAGAAACCCGACGCGCCGGATACGAGTGGGTGCGCGTGCCGGGGCGCTCGGACGAGCAGTGTCGCGCGCCATGGTGACAGCGCTCACCATCACCCCCGTCGCTCCGCACGAGTGTGACGCCCTCGCGTCCCTCATGCGCCGCACTATCGAGCCGCTCTCGTACTACAACGCGCGCGCCATCCGCGCCGAGCTCATCAAATACACCGCCGACACATTGCGCACACTCGCGGCCGCCGAGCCACAGGCCGTGCTCGTGGCCCGGCGCGGCGCCGAGATCATCGGGTTCTGCGTGAGCCGCTTTGACGACGGCACCATTTGGCTCTCCTGGTTTGGCACCGACGCCAGTGCGCGCGGCCAAGGCGTGGGCGCAGCACTCCTCGCCGCGCTGGCGAGCACACTCCCGGCTCGACACGCGCACAAAATCTGGTGCGACTCGCGGGTGGAGAACGTGGAATCGAAGTCCGTCCTCGAACGTGCTGGTTTTAAGCGCATTGCCACGCTCGCCAATCACTGGTACGAGCAGGACTACTTCCTGTGGGAGTGGTACCCGTCGTAAGTCGAGAGCGGTGTGCCCGCGCGCGCAAAAAGAGAACGGTCCCCGAGCGATTGCTCAGGGACCGTTCTCTTTGCCATGCAGTCGTCGCCACCCAACAAGGCTACTCGTTTACGTGCACCACCTTTGCCGGCGAAAATCCGTTGAATGTCGTCGCCGATGCGTAGGTGTACGCGCCAATCTTTTCGCTATACACCAAGTCATCTCGATTGAGCGCCGGCAAATACTCTGCCTGAGAAATCACGTCAAAGGCGTCGCACGTGGGCCCAAAGACCGCCGACAGTTGCGCCTTGCCGCGTTTGAACGCTTTCACGGGATACATGCAGTGGTCAAAGACCTGACCGGAATACGTGTGATACACGCCGTCATCCAAATAGTAGGACGGCTTGCCGTCGCGAATGGCGCGGCCAATAATCTTCGACACCGAGTAGCCCGCTGTCGCCACAAAAAAACGACCTGGCTCAGCGAGAATCTCAATGTTCTTTGGGAACAGGCGCTTGATCTCGGAGTTGATGAGTCGCGCAAGTTCGCGGAAGGGACGCACCGTCTTGTCGTACGGAGCGGGGAAGCCGCCGCCAATGTCCACCAGGTTCATCTTGGTGTAGCCGCGAGCCTTGGCTTCCGCGTAAATGTCCGCGGTGAGGTTCAGCGCCTCGACGTAGTTCTGGAAGTTCGTCGTCTGGCTGCCCACGTGAAAGCTGATCCCCTCCACCACGAGCCCGCGTCGGTCGGCTTCGAGAATCAAATCCACCGCCTCGCCGGGCGACGCGCCGAACTTTGACGACAGCTCAACCATCGCGCCCGTGTTCGACACCTTGAGCCGCAACACGAGCCCAGCCTTGGGCGCGTGCTCCTTGATCTTCTCGATTTCGTCAAGGTTGTCGAACGTCACGAGCGGCTTGTACTTGTTGAGCTCCCGCAGCGTCTCAACCGGCTTGATCGGGTTGGCGTAGATGATCTTGTCCCAGATCCACTGCTGACGCTCGCGCGCCGGCAAATGTTTGATCTTCTCGTACACAACTTTGAACTCGGGCATCGACGCCACGTCAAAGCTCGCCCCTTCTTCAAAGAGCGTGCGCACGATCGCCGGATCCGCCCCTGCCTTGACGGCAAAATACGGTTGCACGCGCGGCAGGTACTTCCGAAACATCTGGAAGTTTTTCCGCAGCTCGTCGTGGTCAATCACGAGCAGCGGCGTGCCGTGCTCCTCAGCCAGTTTCTGCAGCCGAGCCTTCGAAATCATTCGCCGTCCTTCATGAGGAAGTTCTTGAACTGCCACGGGTCTTTCTTGTCCATGTCCGGTTTGTTGTACCCCGGGAACGGATTCTGGTAGTTCTTGAGCGGTGTCCAATCCGACGGCGTCGAGATGAACTTACCGAGGTACGGCTTGGCAATGCCGAGGATGTACTCGTGCGGCAGGTCGTCCGGCACCACCACGCCCATATCCGGATTCTCGATCATCCACGAGGTGGCGGCCACTACGGAAATGGCGACCTGCATGGTGGTCGCATTCTGGTGCGGCACCAAGCGGCGCGATTCTTCAATGCTCAAATCACTGCCCGTCCACCACGACTGATACGGGTGGCCCATCAGCAGGGCGCCGAGGATGTCGGAGCCGCTGGTGATTTCGTCATTCATGATGCGCTGATTGTCGTTCAGCTTGTAGTCGTAGCCGCGCATTTCGTTGAGCGAGGCAATGGCCGCGTCGGTGGGGCAGTAGGCGTAGTGCACCGTCGGGCGGTACACGGCTTTCCCCTTCTCCCACACCGTGAGATGATCGGAGATGGTGAACGCTTCGCCGTGACGCACGACCATCCCGCGGATGGTGTAGTTCGGCACCCAGGTGCGGACCCACACATCCATGCCCATACGCGCGAGGCAGATCTGATTCTTGGGGCCTTCCTTGTGCTTGAAGGCGTGCGCGGGCAGTTCCTTCTCGTGCGTGCCCCAACCCATTTCGGAAGTGGTCTGTCCTTCCTCGCGGAAGCCTTCGATGCTCCACGTATTCACGAACTCGTCCACGAGCTTGGGCTTGTTCGAAATTTGCGTGTCGCGCTCGGAGCAGTGGATGACCTTCACGCCGAGTTGGTGCGCGAGGTGGTTCCACGCCTGCGTCTGCGCGAGTTCGCCAATGAGTTCGGCTTTTTTGCCCTTGAACTTCTTATCGGCCAGCGAGGCGGTGGCAATGTCGAGGAGCCCCTGCTTGGTGAAGTGCGAGATCAGTCCCGGGTTCGCGCCGTGTTCGAGCACGGCCGTCGGGCCCTTGGTTTTCCACTTGGCCATCATACGGCGGACGTTCATGTGCCGCCAATAGAGCGTCTTCTCGGTGGGATGCTGCTTGGGGCCAGCGGCGTAGGGGTCCCACAGTTCGGTGGAGGTGTTGATGTAGAGCACGCCGTGCGTGTGGCACCAGTCGAGGATTTCGCAGGCGTCAATGTTCCACGCGAGGTCAATCACCACATCGCCTGCGCCCACATACGAGGCGAGGAGCGAGCCCATATTCTTTTTGGTCACGCGGTCGCGCACCCAGTGGACGCCCTTGGCGGTCCATTTCTTGAGCTTGTCGGCGCGATCCTCAAAGTCCATGACCGTGACGTTCTCGGGCGCGACCTTGATGTGCTTGAAGAGAATCGGCAGCGCGCATTCGGCCACGGCGCCGTAGCCGACGAAGAGAATCTTATTCTTGAATCGTGTCATGACATGTCTCGGGATGAACGCGAGCCGTTGGGCCGCGCAGGCACAATAAGGATGCGCGGATTGGCCGCGCAGGCACAAACAGGCACAAGCAGGACGCGCGGATGGGCCGCGCAAACATCGATACCACCGCGATACCACCGCGATACCACCGCGCGGTTCCCGCGCGACTGCAATTGAACAGAAGAGCAGGCGTTTTGCCAGCGAAAATCCGGCGCGGGCCACAAGCCGGCCACAAGCCGGCCACAAGCCGGCCACAAGCCGGCCGCAAGCGGGCCGCAAGTCGGCCGGCGGTGCCGCCGCCGGTGGTGGTCGGCGACACCAGGCGCGTTATCTTGCCCTCAGCTCCACCACCCTCAGAGGCAGGCCACATGAAGACCAGCGCGCCGCACGACGGCGTCTACGCCCGCATCGGGCCCTCGCGTATCCACGGCGTGGGCGTGCGCGCCATTCGCGCGATTCCAGCCGGGACGCTCGTCTTCCACGGCGAGAGCGAGCGCGTGGTGTGGCGGTCGCGGGCCGCCGTACGGCGGATGCCCAAGGCCATTCGCGCCCTCTACGAGGACTTCGGCATGGTCTCCGGCAGCCAGATTGGCGTGCCGCCCACGCTCAACATGCTCTCAGTGGGCTGGTACGTGAATCACGCCGACCGCCCCAACCTCGAGGCGGGCGAGGACGGCCGCTTTCGCGCGCTCCGGCGCATCAGGGCGGGGGAGGAGCTCACGGCCGACTACCGGACTTTTGTAGACGAACCCCTCCCGTTCCGCCCGCGGCGCGCGCCCTAGTGCTTATGCGCGTCCGCATCCCCGCGCGCCAACGCGAGGTGATGCCGCACGTGGTGATCCCCTTCCGTCATCATCCCCATAAACCCAAGGCCGCGAATCCGCGCCACCTGCGCCGCGTCGTTGGCATCCGTCGCCACCACAACCATCCGCGCGCCACCCTTGATCTCCGTGGCCGTGGCGCGATACGGCATCCCTTGGCTCAACATCTTGGTATGCGTGCCCAGCATCCGGCGAATCGCCCCCATCGTCTTGGCGTTCCCCGTGACATCGGCTTCAAATCCGCCGGGGACGGAGCGCTGCGCCACGCGAGAACGCATCGTCACCTCGTCCATGTCAATCAAATGCTGCCGTAGCGCCTCAATGTTGACCTTCGACCAATCCGTCTTGGGATCGGCCTTGAGTAATCCAACAATCTCTGAGATCGCGCCGAACGCTGCCTGCCCTGGCCGCGTCGGAAGTTTTTCCGGCACGGCGCACTGTTGCATGAGCGCCTGATGCGCCGCGTGATCCATGTTGGCGTGGTCGGCTGCTGGAGCGTTCAGCGTGGAGCAGTCCACCGCCTGCGCCTCGAGCGCGGACGGCGCAGCCAGTACTACCAGCAGAGGCACGGTAATCAGGAACCGGCGCATCAACGTACCCTCACCAATTGAATGTTTTTCATCCGCGACGCGTCGAGTACGAGCGCCGTCACTCTTCCGGATTTATCGCGCAACACCGTCGCCTTGGCCTGCCCAGTCGAGAACTGATCCGGTTGAAACGGCTCCATCGACATCCAATCGCCGTAGCCGCCGCGCACCATCAGCTGCCCATCGCGCTCTTTCACGACGTACGTCGCCTGCAACTCCTCACTGAAATACGAACCAACCAATCGCGCACGGTCAGCCGCCGAGAGCACCGGTGCGGGTAACAACGGTGCGGCCGGCGCATCCATCGTCGCGGACGCCATCAGCCCCGTGCGTCCATCGGCGAGCCTGCGAAACGCGAGCGTGCCCGGTAATCCATCAGCGGAATACGTCGAGTCGTTGAGCGCCGCGAGCGGCCAGTCGCGCCCCATCGCCTTCATGCTGAGGCCGTTACCGGCTCGTTCGATGCTCGCGGCCACGCCGGGAAGGAACTCAAAGCGTCCCACAAAGCGGTCGCTCGGGCGTTGCGCGGCCTGAGCGCTTGCCCCCGCACCGCTCTGAGCCGTCGCACTCGGCGCCGCGCTCCTCGCAAACGCATCCCGCAGCACCACATTCGCCACCGCCAGCGCCATCGCCGAGGGGTCGGCCGTGTAATCGTTGCACAGAATGCCGACGGACGTGTGCGCCGACGGAAACCGGAGCAGCTCCGCTCGGAATCCAATGAACGATCCACCGTGACTCACCGTTGGTAGCCCGAGGTACGGCTTTATGAAAAGGCCTGCCGCGTACTCCGTGGTGTCGCCGCTGCTCAGCACCCCACGGGTATATAGGCGCTGCACAAACGACGCGCCGCCGCCCACCGTCGTATTGAAAAAGTTTTCATCCCACTTGGCCAAGTCTTCGACCGTCGTGTGAAGACCGCCGTCGCCCACCAGTGCGAAACTCGTTCGCACAATGCGATATCCGCCGGTGCCATTGGGCTCATACCCTTCGGCGCGGCGCGGCACGATCATCGTGCGGTCGTCGTGAAAGTGCGTGTCGCGCATGCCGAGCGGCTCAAACAGGCTGTGATTGGCATAGTCGCGCAGCGACTCACCAGTCACGCGCCGCACGATCACCGAGAGCAAGAAATAATTGGAGTTGCTATACGCCCAGTGGCTCCCCGGCGTAAAGTCGAGCCCCTTCTGGCGCACAATTAGATCGAGCGCTTGTTCTTCGGGGATTTCGTCGCCCCCCAAGCGGCCCGATATCGCCCAGAGCCCGAGGTAGTCGCGGATGCCACTGAGGTGATGCACGAGGTGGCGCAGCGTGACGCCGTCTGCATAGGCGGGAAGTTCGGGAACGTACTTCCGCACGGGATCGTCGAGCGACAGCTTGCCCTGCGTGGCGAGTAGCATCACACTCGCCGCCGTGAACTGCTTGGACGTCGAGGCGATGTAAAACACCGTCTTGGGAGTTATGGCGATCCCTTGGTTGAGCTCTGCCATGCCATAACCGTGGGAGTACACCACGCGGCCATTGCGGTACACCCCCACCGCGCACCCCGGCCGATCCGTGCGATTGTATACCGAAAAAACCGAGTCCACCGAAGCGGACGGAAAGCTGCCCTGTGCCACGAGCCGCGGTGCGGGGAGGAGCAGAGCAAGGCCGACGAGCACCGCCGGAAAACGAATGCTGACCATGGGTTCTCTCTATGGAAGAAGCGCAACTGGCAACATATGCCGCAGCGGCCCGCCGTCCAGTAGAAAGCCAGGTTCCCCTGCAGGGATAACCTGACTGCCGGGACGGACATTTTGCCCTATCACGAGAACCACTCCAATGAGTTATGTATTCCACTCACTCGATTGTGACTGCATTTGGCCGTATCGAAGGACGAGCCCTTAGTGCCTCCGAAAAAACGTTCCGCGCCGCTCGCAAACGAGCTCCCCCCGGTGCCGGCAACGCCTACGCCTGACACGGCGGAAGCCAGCACGCTTGGTTCTCCCCTCCGCGCGGCCGCCGAAGCGCGGTTTGCCGAACTGGCATCGATTGCAGATCGCCTTCCAACCGAACTCTCCCCTGCGGCCGATGTGGTGAAGCGCGCCTTGCACGAACTGCGTGTGCACCAGATTGAGCTCGAGATGCAGAATGAGGAACTGCGTGTGGCGCAGGCCGCTCTCCAAGAGTCGCGTGCGCAGTTTGTGGATCTCTATGATTTTGCGCCGGTCGGCTACGTCACGGTGGCGGAATCGGGACTCGTCGTGCACGCGAATCTGCTCGCCGGAACCATGCTGGGCGCCACCCGCTCAGCCATAGTGGGTACGGCATTCTCGCGCTACCTCGATCCACGCGATCGCGACACATTCTTTCTGCTACGCCAGCGCTTAGTCTCGCTCGGTAGCACCCCACCCGTTGACGTGCGGGCAGATAAGCGCGACGGGACTACGCTGTGGGTGCATATCGCGGCGAGTCTCGCCCCAACCACCGACGGCGCCAAGGTTTGCCTCCTGTCGATCACCGATATCACCGCGCGCATCAAGGCAGAGTCCGCGCACCATGCGAGCGAAGAAAAGCTGCAGAGTTTGGTCGAACTCGCTCCGGTCGGCATTGCGATTGTGCACCCCGATAACACCATGTCGTCGTACAACCCAGCATTCGAGCGGATGCTGGGTGCTCCGCCGGTTCAGCTCAAAACCGGGCATTTTGTCTCGCCGAACTACCTGCGCGCCGACGGCACCCCCATGCCGCCAGAAGAGTTTCCTGCCGCACGGGCCGTGCAAGAACAGCGCGCGGTGCGGAACGTGGAAGTGGGGCTCGTCGGGGCTCACGGCGCCATTACCTGGGCAGAGGTCAGTGCCGCGCCGCTCCGCTCCGCCTCCCCGCCTACAACTGCGTGGTGGTGTACACCGATCTCACCGCGCGGAAGCGAGCCACGGAGCAACTGCGCCAGGGCGAAGCGCGCTATCACGGGCTCGTGGAGTGGTCGTATGAGCCGCTGATTGTGCACCGCGACGGCGTGATCGTGTACGTGAATGCCGCCGCCGTGCGCCTCTTCGGAGCAACGTCCGCGAGCCAGCTGGTCGGCACCCCCATATTGGATCGGGTGCATCCGGAGTACCGCGAGCTGTCGAGCGGGCGCATGCGCAAAGTCTCCGCCGAGGGCATTGATGCGTTGCTGCTCGAACTCGTCTTTCAGCAACTCGACGGCAGCAATCTGAACGTGGAGGTGCAGCAAACGTCGGTCGTATTCGACGGTATCCCCGCCATGCTGGCCTCGCTGCACGACGTGACGGCCGCGCGCCAAGCCGATGCCGCCATCCGCCTGCACAGCGCCGCCCTCTCGGCGGCAGCGAACGGCATTGTCATCACCGACGCGAAGGGCGTGATCGTGTGGACCAACGCATCCTTCGGGGCGATGAGCGGATATTCGCCTGAGGAAACCGTCGGCAAGACGTTCCGCGAACTGATCAACTCCGGTGCACAGGGACCCGGATTCTACCAGAATCTCTGGTCCACGATTCTCCGCGGCGAAACCTGGCGCGGCGAGCTCGTCAACCGGCGCAAAGATGGCACCCATTACACCGAAGCGGAGACAATCACGCCGCTGATCGGCCTGCAAGGCGCCATCACACATTTTATTGCCGTCAAACAGGATCTCACCGAACGCCTCGTACTCGAAGAGCAAGTGCGGCAGTCGCAAAAAAAATGGAGTCGGTGGGGCAGCTGGCCGGCGGAATCGCGCACGACTTCAATAACATGCTGGCCGTCATCCTCGGTCAGACAGAACTTGCCCTCGCGCATGAGACCGCAGATTCACCGCGGCGCGCGGGGCTCCTCGAGATTCACGCCGCTGGCTCTCGCTCGGCCGACCTCACGAGATCGCTCCTCGCCTTCGCGCGAAAACAACGCTTGGAGTCGCGCGCGTTAAACGTGAACGACGTCGTGAACGGCTCGCTTGAAATGCTGCGGCGCGTCATCGGCGAGAACGTGCATCTCGAGTTTGCGCCGGCCGCGGATTTGTGGCCGGTGCTCGCCGACGCAATCCAACTCGACCACATCCTCACAAACCTTTGTTTGAATGCCCGTGACGCGATCGGTGATTCGGGCTCGGTCGTGGTGACCACCAGCAACGAAATCATTGGCGAGGCAGGGCACGTCGCCAAGCCCGAGGCGGTTCCTGGCGACTATGTGCGCCTGACGGTGCGCGACGACGGATCCGGCATTTCCCAAGAGGTACTCCCGCACATCTTCGAGCCGTTCTTCACCACCAAGGGCGTAGGCAAAGGCACAGGGATCGGCCTCGCCGCCGTGTACGGAGCGGTGCACCAGATGCACGGATTCATCACCGTGCACAGCGAACGAGGAAGGGGCGCCGCCTTCGACATCTATCTGCCGCGCTACGGAAAAGATCTAGTGGAATTCCCCCAACCCGTTGCGGAAGCCGATGCGGAAACCCCTCGGCACGGGTCGCGTGGTCAGGAGACGATTTTGCTCGTCGAGGACGACGCGGGACTCCTGCTCTTTGCGCAGCGTGTGCTGGAAGAGGAGGGATACTGCGTGATCGCCGCTCGGAGCCCGGCCGATGCTGTCCGCTTCGCGGCCGCCGAGCCGCGACTCGATCTGCTCCTGACCGATGTGGTCATGCCCGGAATGAACGGCCTAGATTTGATGCGCACCTTGCAGGCCACGCGCCCCTCGCTCAAGTGCGTGTTTATGTCCGCGTACCGCGCCGACGACATGATCGAACGCTACGGACTGCCTCCGGAAGGCCCGTTCGTGGCCAAACCGTTTAGGTTGCAAGAGATTCGAGCAACCGTGCGCGCCGAACTCGACCGCTCATAGCGCGCCATTGCGCGCGCTTGGTGGGCGTTCACCCGCCTGCCCACCGCGGCCGGCCGGCGCGTAGCATATTCTCTTCGACCGCCGACGCAACATGCCCAGCAAGAAAAAGAGCGGGAAGCGGGGCGCGACCCCGGTGCACGAAACGCCAGCGACGCCAGCGACGCCGGTCGTGGCCGACACCGCGATGGACAACACCGCCCTCACTGAATCGTCACTCGCGCAACTCGCGGCCAGCGCCGCCGCGGCGCGCGCCGCACTCGCGCCGACGTCCCCAGGCTTTCCGGTGGTGGGTGTCGGCGCGTCGGCCGGAGGGCTCGCCGCATTTGAGGCATTCTTTGCCAGCATGCCGGCCGACGTAGACACCGGCATGGCGTTCGTGCTCGTGCAGCATCTCGCGCCCGATCACAAGAGTTTGCTCACGGAAATCATTCGGCGCTACACCCGGATGCAGGTGTTTGAAGTCCAAGACGGCATGGCGGTGCGCCCCGACTGCGCGTACATCATTCCGCCCGGACGCGACATGGCGTTCCTCAACGGACGCCTCCAACTGCTCGACCCCGTCGAACCGCGCCACCAGCGGCTGCCAATCGATTTCTTCTTCCGCTCCCTCGCGGACGACCAACGCCGCTTTGCCATCGGTATCGTGCTCTCCGGCACAGGCAGCGACGGCGCGCTTGGCGTGCGTGCCATCAAGGGCGCGGGCGGCATGGTGCTTGCCCAAACGCCAGAGACCGCGGCCTTCGACGGCATGCCACGGAGCGCCATTGCGACCGGCATGGTGGATCATCAACTCGCGCCGACGGATATGCCCGCCAAGTTGATGGGCTACGTCAATCGTGCGTTCGGGCGCCTTGAGCCGATGACGGGCGCGCTCGGCGCCCTCTCGGATTCAACGATCAAACGAATTTTCGTGCTGTTGCGCGCACACACAGGCCACGATTTTTCGCAATACAAGCCGAACACCGTGAACCGTCGCATCGAACGCCGCATGAGCGTGCATCAGATTGAATCGGCGGAAGAGTATGCCAAATACTTGCAGCAAACGCCCCACGAAGTTGAGGCGCTCTTTCGCGACCTGCTCATTGGCGTGACGAATTTCTTTCGCGACGCCGACGCATTCCGGGTGCTCGAGAAAGAAGGAATTCCCGCGATCTTCAAGCAGTCGTCACCGGGCGCCGTCATTCGTGTCTGGTGCGCGGGCTGTTCCACCGGCGAAGAAGCGTACTCCGTGGCGATCTTGCTCGCCGAGCACATGGAGTCGGAGAAGATCAGCCGACCGGTGCAGCTGTTCGCGACCGATATCGACGGGCGCGCCATCAATATTGCCCGCGCGGGCGTGTATCCGGCCAATATCGCCGCCGACGTGTCGCCGGAACGGCTCGCGCGATTTTTTACGACGGACGCGGACCAGGGCACCTATCGCATCAATAAGTCCATCCGCGACATGATGGTCTTCTCGGAGCAGGATCTCATCAAGGATCCGCCCTTCTCCAGGCTCGACCTGCTCTGCTGCCGCAACCTGCTCATCTATTTGAACTCGGATTTGCAGAAGCGGCTTATGCCGATCTTCTACTACGCGCTCAAGCCGGGGAGCCTGCTCTTTCTCGGCTCGAGCGAAGGGGTTGGCGAGTTCGAGAATCTGTTCGCCCCAGTGGATCGCAAGGCCAAAATGTTTCGGCGGCTCGAGACGGTCGCCGGCGCGCCTGCGCCCACCTTCAGCCAGAGTCTGTCTCCGGTCTCCCCCTCACTCCCGGCGAGCGGCGTTTCCGTTCTGCATCCGCCTGGAAAACCATCGCTGCGGGAACTCGCCGAGCGCGTGTTGCTACAGCAGGTGGCACCAGCCGCTGCGCTCGTCAATGAGTGGGGCGACATCCTGTACTTGCATGGCCGCACGGGAATGTATCTGGAGCCAAGTCCTGGCGAGGCCGGCGTCAGCAACATCCTCAAGATGGCGCGCGACGGATTGCGTCACGTCCTGTCCGCCGCCCTCCACCATGCAGTGACCACGCGCGAAATTACGCGACACTTTGGGTTGCGCGTGAAAACAAACGGTCATCACACGCTCGTGAATTTGACCGTGTGCCCTGTCGTGGCCGTCACGGCCCATCCTGGCAGCGGCGACTCATTGTTCTTGGTGGTGCTCGACGAGGCGCCCACGCCGCCCGCGGTCGAACCCGCTGGCCCAATCGAGGGGCACGGTGACAGCGACGCACGCATAGCGGCGCTCAAGCAGGAACTGCGATACAAGGAAGAGTACCTCCTGGCCGCCAACGAAGAGTTGCAGAGTTCCACCGAAGAACTGCGCAGCGCCAACGAAGAAATGCAGTCGGTCAACGAAGAGTTGCAGTCCACGAACGAGGAAATGGAAACCTCGCGCGAGGAGTTGCAGTCGGTGAACGAAGAGTTGTCAACGGTGAACGTCGAGTTGCAGACGAAGGTCACGGACCTCTCGCGCTCGAACAACGACATGAACAACCTGCTCGGCGGCACCGGCATCGGCACGGTATTCGTGGATCACCAGTTGCGCATCTTACGGTTTACGCCGGCGGCGAGTGCCATCACGAATCTCATGCCGAGTGATGTGGGGCGGCCGGTGTCGCACATCGCGTCGAATCTCGTTGGGGTTAACCGTCTCGCCGATGACGCGCGCGCGGTACTCGAAACGTTAGTGCCGCGCGAGGCCGAAGTCGCCACCGTTGACGGGCGCCGGTACACGATGCGCATTCAACCGTACCGCACGCTCGACAATGTCATTGAAGGCGCCGTGATCAGTTTCCTCGACATCACGGAGATGACCAAGGTGCGCGAGGCGCTGGCCAAGGCCAATGAACTCATGCGACTCGCGGTGGTGGTGCGCGATGCGCACGATGCCATTACGGTGCAGGATCTGACTGGGCGCATGATCGCGTGGAACCCAGGCGCGGTCGCGTTGTATGGATGGAGCGAAGCCGAAGCGTTGCAGATGGATGTGAACGATCGCATTCCGGAGTCGCAGCGCTCGGGTGCGCTCGAGAAGCTCATGCAGTTGAGCCGCGCGACGGTGTTGCAGCCGTATCGCACCGAGCGGTTGACGAAGAGTGGTGCGACAATTCCCGTGATGATCGTCAGCACGGCGTTGACGGATGAGTCGGGGAAGCTGTACGCGGTTGCGACGACGGAGCGCGCGATTGAGGCTAACTGATTGCTATGTATGGAGTTACGGTGCATTGCGGCAAGGCCCTTCATTTAGGGGGTTGCGAACATTCGCTTTTTCCGCGGCCATACCACATACTTATGGACAGGCTAAGCGCGCATAGGGCGCGCCGGCCCGACTGATCACAGGGGCCTCGCTCTTGCGCGAGGCCCTTTGTCTTTGATCAGGCGTCAGCGGACGTACGGCTTGGCCGGACTCCGAGGACTTTTTTAACACACCAGGAGTTTTGCAATGCGTACGACAGGCACGGTCAAGTGGTTCAACGATGCGAAGGGTTTTGGCTTCATCACGCCGGAAGACGGCAGCAAGGATTGCTTTGTGCACCACTCGGCCATTCAGGGCACGGGTTTCAAGTCGCTCGGCGAAGGCGAGCGCGTGGAATTCGACGTGGTCCAGGGGCAGAAGGGTCCCGCCGCTGAGAACGTCACCAAGATTTCCTAAGTGACGTCTCGAACTTCCCGCGGAGATCAGTTGATGAAGCAGGGATTCACGTTCGACCACGACGGCCGCACGTACGAATGCACGGTGGAGCGCCGCACGGCTGCACCGGCAGGATGGTGGTGGTGGTTCGCTGTTTCTAGGGACCAGCAACGCTACGCGCCGTTCGAAATGGCTGATGGAGACAAAGAAGCCTCGGTCAAGGCGCGCATCATTGCTTACTACGAAAACCTGCTGGAAGTCCGCGCTCGGCCACCCGAACCGCGACATCACTTTTCGCGGCCCGGTCGGCCAAAGTCCGTTCCTGCTGCTGACGCGGCAGAACTGTAGCGGAAACGTCGATCGCTGACGGAACAACGCCCCATCGTCTTCGGACGATGGGGCGTTGTCGTTTTTCGGACACACTAGCGACATGTCCTCGCCCTCATCATCATCAGGGATGTACAATCACCTACTAGGGGGTTTCTCGATGCATCGTTTCGCTCGTGCCACTGTCGCTGGTGTCGCTCTTTCCGCCGTGGCCCTCTTGGTGCCGGCGCGCGCGCAGTCGCAGGCGCAGCCCGCGGAAGTTTCGCGCACCGTGGCCGGTGGCGGCATTTCCGTTGCGGGATGGGCGGGGAAGATCGACGCCAGCGAGGAGAAGGCTGGCCTCACGATTGCCAGCGCCAAGTTCGCCGCTGAGGGCAAGGGTTTTCATGTGACCACGGGGCCGGCCACGACGTATTGGAATCCCGCCAACAAGGCGTCGGGGAACTACACGGTGAAGGCCACCTTTACGGAGCCGCAGTACCAGAACTTGAACGATCACCCGCATCCGTATGGCATCATGATTGGCGGCAATGATCTCGGCACCGATGGGCAGAGCTTGTTGTACTGCGCGGCGTACGGCAGCGGTACGTTCATCGTGCGCGGCTTTGGGCCCGCGGCGTTTCGTCTGAACGGTGGCCGCGGCGGCGCCAGCGATGCGGTGCACAAGGCCACGGCCAAGGGGCAGCCCGTGACACAGGAGATTGCCGTGTCGGTGAAGGGTGATCGCGTGGAGTGCGCGATCAATGGCGTGGTGGTGGCGGGTTATGACAAGGCGGAAGCGGTTGGGGCCGGCAAGCTCAAGTCGTACGATGGTGTGTACGGGCTTCGCTTTGGGCACAACACGGAAGTGGTGGTGAGTGGGTTGGCGGTGACGAAGAATTAATGGCAGCCGGGGCGTGACACGCTGTGCGTGTCACGCCCCGGCTGTTGTTGCTGCTGTTGTTGCTGTTGTTGCTGATGTTGCTGATGTTGTTGCTGTTGTTACTGCTGGTCGTGCTTCGATTGTTGCGGTTGCCGTGCTGGGCCGGCGGCCGTGCCGCGTTATGGTCTCGAGTATTGCGCGCCGACGCTACTCGGCGACCCCGAGGCGTTGTGCGTGATTTCGAACCAGTCGTTGTGCGGCCCCGCTTCGTTGCGTGCCGTCGCACCGCTGATGGTGACGGTAAAGGTGCAGCTTTGATTGGCGCTGAGTGACGCGCCTTGGCAGCCGTTGCTCACGGTGAAGCCTTCGGTGCTCGTGGTGTTCCCCGTGCCCATGGTGGTGGACCACTCAAAGTTTGAGAAGGTGAGCGAGCCGCCGCCGGTGTTGGTGACGGTGAAGGTTTTGCTGACGGCGGGTGAACCGCCCGTGATGGTGCCAAAGTCGTGGTCGGATGGGCTGACGGAGAAGGTGGGTGTGCCGCCGCCACCACCACCACCACCACCACCTGAAGTGCCCGTGCCGCTCAAGCGCACCGACTGCTGACCGATGTTGGCGTTGTCGGTAATTTCGATTCCGCCGGTGAGATCGGCGGCGGTTCTCGGCGCGAAGGTCACGTTGATCGTGCAGACGTTGGGGCGCGGCAAGATGGCGTTCACGCAATCGGAGGTCTGTGTGAAGTCGCCGCCGATGACCCGAACGTCGTTGATGCGCAGGGGCTGGTCGCCGAGGCTGGTGATTGTGATGGTTTGGACGGCCGACTGCGAGCCGACGGCGGTGGATGGGAACTGCAGGCTCGACGTGCTGAGTTGGACGGTGACCGCAGAGGTGGCGGTGCCGCTGAGCGCGACCACGGACGTGGTGTCGGCCCCGGTGCTACTGCCGGTGTGTACGATGGAGATACTCCCCGTGACCGGCCCCACTGCGGCGGGGGTAAACAGGGGGATCACGGTACACGAGGCGCCGGCCGCCAAACTATTTGAGCAGGCGTTGCTCACGGCGAAGATCGTACTGCCGGTGGTCATCGACTTGATGGTGATGGCGCTTGTGCTGCTGTTCCGGAGCGTGACATTACTGTTGCCGTTGATTGTCACGCCGACCGGAACGGATGCAAAGGTCACGGACGACGGCGTGACGCTGAGTTTTGTGGTCGCGGCGGTGGCGGTGCCGGTCACGCGGAGGGTGTCGTTCTTGTATCCCTCAGCGAGGTTGGTGCGACGGCGCACCACGTACGGCCACGAGCGGGAACCCGTGGTACCTGTAGGACTAAAGGTTAGGCTGACGGAACAGGATTTATTGGGATCGAGCGAGGGAGGGCACGAGTTCGTCCCATTGAGTTCCGGAAGCTGGGTGGGACCGAGGACGCCCACCTCCACGGCCGAACCTCCCGCATTCGATATCGTCACGGTCTTGGTTGCCGTGGTACCAATCGGAACATTTCCGAAGGCCGGCGCCGAGTCCGAGTAGGCGAGCCATCCTGGATGGTGCGCATCCAACGACAGCGGAACCTTGGTGGGGCTCGACGCGGCGTCTGACGCCACTGTGAAAGTGCCGGTGGAGGGCACCGTATTCGTGGGAGCCGCATACAGTGTGAAGGTACACTTCGCGAGCGGCTCAAGCGTTTTTCCACAGTTGGTAGCGCGCAGCGAAAACGGCGCGCTCGCGTCAACGGTACTGATGTGGAGCGTCGCGTCACCGGTATTGGTCAGCGCGAGCACTTTTGACGCGCTCGTATCGCCGACGGTCACTCGGCCAAAGTTGAGCGAGGTGGAGTCGAAGACGGCTTTTGGCTCCGCTGTTTTTCCGGTGAGCTTCACCACTTTTGGGCTACCGGCCGCATCGAAGGTAAAGGTGAGCGAGCTGGCAAACGAGCCGACTACGGTCGGCTCGAAGAATACGGGGACGCCACATCCGGTGTTGGGGGCGATTTCATAGAAAATGCCGTCGGCGCCGTAATGATAGTTGCACGTTAGCCCCACGAGGGGCAGGAAGAATGGCGGCGCGAGGTTTGCGGACGGATGAACCGTGAGCGTCGTGTCACCCCCATTGGAGATGTGGACCAGGGCGCTCTGCGTCGCGTTCACGGCTGTCGGGGCAAACCCGATGCTGTCCGGGGTGATCACCGCGATCGCCGTCTTGGGCGTATGTCCGGCGAGAGCGACTTTGTACTCCACCTCGCCGTCGGTGAGATCGAAGATGCTAAATGTGCCGGATTGGCTTCCAATGTGCGTTGGCTGGAACAGCGCGGTGGCAGTACACGACGCGTTGATGGCCAACGTCGTGGGGCAGTTGCCGTCCTGCCACGTGACGATGAAATTGCCTGGCGTCGCCTGGTCGCTGAGCAACCCTGGGCGCCAGTGAAGGAGCGGCGCGTCTCCGACGTTCGAGAAGACGATTGATTGTGGTGAGCTTGTCGCACCGAGCTGAACGGCGCCGAAGTCAATGCTCGACGGCTGGAGTCGGACCTCCGGGACTGGCGGGCCACCGAGGCCGGTGAGCGCCATGCGGTGCGGACTTCCCTCCGCGTTATCGGTGAAGCTCAGAGTGCCCAAACGGCGCCCTTTGCCAGTGGGTTTGAACCACACCAGGATGGTACAGGCGGTATTGGGACGTATCGAGTTCACGCACTCGCCGAGGACGCTGAACTCAGGGGACGCCACGATTCTTGTTACATCAAGATTCGAGTTGCCGCTGTTGAGAATTTGTACGTACAATCCGGTGCTGTCGCCGATCGCGGTGCGGCTGAAGTTGAGGCTTGCGGGTGTTGTTCCAAATGACGGTGCCACGCTCACACCCGTGAGCACCGCCGCGAACTGGTTGCCGCGGTTATTGCGCACGAGGAGCTGGGTGGAGTCCTTGCCAGCCGCCTGTGGGGTGTACGAGACGGTAAGCTTGCAACTTTGCTGCGCCGCAAGGACTGCTGGCGTAGAACAACCGCCGGTAGGGGGGTATTGGAGCATCCACGTGTTTGGAAATCGCGTGGTGGCAACACTGACCGTCGCGATCGTGTCCGTGTATGACGAGGTGTTCGTAATGTTAAAGAAGTAAAAACGCATCTCCCGCACCGCCACGGAGCCGAAATCATACGGACTTGGTGAGATGGAAAATGCGCTTGGCAGACGGGAGGGCTCTGCTTGGATCGCGGTGCCGAAAACGAGTGCCGTCAGGAGCGTGTCAATCCCTTCACTCCTGGTGGCGTGAATCTGAATGACCGCACTGTCGGGGAGGGTGCCGGCAACCGCGCGCGTCGGTGGCCGATATGTGATTTCGAGATTGCATTGGGAGTGCGCCTTGAGCACGCCGCTGTCGGTGCATGGCCTGGCGGTGAAACTTGGAGACCCCGAAATGGTGGTGGTCAGCGTCCAATCATCTCGGCTTGACGTCGCATCTACCGTCATGATGGCGAGCGAAGAGACGCCTGTCGCCTGAAGCTCAAATATCAAAAGCTTTGGGGATACTTTCAGCGGTATTTGGACGGGACCGGGTTCCGTGGGGTTATCGGAACACGCGAGAGCAAGGGCCGTGGTCGCACCGGCAAGCAAGGCAAGCGTTGCGGCACGCCGGCGCAGGCGCGAGCGAAAGCGAAGGGGCACGGAGGTGGCCTCGAGGTGGGAGCGGCGTCCGCGATCCGATACTCAGATCGAAGCAATAAAGCGGTGCCGCTGGGGGAAGCCGCATCCGTTTGAACGGTGACGGCTTGCAAAATGTCTCCCCGAGTCTACGGTGCGCAAGGAGACAAAATGTCCCCGTCAGCTCTGCTGAAAAACGCGGTGTGCCGGATGAAATAACGAAAGCGTGTAACCGCCTTGCCGGTTGTCTAGAGCACCCCGCGATGCCAAAGGGAGGCCGCGTCCATCGTGAGCGCTACCGCCCAGTGCAGGAGTACGCCGAGGACGATGGAGCGGCTGCGGAAACTCAGCGAACCCAGCACCATTCCGGCAATGATCGCGCCCACCGTTTCGGGGAACGGCTTGTTGAAGTGGATCATTGTGTACGGCACCACCATCACCGCTACGCTGAGCGTGCCGAACCGCTCGCGGAGTCCTTGGACCAGGAGGCCGCGGTAAAAAAACTCTGTGCCTGCAAACTGCACGAGGTAAAACGCCTCCCAGGTCAAAAGCGCGGCGCTCAGGGGTTCCCCCGGTGCCAGTCGGTAAAACGGATAGCGGTTCTGAAAGGCCGGCGTCGCGGAAAAATGCCAAATGATCGGCAGGACGATGACCAACAGCGCGAGAAAGATTTTCCAGTCGCGCAAGGCCCCGCGGAATCGCACACCGTAGTCGGCGAGCGACTCGCGAAAGAGGCGCGTCACCAGGAGCGCCGGGAGCACGATGTACGTGAGGACAAAGAACGACACCCACCATTGCAACGCGAGCAACTGCGGGTTGGCGCTCTCTGACACAAATCGCGCCGCCGCGTCGGCGCCGCGCGCAATGCCGAACAAGCGGAGCGTGGCCACTGCATTCGCGTGGCGCGCGAAGTAGTAGTTCACGGTCATCGCCACGGCCGTGTAGAGCAGGATCACCAGCGCCTTGCGGTCCTGTGGCGGCCACTGCTCCTCAAACGCGCGGCGCAGCGAAAACGACGGCGTCGACTTTGGGGCAACCGGTGAGATGGACATTGGCGGAGCGAGTGGCGTTATCGAGGATGCAAGGACAGGCGGGAACCGTGCACCAATAGTATCTGCTCGGCACAGGATGTGATACCGGATTCCGCAGCCCCCTCACCATTCGCCGAAAGCGGCCGAAACTACTGAGGGTAGAGCGGCTTCACGCATCGGGGAGAGTCATACGGTGGCTGAATCGATACACATGGTTGACCCGCTGGAAGCCGGCGGCGACCACGATGAACTGCGGACGATCGTCTACGACGTCCCGATTGAGGGGACGCTGGACTGGAGCTACGAACCCGGCTCCGACGGCGTACGCTGGGCGTTCACCACCGATTACTCCACGGCCACGCGGCCGTACCAAAACCTGCACATCCTCCACGATGGCGACACGCTCACCATTCTCGCCGAGGACGGCTCGGTGCGTTGGAGCGGCGTGATCAGTTTTGAATACGAAACAGGCTGGCGTCCGTTCTCACGTCGGAGTGAGCCGGGCTTTGGGCAGCAGGAAGTGGGCGGCTTCTGGGTGAACGGCGTGCAGCGCGGCTGGGCGTTAGCCGACTGGGCGGATTTGTTTTTTGGGCACGAGGTGGCGCTGCCGGCGGTGCGGGAGACGGTGCGGGCGTTGCCGTTGAAGGCGGTGTTGGTGGCGACGCCGTAGGCTGGCTTGCGTGACTACGGCGTAAGCGAGTGGTCAACGCCGCTGGTGTCGTGCCGTACCTACCAGGCGATAAACTCCCAGTCGGCGCGCACCTGGCCGTTCACCTTGTGCACCACGGCCTCGCCCTCGCCCAGTACCTCGGGGCCGAAGCGTTCGTGGAACCATTCGAGCCGTTGGTTCTGGGATATCCCCTTCAGTTGTGCTACGCCCTCAGCGCCGACCTGCACCGCCACGTGCATGTGATGGCGCCAGAGCGCGCCCATCCAGTTGACGGCGGGTCCGTAAATGATCGCGCCACTCACAGGACGTCTCGCGAGTTGTTCGTCGAGATAGCGGTGCCGGTCGGCCTCGAACGCGACGTTTTCCGTGAGGAGTTTCGGGAGCGGCGCCACGTACATGGCGAGCTGTACGATGGTTGCGAGCATACACGCGTTGAGCGCCCATGCAAAGCGCTCGTGTGATTTGTATCGCGCCGTTGCGGGCCACGCACCGAACAGGCAGAGCAACGCCGACGGAGCGAGCAACCGCGTTTCGGCGTGCGTGGCGCAGAACACCAGTGTGCCAAGAACGCCAACCAGTACCATCGGTCGATCGAGAAGCGCTTCGGTGCGAGTCTTCCCCGAGGCAGGCGCGCCGAGCCAGAGCACACACCACGCGAGGCCGACGCCCAGTGGTACCATCCACCGCCCGACGATGCTTGCGTTCTCCGTCCAACTCTTGAGCGCCTGACGCACGCTCAGCGACGGTCGTGCCGCCTCGGGAATCCCACGCGTCCACGCCTCGGGGTCGGACCACGGCGCATAGGTGCGCGTGCTGCCGCGAAGATCGTGGTAGGGAAGCGAGGCGCTGATGGGAATGTGCATCGTGGTCTTCGTCGCGTGCGGGCCTCGATCAGTATCGGGTGTGCGACGGTCGAGATCTCCGAGATACCAGCTGGCGTTGAGCGGCCCAACGCTTCCGATCGTCGGGCGCCCAGCGTGCACGCTCATTACCACCACAAACGCGGCGATAATTGACGTGCCTATCGCCATGGAGCGGCGAGGAAGCGTCGAATAATCACCAGCGCGCCACGCGCGAAACAACGGAATCGCGGCAGCCGCGAACAGCCAAGGCCAGATGCTGGTTTTGACGAGAAAGCCGGCGCCGGCCAACAGACCGAGCCACAGTTCGTCTCGCACTGAGTTCGCGGGAAAGCGCGAGACAAATGCCAGCACAATGACGCACAGCAAGAGATCAGGTGTGAGCAGTTCCTGCGTGAGCCAGCGCACGATGATCCATGCGCAGGCCCAGAACACCGCACGCTGCGCCATCGCCGGCACGTGCTTCCGCACGGCAGCGACCGAGAGCCAAAGGGCCACACCGCCGAGCAGAGCCTGAACGAGGTGAGCGAGCGCGAGGAAGAGCGCGCGGTCGTCGCCGGCAATCCATACCACCGGCATCAGGAGCCACGAATACCCCGGCGACCAATACCCCTGAATCGCCTCCCACCATTGCCCACGCGCAAATAGTTCAGCGTTTTCAAAATACGCCACGCCGTCGGGCGTCACCGCGGCGCGTGCGAGATACGCCACCACCGCGAGCACCAATGCGGCGACCGCCGCGTCGATCCACAGACGCGGCGGCTCCGCTTGCGCAGGCTTTGCTGCCGCTTCACGCGGCTTGGCCCGGCGACTACTCATCCGTTCAACTGCGTCCCAATCGGCAACGACCGGATTCGCTTACCCGTCGCCTCAAAGATCGCATTGCACAACGCCGGAATCACCGGCGGCAATGCTGGCTCACCGAGCCCGGTCGGCGGATTGTCGGTCATTCGGAAATGCACTTCAACCGGCGGCGCCACCGGCATGCGGAGCAACTGGTACGTGTCGAAGTTGTTCTGCACCACACGCCCAGCATTGATCGTGATCTCCTGCCCCAGCGCTTCGGAAATGCCGTCGATGGCCGCGCCCTGTCCCTGATTCTCGGCGCCACTCATGTTCGTGATTTGACGGCCGATGTCGCCGGCGACCCACACCTTGTCGATCTTCAGCACGCCCTTGGCGCTGACGGTAGCCTGCACGACTTCCGCGAAGTATCCCGCATGGCTGAAGTGGAAGGCCACACCCATTCCCGTGCCCTTGGGAAGTTTCTTCTTTCCCCAGCCAGACTTTTCGCGCACCAGTTCCAGCACGCCCTTCATGCGTTCGGCGTCCAGAATGCGTGCGTCCGCCGGACCCGTAGACGCGACGAGCGTCTGGCTCAGGAGATCAATTCGGAACTGCAGGGGATCCTTGCCAGCAGCGTGCGCGAGTTCGTCAATGAACGACTGAATCACAAACGCGAGGCCGTTGCTGCCCGGCGCGCGCAGTGCGCCAATCGGCACGCCGTGCGGCAATGCCGACGTCTCGAG
This sequence comes from Gemmatimonadota bacterium, assembly GCA_026387915.1. NCBI lineage: Bacteria > Pseudomonadati > Gemmatimonadota > Gemmatimonadota bacterium. The sequence goes on from JAPLKS010000006.1 coordinate 45,575, forward strand.
CTGATAGTTGGGAATGAAGCGCGCGGGGAACTGATTCGCCGCGACGCCATCCATCACGAAATGATTGCGCCATGCGACGAGCGCACCATTGGCGTCCACGCCACCCTTGAGCCAGTAGTAGCCGGCCTGGCGATAGTGATCGTGATGCATATCGTCTTCACGCGTCCAGAGCAACTTCACCGGCAAACCGGACTGACGCGCAATCCACGCGGCCTCAACCATATAGTCGTTCTTGAGACGACGACCAAAGCCACCGCCAATACGCGTGAGGTGAATGGTGATGTCGTTCTCCGCGATCCCCATCGTCTTCGACACGAGCTGACGACCTGGCTGCGGCATCTGCGTGGGCGCCCAGATTTCGAGCTTGCCATCCTTGAAGTTCGCCGTGCAGTTCTGCGGCTCGAGCGTCGCATGCGAAATAAACGGATAGTAGTACGCCCCCTCGGCGGTGTGCGCGGCGCCCTTGAGCGCGGCATCAATGTCGCCGTCCTTGCGCACGACTTTTTCGGCCGGGAGCTTGGAGAGCTCCATCGCGCGCTTGGTGTAGCCGTCGCTGCTCTCTTGCGCCGTGGCGCCTTCGTTCCACGTGATTTGTAGCTGAGCGCGCGCCGTCTTGGCGTGCCACCAACTATCGGCCACAATCGCCACACCGCTGAGCAGCCCGTCGAGCGCGTCGCCGCCTTCCACGACGAACGCGGCCTTCACGCCCGGCATCGCCTTGATGCGGTCGACATTAGCGCTCACGACCTTGCCGCCGAACACGGCGCACTTTTCAAACACGGCGTAGTGCATGTTCGGCACCACGACGTCAATGCCAAAGAGCGGCTTCCCCGTGACGATCTTCTTGTCGTCGACCTGCGGCACGCGCGTGCCAAGGATCTTGAAGTTCTTGGGGTCTTTGAGCGGGAGTTTGGAAACGCCCGGCGGTCCGTTCACGGCCGGCACCATCTCCGGCGGAGTGATGGTGGCCGCAGTGGCGAGGAGTTTGCCATAGGGCAACGTGCGCTTGCTCGCGGCGTGCGTCACGGCGCCGTGCGCGGTGGTGCACTCGCTCTCCGAAACGCCCCACGTCTTGGCCGCTGCTGCGACGAGCATGAAACGCGCCGCCGCGCCGATCTGGCGCATGAGGTCGTAGTTCATGGGGGTGGACAAACTGCCGCCCTCAAACTGAATGCCGTATTTGGACTGATCGCTGATCGCCTGTTCAACGGTGACCATCTTCCAATCCACATCGAGTTCTTCGGCGATGATCATCGGCAGCGACGTCTTGATCCCTTGTCCCCCTTCAGGATTTTTGCCGATGATCGTGACTTTGCCGTCCGGCATGATGCGAATGAAGGCGTTGGGCACGAACGGATCGTCGGCGAGGTGCGCGCCCGCGGGGGCAGCGTCGAGCCGGCGCGCATACGCGCCAAAGAGCACGCCGCCGCCGGCAATGGCTACGGCGCGCAGAAAATCGCGGCGATCAACAATCGGAGAAATAGTCATGATGGCGTCTCCTTACTTGGCTGCGCCGCTGGGCGCCGCAGTGGAGGCGCCGCCGTTCTTGATGTCGGCTGCGCGGTGAATGGCTTTGCGAATGCGATTGTAGGTGGCGCAACGGCAGATATTGCCACCCATCGCTTGGTCGATGTCGGCGTCGGTGGGCTTCTTTTTCTGCTCGAGGAGCGCGGCGGCCGACATGATCTGGCCGGCCTGGCAGTAGCCACACTGGGGCACGTCAATCTCTTGCCACGCAACCTGTAGTGGATGCGTACCGTCCTTGGAGAGCCCCTCGATGGTGGTGATTTCCAGCCCCCCGAGCGATGACACCGGAATCTGGCACGACCGCACCGGCACGCCCTTCAGGTGCACGGTACAGGCGCCGCACTGCGCCACACCGCAACCGAACTTGGTTCCTTTGAGATCGAGCACGTCGCGTAGCACCCAGAGCAGGGGCATATCCGACGGGGCGTCAACCGTAACGGCTTTGCCGTTGACCTTGAACGAGACCGACATCGCAGGGAACTCCGTGCAGCAGGGTGTGGGCGAGCAACTATAACTACGTACAAACGTATAACAGGAGCCGGACGTTACCTCGGCACCGTTGTCGGTCGTCTCTAAGTGCGGGAGCTCGGCGGCGATTGAACACAATCTCGGTGTGCTCGCCGAGCGCTAGCTGTTTTGGCGCTGTACCCAGTACTAGGGGACGCTGGCTGTTGATGCGCGAGTCCTAATTTTGCCACTTATTTGGGTGGCCTGAAAGGGCAAATCTGAGATTATTCGCACGCCTTTTTCCTGCCGATACTGGAAACTAGGGCAACAATGTCGTATCTATATACACTGTCTATAGTTGTCACCCCCGGGACAGCCCGAGGGGGATTTTACGTGCGAGGAGATTGATGAAGCACTCCCTGTGGTCGCTGTCATTAGTGGTGTTTGCCAGCGCCTGCCTCAAGGACACCAGTGCGCCGAGTGCGGAGATTCCGCCGATCAGCAAGATCGCGGTGACGCCTGGCGCGACGAGTCTCCTCGTGGGGAAGAGCACAACCTTTGCCGCGACGGTCACTGGCGGCACAGGGAAAGAGGCGATGACGTGGTCGCTCGATAACAGCGCCGTTGGCTCCATTAGCACGAGTGGTGTGTTTTCCGCCAAGGCCGTAGGCTCGGCGATCGTGAAAGTGCAGGTGGACACGTTCAGCGTGACCGCCGCTGTTTCCGTGTTGCCGGCTGGGTTGAATCTCTCGCCGGGGGCGGTCACGCTTCCGGTTGGCCAAACGGTGCAGCTCAAGGCTGATGTCCTCGACGGGCTCGGCGGCTCCACTCCGGTCACCTGGTCATTTTCAAATGCTTCGGCTGGGCTTATTTCGTCGAGCGGTTTCTTTACGGCGCGTGGGAGTGGCACCGGCACTGTTACGGTGACCGCGCCGGGCGATCTGAAAGCCACCGGGACAGTCACCGTGACACCATCGGGGATCACGGTGTCGCCGACGACACTCAATCTTCAGGTGGGTAAGACGGCGCAACTGCGCGCCTCTGTCGCGGACGGCACGGGTGCGGCGTCGGATGTCAGTTGGTTCATCTCGGATGCCAGCGTGGGGACCGTTTCCTCCACAGGGCTCTTTACGGCGACCGGCTCGGGCGATGCCAACATCACGGCATCTGCGGCGTCGGGCGCGATCAGTACCTCCGCTGCGGTGCATGTGTCGCCCACGAGCATCACGGTGACGCCTGGGACTGCTGTGCTCACGATTGGATCCACCAAGCAGTTTGCCGCCGCCGTTTCTGATGGAACGGGTGCGGCATCGGTGGTGCAGTGGACCTTCTCTGATCCGCTCATTGGGTCGGTGTCGTCGACCGGATTGTTTTCCGCAAAGGGCACTGGCTTTGGTACGCTGTTCGCGACCGGAAGTGGTTTGACGGCGAGCGCTGCCATTTCGGTGACGCCCACTGGCGTGAACATCACGCGTGGGAGTGATTCGCTGATTGTGGGGCGGACGCAGCAGTACTTCGCGGATGTGAACGATGGGACGGGGCGGACGTCGACGGTGCGGTGGAGTTTTTCGAATCTGAATGTTGCGACGATTTCGGAGGCGGGGGTGCTGACGCCGCTCGCTCCGGGTACCGGGAAGGTGACCGCGTCGGCGGGTGGTGCCGCGAACACTGTGGATCTGACCGTCACCGCAGGATCTGTGGATCGCCTGACCGTTTGTGATCGGGCCGCGACGGGTTGTAGTGCTGTCATTACACTCTCGACCAACAACACGGTCGCGTCAGTACGTGCCACCGCTTTCAACTCGCTCGGTGCCGACATCAGCAGCTCCTGCACGTTCAACTGGACTGCTCAGACGCAGAGCATCGTCGCGATTAATGTGTCGTCCGACGCAGCCCATCGCGATGCGCTGATCACTCGACAGTCGGCAGGCACGGTGCAGATCCTCGTGACGTGCGGTGGCCAAACCGCCGTCCTCACGATCAACTAACCGTACCGCAAAACAAAACGGCCGGCCGCCTCACGGCGACCGGCCCTTTTTGTTCACCGCATCACGCGGCGCCCGAACTCACCCTTCTTCGTCGTCCTTCCCGGCCTTCCCCTTGATCGCATCAGCAATGCGATGGCGGAGATCCGTCAGGTGCGCCTTCGTCACCTTGTCGCTCGTCTTCCCCTGCGCCGCCTTCAGCTCCGCGTCGAGGGCGCGCAGCTCCGCGCGAACGGACGGGTTGATGTCGGTGAGCTTCGGATCAAGCGTCGGCGACACGGGACGGCCAGCA